>NZ_BAABAQ010000005.1:0-337521 GCF_039537505.1 Streptosporangium oxazolinicum
ATTGCTGCTGAGACTGAGTCCAGGAGTAGGGGACTCAGGCCCAATATCCGTAGCCGACGATGCTGCTGGTCCGGTGGACCCGCTGCACCCGGCCGCTTGAGTTGCCCTCGATCGAAGTGATCGAGCCGTCGCTGTGGACCTTCTCGACGATGCCCGCGTGGTCGATCCTGCTGCGGCTCTTGCCGCCGCTCCAGTCGAAGAAGACAAT
This sequence comes from Streptosporangium oxazolinicum, assembly GCF_039537505.1. Lineage (NCBI taxonomy): Bacteria > Bacillati > Actinomycetota > Actinomycetes > Streptosporangiales > Streptosporangiaceae > Streptosporangium > Streptosporangium oxazolinicum. Next base: position 209 of record NZ_BAABAQ010000005.1, read on the forward strand.
CGCCCCCGGCCGGGGCGCAGTGCCCCAACGGCCCCTGCCGGCATACCAGGCGGCCCAGGTGGGCGTGTAGGCGTCGGTGCCAACCTTGGCCCGTACACCGGCCCGCTCCGCGACCCAGGCAACATAGATGGCGCACCAGGGCGCGGTGAGGAAGTAACTCCCCTTGCCCAGACTGGAGGCGTACCACTGCGTGTACTTGTTGGGCACCCCGGAGATGCCCATCTCCCCAGCGGCGATGCGGAGAAAGGCGCTGACGCTGCTCGTCGCCGTAGTCGGCCTTGGCGTTGGCGTTGGCGTTGGCTTGGGCGTCGGCTTCGCGGTCGGCTTAGAAGTAGGCGTCGCCTTCGGCGGCCCAGGGGTCGCCTTCGAGGTCGGCGTAGCTGGAGTACTTCTCGAAGCAGAAGTAGTTGCTGATGCAGGACTCGATGTCGCACGTGGCGCGGGAGTCGTCCCAGCGCGCACAGCCGAGCGCGACGGCGTCGGAGTCGAACTGGGCGTCGGCGAGGCCGACGTAGTCGAAGTCGAGCGGGCCGCGAGCGACGAGGGCGTCGAAGGAGTCTGAATCAAGAGGCTGGCAAGGAGCGGCACAAGAACCGCAACTGCTGCTTGGGCAGTTGCCCGAGGGGTAATTTCCATCGCTCATCGGTGACGCGCCCTCCCCCGCGCGGCCTCCTCACTGGATTTCAAGTTGTGGCAGGCGGGGCAGATGCAGGCGAGGTTCGACAGCTCCCAGGAGCCACCGTCAGCGACGGCTTTGACGTGGTCGACTCTGCCCAGGGCCGCCGCAGACGTAGCAGCGGTCGTGGTCTCGGCGCCTCGCGCGGCGCATCAAGGTCGCGGCGTTACTCGGCCGCGTGAGGTTGCGGGGGCTCGTCTGTGCCCAGGGCACGTAGTGCCCGTCGCACCGCCCCTTGGTGATGGCTGGCCTACGGCAGCCATCCTCCAGGCACTTCTTGGGAGCCCTGGGCATGGTGAAGCACCCCCAGGAGTCGGAGACGTGGTGGGGGTGAGAAGGAAGAAGTATCTCTAGGGGGCCTGTATGGGCCCCCCGATTCCTTCAGAGGATCGGCCTATAGGCCGATCCGTAGGAGTTGGTAGTTGTCGACTAGAGCCGCTTCAAGGCGGCTCGTAGGACTAACCAGGTCGGTAGGAGTCTTGGGGACTCCTGAACCGGTAGGAGCGGGACCCCAACCCCCTCTACCCCCTTCCCCGCAGGTATCGGGCGGACTTTCCTGGAAGGGTCCGGGCAGGGGCCGGGATGAGTCGAGGGAGGGAGAGATCATACTTCCCCTCCCCGTTCACCCATCTATCGGGCGAACTCTCAGGTCCGGTCTGTGCGCTTGCAGGGGCGTCGAGGGTCAGCACAATGTCAGCACCGGTACTGACAACAACCCGGAACAACCGACATCAACCCGGAAAGCCAGAAGGCCGCCAAGGCCCCTGAGCTGGGACTTTGGCGGCCGTTTGACCTGGTCAGCCCATAAGTGCTATGGACGGTGGTGGACGATACAGGGATTGAACCTGTGACCTCTTCCGTGTCAGGGAAGCGCTCTCCCGCTGAGCTAATCGTCCTCGGGTGGAACCAGAGCGGAAGACGGGATTCGAACCCGCGACCCTCACCTTGGCAAGGTGATGCTCTACCACTGAGCCACTTCCGCGTATTCGCTTCGGGTTTCCCCTCGGCGCTCGCACCACTTTACCGGATCCCGGAGGGTCCGATGGTCGTGCAATGAGGTGGAGACGGGATTTGAACCCGTGTAGACGGCTTTGCAGGCCGTTGCCTCGCCTCTCGGCCACTCCACCGGTCAGGCCCCTGCGGGCCCGCCGGAGCGGAAGACGGGATTCGAACCCGCGACCCTCACCTTGGCAAGGTGATGCTCTACCACTGAGCCACTTCCGCGTGAACCCCGGAAACGACTCCGGGGCACGTGAAAACTCTAGCGCCTCCGCGGGGCGGATGTGCGCAACGAGCCGGACCGCCGGAGATCCTCACCTGGTGACCGGCTGGACGTCGGAAGCCCGGACGAACATGATCCGGTGCCCGAACTGGATCTGCCGGTAGTGGATCCCGCCCGTGACGACGCGGTGTTCCGACGGGTCGAAGGCGGACGCCCTGAGGTACGAGGCCCGGGTCGACGGGCCGGAGCTGTACGCCTGCCCGGCGGGTATCGAGTACTGCAGCGGGGTCAGGGCCTGCACGGGAACGCCTCCCGGGTAGGCGGGTGCCTTCGGGTAGGCCCTGCCGTACACCCTGACCGGGGAACGGCCCGGCCTGGGCGTCACCAGGGGGCCGGACGCGCGCACGGAGGTGGGGGCCGCGGCCGGGTCGTGGAACCACGCCTTCTGGCCGAGGTACCAGATCGCGGTCCAGTCGCCCCTGCGCTCGGCGAGCGCGTACCGCTGGCCGGTGGAGGCGCGGGCGGCGTGGTCGTAGACGCTGTACGTGGAGTCGCCGGTGGGGTGCTTGCCGGCGTCTTTGACCAGCGGCGCGGTGACGGAGGGGCGCGTGCGCAGCCAGACCGAGGCGGCGCCCAGGTTGCGGCACCCCCCGGTACAGCCGGTGAAGCCCGGCCGGTTGGTGCCGTAGTCGGGCCTGATCAGCACCGAGAGCGCGGCGTCGCCGCCCGAGGGGCGCAGCGGCCTGCCGAGCAGTTCGAAGTAGTGGGCCCAGTCCCAGTAGGGGCCGGGATCCTCGTGCATGCCGCCCACGGTCTCCGGGGTGGTGCCCGGCACGTTGTCGTGTCCCAGGATGTGCGCCCGGTCGAGGGGGATGTCGTACTTGGCCGCGAGGTGGCGGACCAGCCTGGCCGAGGCCAGGTACATCGCCTCGGTGAACCAGGCGCCGCCCCTGGCCAGGTAGCCCTCGTGCTCCAGGCCGATGGAGCGGGAGTTGACGTACCAGTTTCCCGCGTGCCAGCCGATGTCCCTGGCCCGCAGGTGCTGGGCGATGTGGCCGTCGGCGGAGCGGAGGGTGAAGTGCCAGCTCAGATAGGCGGGATTTTTGACCAGGCGGGTCATGGCGTCGTAGCTCGTCTCCCCGTCGTGGATCACGATGTAGTCGATCTCCCGGGGGCCGTCGGAGCGGTCGTGGTTGCCGTACCCGCCGCCCGGGAGTCGCTTGTACGCGGCGGGGAGCCACTCGCAGGAGACGCTCTTCGGGCAGTCGGGTCCCGGCGCGGGGGCGGGTCGCTTGGCGCGCATCATGGGGATCTTCTTGGCGGGGGTGGGCGTGGGAGCGGGCGCGGGCACCGGGGTGGGGGTGGGTGCCGCGAGGGGTGGTTCGGAGGGCGAGGCGCGCCGTTCCAGGGGGAGCGGTCCCCGCGGCCCGGACGCCTCGGACGGCCCGGACGGGCCCGAGGATCCAGAGGGTTCCGGGCGCCCGGACGGGCCCGAGGGGCCATGGGGGTCTGAGCGTCCGGACGACTCGGACGGCCCGGAGGGTTTGGGCACGTCCGGTGTGGCGGGGAGGGTGACCCGCTCGCCGTCGTCGGTCACCCGGGAGGCGCCGGTCCTCATCGTCGCGTAGACCTCGTCGGCGAAGGACAGCGACGCCTCCTTCCCCGCCGCGCCCCTCTCCCAGGTGCCGGGGTAGCGGGCCACGGCGTCGTACCAGCTCGCCGGGTCGTCGAGGGGGCCTCCGCCGGTGCGGCGCCGGTGGTCGGCGAGCAGCGCGGCGCCGCCCATGATGTTGGCGGAGGTGTCCTCGCGCAGCCGGACGGGGGACAGGCCGGTCAGCTCCGAGGCCCGTCGCAGGGTGTCCTCCGGCGGGTCCGCCGCCATGGGCGGGAGGGCGATCACGCGAGGCCGGGTCTCGTCGCCGCGTGGATCCTCCCCGGCGCCGTGGGGCCGTCCGGGTTCGGCCCGGCCGTCGACCAGGTGCATCGGGCCGTATCCGGCGGAGACGCTGGGCAGCCCGTCGTGGCCCTCCCAGCGGGATTCCAGGTAGGAGACCGCGAGCAGCACGCTCTCCGGCACCCCGTACGCCCGTGCCGCCTCGGTGAAGGCGGCCTGCCTGCCGGACCGCGGCCCCGTCACCGTACCGGGTGGTGCCGTGGTCCCGGAGAGGGCCGGGGGCGTCCGGAGCCGCGCCGGGCGATCCCCGGGACGGGCCGCCTCCGCCGGGACGACCGAGGCCAGGACGGCGAGAGCGGCGACGACGGTGATCCCCGGCAGGCGGCGCATAGCGGTTCCTCCCCCTCTGGTAACTACCTAGAGTTATCAGAGATTACCGACTGTCGCGCATTGCGGCGGGGTTGAGATGTTGAAGAGATTCTCTGCCCGAAATCGGGCAGGAAACTTGGTGTGTTCTCTCCTGGATGCGTATGGTCCTGCTCTGTGTCCACGGCGCGGAATCCGCATGAGGATCTGATCACCCACCTGACCCGGACGAGCGCGCTCGGTCCCGGCGAGGCGGCACGGGTCGTCGCGGACGTGCTGGCCTACTTCTCCGAGCCCGTCGACGAGTTCGTCCGGCGGCGCCACACGGAGCTCAAGGCCAGGGGGCTGGTCAACGACGAGATCTTCCCCAGGATCGCCGCCGAACTGGCGGTACGCCGTGTCGCGGCACCCGAACTCTCCCTGCGACAGCTTCGCCGGATCGTCTACGGGTAACAGACGACGGCACCTCGATCATTTATGGATAAGGAGTGGCTACATGTGCGGAATCGTGGCCTATGTAGGGCCCAAGGACGCGGCACCCATCCTGCTGGAGGGCCTGCAGCGTCTTGAGTACCGGGGCTACGACTCGGCCGGTGTGGTCGTCTCCAACAAGGGCCTCAGGATGCGCAAGGTCAAGGGCCGGGTGGCCGACCTGGCGGCGGTCGTGCCCGCGCGGTTCAAGGGCGGCCTGGGCATCGGCCACACCCGCTGGGCCACCCACGGCGCGCCCAGCGACATCAACGCCCACCCGCACCTGTCCGGTGACGAGCGCATCGCCGTCGTGCACAACGGCATCATCGAGAACGCCGACGAGCTGCGCGCCAAGCTGGAGGCCGACGGCGCGATCTTCCTGTCGGAGACCGACACCGAGGTGCTGTCACACCTGATCGCCCGTACGGTCAAGGAGGCCGACTCGCTGGAGGAGGCCGTCAGGACCGCGCTCAAGCGGGTCGTCGGCACCTACGGGATCGCGGTGATCGACTCCGAGCGTCCCGGCGAGGTGGTCGTGGCGCGCAACGGCAGCCCCATCGTGCTGGGCATCGGCGAGAAGGAGATGTTCGCCGCGTCCGACGTCGCCGCGCTGGTCCGCTACACCCGCCAGGTGGTCCACCTGGAGGACGGCGAGATCGCCGTGCTGCGAGCCGACGGGTTCAACACCTTCGCCAGCGACGCGCGGGAGACGGCCAAGGAGACGCTGACCGTCGACTGGGAGGCCGGGCACTACGACACCGGCGGCTACGAGCACTACCTGCTCAAGGAGATCTCCGAGCAGCCCGACACGGTGGCCAGGACGCTGCGCGGGCGACTGGACGACCGCTTCCACATCGCCCACCTGGGCGGTCTCAACATGGACGCGCGGGAGACCCGCTCGTTCCGCCGGGTGAAGATCATCGGCTGTGGTTCCGCGTACTACTCGGGCCAGATCGGCGCGCAGCTCATCGAGGAGCTGGCGCGCATCCCGGCCGACGCGGAACCGGCGAGCGAGTTCCGCTACCGCAGCCCGGTGGTGGAGGCCGACACCCTCTACGTGGCGATCAGCCAGTCGGGGGAGACCTACGACACCCTCGCCGCCGTCCAGGAGCTCAAGCGCAAGGGCGGCAGGGTGCTCGGCATCGTCAACACCGTGGGCAGCGCGATCGCCCGCGAGTGCGACGGCGGCGTCTACCTGCACGCGGGCCCCGAGGTCTCGGTGGCGAGCACCAAGGCGTTCACCTCGACCGCCGTGGCCTTCGCGCTGCTCGCGCTGCACCTGGGCCGGGTGCGTGACCTGTCTCCCGCCGACGGCCGCAGGATCTGCGACGGCCTGCGCAGGCTGCCGGACCAGATCAAGGAGATCCTGGCGCTGGAGCCGCAGATCAGGGAGCTGGCGGGCAAGTACGCCGAGTCGCCGAGCATGATGTTCGTGGGCCGGGTCAGGGGCTATCCGGTGGCCCGCGAGGGCGCGCAGAAGCTCAAGGAGATCTCGTACGTGCACGCCGAGGCGTACCCGGCGAGCGAGCTCAAGCACGGGCCGCTGGCGCTGATCGGCCCGGACATGCCGACGGTGGCGATCGTCCCCGACGACGAGCTGCTGGACAAGAATCTCACCACGCTGGGCGAGATCCGTGCCCGGGGTGGCCGGGTGCTCATGGTGGGCCACCGCACGACGGACCCCAAGCTGGCCGACGACTGCGTCGTGGTGCCCAAGAACGAGACCGAGCTGGACCCGATCCTGCTCTCGATCCCGCTCCAGCTCTTCGCCTACCACGCCGCCGTGGCGCTGGAACGGGACGTCGACAAGCCCAGGAACCTGGCCAAGAGCGTCACGGTGGAGTGAGGCCCCGCAGCTCCTGACCCTCAGCCCCTGCCTCTCGCCCCCGCGCCCCCGGTGCCCCGGCCTCGCTCCGGCCTGCCGGGGGCGCTGTGGGCACCGGGGGGCTCTTCGGGCTCCCGCGCGGTCCGATGACTCATGTCCGAGTGCGGGCGACATTTCCACATACCCCCGCTTCGTCACAGAAAGTGAGTAAGAAGTAACCTTTGGTGTGAGGGTTTCCTGGGGGAAGGGGCGCTTATGCGCCGCAGGGGGTTTTTCGCACTGGCGGCGGGGGTCCTGGTCGCCGCGGGGTGTGACGCGGGCGGCGGTGCCGGTCCGGCGGTGAAGCGCCTGTTCATCCTCGAACCGACCGCCGACGGCCACGGCTGGGACGGGATCGCGGGCAGGCTGGCGACCGTCCTGGTCCAGTCGGGACTGGCGCGTACCGCCATGGCCGTCGAGCGGCGGGGTGCCCTGGGCTCCGCCCCGCGCGACGCGTTCGGCGCCTTCCACGGCCCCTTCGCGCGCGAAGGCAGGCTGCTCGTCACCGCGATGCCGATGGTGGCCGCCGCGGAGATCGCCAACACCACCGCCGTGGTGAACGCCGCCACCCCCATCGCCCGCCTGGTCGGCGACTGGGCGGTCCTGGTCGTCCCCTCCGACTCCCGCCTGCGTACCTTCGAGGACTTCGCCGCGCGGCTGCGCGGGAACCCGGCGGGGCTGACGGTCGGCGGCGGGGCGGAGGGCGGCTCCGACCACGTGCTCTACGGGATGATCGGCAAGTGCCTCGGGGTGGACACCCGGCTGCTGGAGTACGCCGGATACCTCGCCCCCGAGGATGCCGCCGAGGCGCTCCAGGTCGGCCGGGTGGCGGCCCTGCTGGGATCGGCGCGCGCCCTGCGGCCTGAAATCAGGGCGGGCCGTCTGCGGCCCCTGGTGGTCTCCTCCGGCGGCCGGATCGACGGGATCGACGCGCCGACGCTCATGGAGGTCGACGTCCGGCTGGAGTACAGCGACTGGTGCGGCCTGCTGGGCCCCAAGGACATGAGTCCGGGGGACCGGGACGCCGCGATCGACCTGTGTGACAGGATCGACGCCGCGCCGCGCTGGCGTTCCCTGTGCGCTGCCCACGGCTGGAGCCGGGTCTATCTCAGTGGCGACGAGTTTCGCCAGTGGCTCTTCACCGAGACGGCACGCACCCGCGGTGTCCTCCACGAGCTCGGGCTGTTGAAGTCCTCCGACACAACCTGTTGGGGTAGTTGCGTCAGACGCCCCTAGATGTAGGATCCTGCTCGTTGCTGGTTCGCCCCGCGAGGGGCGAGGCAAGAGGGAACCCGGTGAGATTCCGGTGACTGCCCCGCAGCGGTGAACGGGAACGAAAGCCGTCAGTCAAGCACTGGGCGAACCATGCCTGGGAAGCGACGGCCGGTAGGCATGTGCGGTGCGCCCGTGAGTCCGAAGACCTGCCGGTGACGTGACTGTCCAGGGCCTCGTGGGAGGGCCCGCGGAACGAGGCGATCCGGCGTGCCCGGGATCGCTCGCGGACGCGTGCCCCTCCGGCGGAGCCGTACGGGGAAGTTCGAGCGAGCGAGGGGCACTACGTGACACAGGCATTGGCGGAGACCACCACGGGGAGCGCCGGAACCACCGGGAACACCGGGAACACCGGGAACGCGGCGGCGGCCACGATGGGCACCGGGAGCACCGGAAACACCGGGAGCGCGGCGGACGATCGCAGGCTGGCCATCGACGAGGCGGCCGCCCGGGTGATCACCGATCCGGAGAACTCCAGGGTCGCCGCCGCGATGCTGGCCGAGCTGATCGCCGACGAGGCCGCCGAGCACGGCGTCCGCCGCTTCTCCGAGTCCGTCGCCGCGACCCACGAGGCGGGGCTGATCCAGGACGGGCTCGCGGAGTTCGTGGCCGCCCACGCCGGGGTCCTGGACGCGCTCGTCGACCCGGAGGCCGACGCCAGGTTCGAGTACTTCGGGCTGCGTACCGTCTACGACCGCTACCTGCTGCGCCACCCGCGAACCCGCAAGGTCCTGGAGCGCCCGCAGCACTTCTTCCTCCGGGTGGCCTGCGGCCTGTCCGAGACCGTCGAGGAGGCCGCCGAGCTGTACGCGCTGATGGCCACCCTGTCCTACCTGCCCAGCTCGCCCACGCTGTTCAACTCCGGCTCCCGCAGGCCCCAGCTCTCCTCGTGCTTCCTGCTCGACTCGCCCCGCGACGAACTGGAGTCCATCTACGAGCGCTACGGGCAGGTCGCGCGGCTGTCGAAGTACGCGGGGGGCATCGGGATCGCCTGGACCAGGGTCCGCTCGCGGGGCTCGCTGATCCGGGGCACCAACGGCCACTCCAACGGCATCGTGCCCTGGCTGCGCACGCTCGACTCCAGCGTCGCCGCGGTCAACCAGGGAGGCCGCCGCAAGGGCGCGGCCTGCGTCTACCTGGAGCCCTGGCACGCCGACGTCGAGGAGTTCCTGGAACTGCGCGACAACACCGGCGAGGAGGCCCGCCGCACGCACAACCTGAACCTGGCCAACTGGATCCCCGACGAGTTCATGCGCCGGGTCGAGGCCGACGGCGTCTGGTCGCTGTTCGACCCCAAGGAGGTCCCGCACCTCACCGACCTGTACGGCGCCGCGTTCGACGACGCCTACCGGGCCGCCGAGGCCGAGGGCCGCTTCACCCGGCAGATCCCGGCCCGCACCCTGTACGGGCGGATGATGCGCACGCTCGCCCAGACCGGCAACGGCTGGATGACCTTCAAGGACGCGGCGAACCGGACCTCCAACCAGACGGCCAGGCCGGAGAACGTCATCCACCTGTCCAACCTCTGCACCGAGATCCTGGAGGTCACCGGCGACGCGGAGACCGCCGTCTGCAACCTCGGCTCGATCAACCTCGCCGCCCATCTGTCGGCGGAGGCCGGGGACGGGGTCGACTGGGCACGGCTGCGCGCGACCGTCCGCACCGCCGTGCGCTTCCTCGACCGCACCATCGACCTGGGCTTCTACCCGACCCCCGAGGCGGAGGCCGCCAACCGCAGGTGGCGCCCGATCGGGCTCGGCGTGATGGGCCTGGCCGACGTGCTGTTCACGCTGCGGCTGCCGTTCGACTCGCCGCGCGCCCTGGAGCTGTCCACCAGGATCTCCGAGGAGATCGCGCTCGCCGCCTACCGGACCTCCTCCGACCTGGCCGTGGAGCGGGGCCGCCATCCCTCGTACGAGGAGACGAGGGCCGCCGCCGGGGTGCTGCACCCCGACCACTACGGGGCGGCGGGGTCGGCGGAGTGGGCGGAGCTCAGGGAGCGGATCGCCGGGACCGGCCTGCGCAACTCGCTGATGATCGCGATCGCGCCGACGGCCACGATCGCCTCCATCGCGGGCTGCTACGAGTGCATCGAGCCGCAGGTCTCCAACGTCTTCAAGCGCGAGACCCTCTCGGGGGAGTTCCTCCAGGTCAACCGCTATCTCGTCCGCGACCTCCAGGCCCGTGGCCTGTGGACCGCGCAGATCCGCGACGCGATCAAGCGCGCCGACGGCTCCGTGCAGGACATCCCCGAGATCCCCGCCGACCTGAGGACGCTCTACCGGACCGCCTGGGAGCTGCCGCAGAAGGCACTCATCGACCTGGCCGCCGCGCGCACCCCGTACATCGACCAGTCGCAGTCGCTGAACCTCTTCATGGCCACGCCGACCATCGGCAAGCTCTCCTCGATGTACGCCTACGCCTGGAAGTCGGGCCTCAAGACCACCTACTACCTGCGCTCGCGCCCGGCCACCCGGATCGCGCAGGCCACCGTGGCGGCGCCGGTGGAGCGGGCCGTCCTCGACCCCGAGGCCGTCGCCTGCTCCCTGGAGAACCCCGAGTACTGCGACGCCTGCCAGTAGCCGTCCCAGTCCCTCGGAAGCCCCGCCGTGACCACCCAGAAAGGCATTTCCCGATGTTGCTCGACCCCGGCATGGACCTCACCCTGCGGCCGATGCGCTACCCCGAGTTCTACGAACGCTACCGGGCCGCGATCCGCAACACCTGGACCGTCGAGGAGGTGGACCTCACCTCCGACCTGGCGGACCTGGCGAGGATGACGCCCGAGGAGCGCCACCTGATCAACCGCCTCGTGGCGTTCTTCGCCACCGGCGACTCGATCGTGGCCAACAACCTCGTCCTCAACCTCTACCAGCACCTCAACGCCCCCGAGGCGCGCCTGTATCTCAGCAGGCAGCTGTTCGAGGAGGCGGTGCACGTCCAGTTCTACCTGACCCTGCTGGACACCTACCTGCCCGACCCGGACGAGCGGGTCAAGGCCTTCGCCGCTGTCGAGCACATCCCCTCGATCCGGGACAAGGCGGAGTTCTGCTTCCGCTGGATCGACTCGCTCGGCGGGCTGACCCGGCTGGAGACGCGGGAGGACCGGCGGGCGTTCCTGCTCAACCTGATCTGCTTCGCGGCGTGCATCGAGGGGCTGTTCTTCTACGGGGCCTTCGCCTACGTCTACTGGTTCCGGTCCCGGGGTCTGCTCGGCGGCCTGGCCACCGGGACGAACTGGGTGTTCCGCGACGAGTCCATGCACATGGAGTTCGCCTTCGGCGTCGTGGAGACCGTACGGGCCGAGGAGCCGGACCTGTTCGACGACAAGCTCACCGAGCAGGTCACCCGGATGATCGAGGAGGCGGTCGCGGCCGAGCTGGCCTTCGCGGCCGACCTGTGCGGCGACGGCCTGCTCGGGATGAGCGTGGACCAGATGCGCCAATACCTGGAGTACGTGGCCGACCAGCGCCTGGTCAGGCTCGGGATGCCCGTCCGGTACGGCACGGCCAACCCGTTCGCCTTCATGGAGTTGCAGGACGTGCAGGAGCTGGCCAACTTCTTCGAACGGCGGGTTTCGGCCTACCAGATAGCCGTCGAAGGGAATGTCACATTCGACGAATCCTTCTGATTAGCTGGTGATCCAGGCAAGAGAACGACGAGGATGAAAGACGTCGAGGGGGACGCCTTCAGTGTCCAGCTGGATCACGATGATTGTTTCCGTGGTGGCCGCCGTCGTGGCGGTGGAGGTGGTGCGAAGGGTGCTGCGCTCACGACTGATCGGCGAGAAATGGGTTCTCGCCGGTCCGCTCGTGCGCCGCTGCACCTGGCCGGGGTTCGCCACGGCCGCCGTGGCGACGGCCCACACCATCTACGAGCCGGCCATGGCGACGGCCTCGGTCGGCCAGATGATCGATCGCGGTCTCAGCCTGGCGATGATCGGGTGCGCCACCTGGCTCGTCATCCAGGCCGCCTACGCGGTCACCGACGTGGTCCTGGAACGTCTGATCACCGTCGAGGGCGAGGGCAACCGCAGGGCCCGCCGCATCCGCACCCAGATCACCCTGGTCCGCCGGGTCGCCTCGGCGGTGATCATCGTGGTGGCGCTGGGCGCGATGCTCTTCACCTTCCCGCAGGTGCGCGCGCTCGGAGCCGGGCTGCTCGCCTCGGCCGGGATCGCCGGTGTCGTCGTCGGTATCGCCGCCCAGTCGACCCTGGGCAACATGCTCGCCGGGCTCCAGCTGGCCTTCAGCGACGCGCTGCGCCTGGACGACGTCGTCGTGGTGAAGGGGGAGTGGGGCCGGATCGAGGAGCTCAGCCTCACCTACGTGGTGCTGCGGCTGTGGGACGAGCGACGGCTCGTCCTGCCGGTCTCCTACTTCACGGCCAACCCGTTCGAGAACTGGACCCGGCACAGCAGCCGGGTGATCGGCCACGTGATGTTCCGGGTCGACTGGTCGGTACCGGTGGATGAGCTGCGCGCCGAGCTCTACCGGGCGCTGCGCGAGCACCCGCTCTGGGACCAGAAGGACTGGACCCTCCAGGTCACCGACACCCTTCCCAACGGGCTGCTGGAGCTGCGCGCCCTGATGAGCGCCGCCGACTCCGCCAGCGCCTGGGATCTCAAGTGCGACATCCGCGAGCACATGGTGGCCTTCGTCCGCGAGAAGTATCCCGAGGCGCTGCCCCGCTTCCGGGTCGAGACCCCGCCCCCGTCCGCGACCGTCCCCGGGACGCTCACCGGGCTGATGGGCGCGGGCCTGATGTCGCGCGGCCTGGGCGGGGACCCCGGTGACCGGGACGGCTCCGCCGTGCGGGACGGCGACCAGCCGGATCCGGTCTGAGGCGACGGGCCCGCGCGTCCGTTCCGCGCGCTTCGGGATCTCGGACGACCCCCGCGGTGCCCCGGACCGGCCCAGCCTGGAGGGCGGGGCCGGGAACCAGCGGTGAAGCGGATCGGGAACCGGCGGCGGGCCGGGGCTCCGGGACGGTGCCCGACGACGCGGGGCCCGGGTGGCGTCCGGCCACGCGGGGCCGGGTCAGCGTTCGACGATCTCGTTCTTGCCGATGACGACGATGCCGCCGCTGGTCACCGCGAAGCGGCTGCGGTCGTACTCCAGGTCGAAGCCGATCCTGGCGCCGTCCGGGATGATCACGTTCTTGTCGATGATGGCCTTGCGGACGATGGCGCCTCGGCCCACCTTCACGTTGCCCATCAGGACCGAGTCCTCGACCTGGGAGTGGGAGTGCAGCACCACGCCGGGGGAGAGGATGGAGCGCTCCGCCAGCCCGCCGGAGACGATCGCGCCCGCGGAGACCAGGGAGTCGATCGCCCTGCCCACCCGGTCGCCGTCGTTGTGCACGAACTTGGCCGGGGGAAGCGGGTCGTGGCCGGTGTAGATGGGCCACCGGCTGTTGTAGAGGTTGAAGACCGGGTGCGCCGAGATGAGGTCCATGTGGGCCTCGTAGTAGGCGTCGAGCGTCCCGACGTCCCTCCAGTAGCCCCGGTCGCGCTCGGTGGAGCCGGGCACCATGTTGTCGGCGAAGTCGTAGACCTCCGCGCTGCCCGACTTCACCATCATCGGGATGATGTTGCCGCCCAGGTCGTGCTTGCTGGTCGGGTCGAGCGCGTCCTCCCGGAGCGCGTCGATCATCGACTGGGTCTTGAAGACGTAGTTGCCCATCGACGCGTAGACCTGGTCGGGCGCGTCGGGCAGGCCCACCGCGTCCTTCGGCTTCTCCCGGAAGGCCGTGATCTTGCGCCCGGCCGGGTCGGTCTCGATGACCCCGAACTGGTCGGCCAGCGAGAGCGGCTGCCGGATCGCGGCCACGGTCACCTCGGCCCCGCTCTCGATGTGCTGCTGCACCATCTGCCGAGGGTCCATGCGGTAGATGTGGTCGGCGCCGAACACGATGACGTGGTCGGGCATCTCGTCGTAGATGAGGTTCAGGTTCTGGAACAGCGCGTCGGCGGAGCCGGAGAACCAGTGGGGGCCGAGGCGCTGCTGGGCCGGGACCGGCGTGACGTAGTTGCCGAGCATCGCCGACAGGCGCCATGTCCGGGAGATGTGCCGGTCGAGACTGTGGTTCTTGTACTGCGTCAGCACGACGATCTGGAGGTAGTGACCGTTGGCGAGATTGGACAGTACGAAGTCGACGAGCCGGTATATCCCCCCGAAAGGCACCGCAGGCTTCGCTCGATCAGCTGTCAGAGGCATGAGCCTCTTACCTTCTCCACCGGCGAGCACGATCGCGAGGACTCTCATAGATGGACCCTAACCTGATGAACAGGGATGAAACACTAGGCTGAGCGCATGCGAGTGGATCTACTGACCCGTGAATATCCCCCCGACGTCTACGGAGGGGCGGGAGTTCACGTCGAATACCTCGCCCGGGAGTTGCGCAGGCTCGCCGACACCCGGGTCCGCTGCTTCGGAGCGTCACGGCCGGAGGAGGGCGTCGCGGCCTACCGGGTGCCCGGGGGCCTGGAGACGGCCAACGCCGCGCTGCAGGTGCTCGGCGTCGACCTGGAGATGGCGGCCGGGTGCGAGGGCGCCGACCTGGTCCACAGCCACACCTGGTACGCCAACTTCGCGGGTCACGTCGCCAAGATGCTGTACGGGACGCCCCACGTGGTGACCACGCACAGCCTGGAACCGCTGCGGCCGTGGAAGGCCGAGCAGCTGGGCGGCGGTTACACGCTGTCATCGTGGGCCGAGCGCGGCGCGCTGGCCACCGCCGACGCGATCATCGCGGTCTCCGAGGGAATGCGCCGCGACGTGCTGGCGAGCTACCCGGAGATCCCGCCGGAGAGGGTCACGGTGATCCACAACGGGATCGACACCGGCGAGTACGCCCCCGACCGGGGCACCGACGTCCTGGAGCGGCACGGCATCGACCCGAGCAGGCCGTACGTCGTCTTCGTGGGCCGCATCACCCGGCAGAAGGGCCTCGTCCACCTGCTCCACGCGGCGCGCGACTTCCACCCCGACGCCCAGCTGGTGCTCTGCGCGGGCGCGCCCGACACGCCCGAGATCGCCGCCGAGGTGACCGCGCTCGTACGCGGGCTCGACCGCGAGGGCGTCGTCTGGATCTCGGAGATGCTTCCCCGCCCCGAGGTGATCCAGATCCTCACCCACGCGACCGTGTTCGTCTGCCCCTCCGTCTACGAGCCGATGGGCATCGTCAACCTGGAGGCGATGGCCTGCGAGACCGCCGTCGTGGCCACCGCCACCGGCGGCATCCCCGAGGTCGTGGCCGACGGGGCGACCGGCCTGCTGGTCCCGATCGACCAGGCCGCCGACGGCACCCCGCACGACCCCGACGCCTTCGCCGCCGCCCTCGCCGAGCGGGTCAACCGGCTGCTGGCCGACCCCGCCCTCGCCACCAGGATGGGGGAGGCCGGACGGATCCGCGCGGTGGAGCACTTCTCCTGGGAACGCATCGCCGAGCGGACGATGGAGCTCTACCGGAAGGTCGCCCGCGAGAAGACGCCGGTCTCCTGACGGTTTCCGCTTCCGCGAGGGGGAGTTCCTAGGCGGTGATGAAGTGCAGGATCACGTTGTGCACGTGATGCGCCTTGTTGTCGCCCCGGAACTCCACCTCGTAGGTGTGGGTGCCCACGTGGATGGCGATGGCGCCCGAGGAGAAGAACGAGCCCGCGATCGACTTGTTGCTCACCACGCTCACCGCGGAGACCTTGCCGTAGGGGATGCTCGTGATCGCGATCTTCTTGCCGACGAACGACTTGTCCTGCACGATCACCCGCCGGTCGGTGAGTCCCAGGAAACCGGTGCCCGCGCCGATGGCGTCGTAGACGGCGATGATCTGCTCGCCGGGCATGAGGCCGCTCTCGATCTGCTGGTACTGCTCCTTGCGGTCGTACACAACCTGAGCCATGACGCTCGCAATCTCTTGGGGGATCTGTGTCTTTGTGAAACGAACGTCCCGGGGACCGGGTTCCTGGGCGGGTAAGGTCGGCCCGTGAACTTTCAGATGAGGATCACCGATCGTCATGGCGGCGTCAGCGCCGGACCGTACGACAGCCGCAACCTCGGAGGCATGTGCGGCGACGAGCCGGACGCGGTCGCGGCGAACAGGGCCGGGACGGCCGCCGAGTTCGGCCTGGAGCGGGTCGTGTTCATGCGGCAGGTCCACAGCGCCGACGTCCGTTACGTCAGGGAGCCGTTCGGCGACGACCCGCCGCCGCTGGACGGGGTCTGCACCGACGTGCCCGGCCTCGGCCTGGCCGCGCTCTGCGCCGACTGCGCGCCCGTCCTGCTGGCCGAGCCGGAGGCCGGGCTCGTCGGCGCCGCGCACTCGGGCCGGGTCGGCACCATGTCCGGTGTGGTCACGGCCCTGGTCGAGGAGATGGCCCGGCGCGGCGCGGACCCGGCGAGGATGACCGCCCTGATCGGCCCGATGGCCTGCGGCACCTGCTACGAGGTCCCGGCCGGGATGCGCGACGAGGTCGCGGTGATGCTTCCCGAGGCGTGGTCGATCACCCGCCAGGACACCCCGGCCCTCGACCTGCGGGCCGCGATCACCTCGCAGCTCGGCAAGGCGGGCGTCGGGGAGATCACCCACGACACCCGCTGCACCATCGAGAGCGCCGACCTGTTCTCCCACCGCAGGGAGGGCACGACCGGCAGGTTCGCGGGCTACGTCTGGCTGGAGCCCTGACCGGCCCTCACCCCGGTCCGGGCCCGCGTACGGAGTCCGGCCTGACGCGTGGCACCGGTCACGACGTGACGGGCTCCAGCACGATCACGGGGATCTCCCGGCTGGTCTTCTGGGTGTACTCGTCGTAGGCGGGCCAGGCCGCGGTCATGATCGACCACAGCTCCGGCTTCTCCTCGGGCGTGGCGGTGCGGGCCCTGGCCCTGAACCGGTCGCCCAGCACCTGCACCTCGACCTCGGGGTTCTCCTGGAGGTTGAGATACCACAGCGGCGGCTCGTCGGAGCCTCCCTTGGAGGCCACGACGAGAAGGTCGTCGCCGTGGCGCTGGTAGATGAGCGGGGTGGTCCGCGGCTCGCCGGACCTGCGGCCGGTGGTGGTGAGGAGCAGGGCGGTGGTGCCCTGCCACTCGTGTCCCTCGGCGCCGTCGGTCGCCCGGTATCTCGCGACGTGCTCTTTTCCGAACAGCATGATCTATCCCCTCTGACAATTACGCAGGTCATTACCCGTCAGAGGGGACTCGTCACCCTGAGTCGATCAATCCGCCGACAGGATGCTCCCGTAGGCGCGGGCGGCCAGGTCCGCGATCAGATCGTGCGCGCCGAGAACGTCGGCGCACTCGGCCCCGATCTCCTCGGCCGCCGCGCTCGCGAGCCCGGGGGGCGCCTCCGGGCCCAGGACGCAGGGGGACAGGGCGATGCGCTGGGCGCCGATGTCGCGAAGCCGCCCGGCCGCGTCGGCCACGGCGGGCGCGCTGTCGAGGGAGGCGACCAGGACGGGCAGGGTGAGCCGCGAGGCCAGCAGCACCGCCGTCGGCTGTGCCTCCGCCGCCGCGGCCTCGCCGCCGACGGTGGCGAGAATGACCGCGTCGACCGGGCTGGAGACGTTGAGCAGCCGCATCCGGTCGGCCCGCGCCAGGCTTCTCTCCGACAGGCGGATGTGCAGGGCCTCGGCGAGCAGCGGGTGCGGCCCCAGGGGGTCGGTGACCGTCACCGAGACCTTGCCGGCGGCGACCGCCGCGGCGATCAGCCGGTCGGCGACCGGGTGCGGGCCGGTCAGCAGCGGCACCACGATGGCGGCCGTGGCGTCCTCGGGACGCTCCCTGGCCGCCGCCTCCAGCTCGGAGGTCAGCTCCTTGCCGTCCTCGCCGAGCGCGGCCAGACGGACCTGGATCTGTGGATTGTCCCCCCGGATGAGGGCCGCGAGCTCCGCGGCGGTGCCGGAGGCGTCGCCGAGCGCGGCCAGCACCAGCGCTGGTGCCTCGGGCGGGAGCTGGGAGGGCACCGGCCTGCGGTGCCTTCCGGAGGGCCGCACCGGGCGCCCTCGTACGGGGAGGATGGGACTCTCGCTCACATGCGCGGACTCTAGGGCCATTTGACACTTCCCGTGACCGGAAACGGCAGCATTTCCGTCACAACATTCTGAAAAGGGGAGCCTCGGAGGTGGGGGTCCCGGCCTCCGAGGGCTGGTTCACGACTGGTACGCGGCCGGATCAGGGCCGGTACGTGGCTGGTTCGCGGCCGGTGTGCGGTCGGGTCACGGCCGGTACGCGTCCGGGTCACGGCTGGTTCGCGGCTGATGCGCGGTCGGGTCGTGGCCGGTGCGCGGGTGGTTCGCGACGGGGAGACCTGTCGGATCAGACGTCACGGTGGCCCTCCCACTCGTCTTCCAGCGCCGAGTGCACGATGGAGTCGCGCCAGGCCCCGCGAGCCCGTACGTGGTGCCTGATCCTGCCCTCCTCGACCATCCCGGCGACCAGCATCGCCAGCTGGGCGGCGGTGTTGGCGGGGGAGCGGGCACCCCAGATGCGGTGCAGGCGCAGGTCGCGGAAGCCGAACGTCAGGATCAGCCGGATCAGGTCGGTGCCGATGCCCCGGCCCCAGTGGTCGGGGCGGAGCCCGAGGCCGATCTCCGCGCTGTGCGGGTGGTCGGCCTCGATGTGCAGCCGGGCGACACCGAAGGCCTCGCCGTTGTCGAGGTCGGTCACCGCCAGCACGTAGAGACGCCGAGGCTCGACCTCCGAGCACTTGATCGCCTCGATGATCGTTTCTTCGACCTCCTCGCGCGTGCGGGGGTCGAACGGCAGGTGCTCGGTGGCCGTCGGGTCACCGTATACGGCATGCAGGGCGTCCACGTCGTCGATGGTGATTTCCCTGAGCCGGAGTCTCTTGCCCGAGATCTCAACGTGGCGCATGCGCAGACGCTAACGTCTCGGAGGTCCCACGGCTAGAGATCTTTCCGGTAAGCGGACATACCATCATTTTAGTGATCTTATACGCACGGCTCCGTGCGTGCCCAGGCCCTGTGATCCTGTACTCCTGTGCCCCGACTCAGGCGGGCACGGCTTCACCTGCGCACGGGCCCGAACGGGGGTACCGGCTCCGCGTACGTCCGGCCCCGGGTGCGCGCGGGGCCGGGTTCACTTCGCCGGGACGACGAGGTCGGAGTTGCCCGGAGCGTAGACGGTGATGCCGTCGGGGAGGGCGTTCAGCTTGTCGATCTCGACGCAGGCACGGCACTTCCGGTAGCTCTCCTGGAGCTCCCTGTTCGCCTCGGCCTCACCCTTGGCCAGCGCGACCGACGCCTTCGCGTCCGCCTCGGCCTGCCTGATCTTCGCCTCGGCCTCGACGTCGGCCTGCGAGGCCCTCGCCGCGGCCTCGGCGATCCCCGCCTGGGCGACCTGGGTCTTGTTCACCGCGGCCTGGATCTCGGGCGGCAGCGTCACCCGGACCAGCGTGAACCGCAGGCCGGTGAAGAAACGGCCGCCGAGCAGCTGCTCCAGGTCGCGCTCCAGGAGCTGGTTGATGCCGTTCTGGGCGCGGGTGATGGAGGCGTTGCTGTCGATGACGGCGGGGGTGGCGGGGGTGGTCTTCTTGTCGGAGGTCGTCTGCACCAGCGAGCAGGAGGAGAGCAACTCGGCGCATCGGGCGGCGCCGATCTGGCTGCGCAGGGCGTTGTAGATCACCGGCCGCACGGACTGGATGAAGAACGCGTTCCATCCCTCGTCCCCGTCCCACGCGTAGCGGGACTCGCCGTCCTGGCCCAGGTAGGTGCGGGTGCCGTACCTGTCGTCGAAACGCTTGAGCGTCTCCTGGTCGAGGTTGAGCGTGAAGTAGAGCGTGCCCTCGATGCCGAGGTTCACCCCGTCGGAGCTCGGCACGGTCACCTCGTCCACGCCGCTGGCGCTGGCCCGCTTGGCGTCGGTGGTGATGGTGTAGATCCGCTGCTGGGAGGGATAGGAGTGCACCGACGACCACAGGCCGACCCAGGTGAGTCCGGAGTCGGGCGGGATGACCTGTCGGATCCCGGAGTCGTCCAGCGGGCCGCCGTCCCTGACGACGGCCACCTGGCCCGGTTCGGTGCGTTCGAAGCCGCCTCCGACGCTGATCAGGACGATCACCGCGATGACCGCGAAGACCACGGCGGCGACGCTCTTTCCGATGGGCATGTCGATCCTCCTTGGGGGGGCGGGGGACACCGGAGGCCGGTGGGCCGGGGATGGCCGTCCCCGGCCCACCGGCCCGCCCGGTTTCCCTTCGTGGCGGGCTCTGGCGGTTCCTCACGTGCTCCAACGGACTTTGACGAGCCAATGGGCCGGTGAGTTCGGTGAGATGTCCGAAAAACCGGGTTGTTCTGGACTTCGGGGAAACCGCGGCCGACCGGGGAGGGCCGGTGGCCGCGGAGGGGCTCAGGCGTCCCGGGAAGCGGTCCCCGTGCGCGTTCCCAGGTCGCCGTCGCCGTCACGGGCGCTTCCGGCGATGTCTCCGGCGGGGGTGCCGGGGAGGTCGTCGTCACGCGTCCCGGGAGCCATGGCCAGGCCCACCGCGGTGACGGCGAGCGCGGCGACGACGTAGAGCGAGATGGCGAGGGTGCCGCCGAACCGGTCGAACAGCCACAGCGCGACGATCGGGGCGAGGGCGCCCCCGAAGATCCCGGCGACCTGGTAGCCCATGGAGGCGCCGCTGTAGCGCAGGCGGGTGCTGAACAACTCGGCGATGAAGGCCGCCTGGGGCCCGTACATCGCGGCGTGGCAGGCCAGGGCAACGACCGAGGCCAGCGCGATCACCGGGAAGGACCGGGTGTCGAGCAGGGGGAAGAAGGCGAACACCCAGACCGCGGCCCCGATCACGCCCGCCAGATAGACCGGGCGGCGGCCGATCCTGTCCGACAGCGCGCCGAACAGCGGGATCAGGAAGAGCTGGAAGGCGGAGCCGATCAGCACCGCGTTCAGCGCGACCCCGCGTTCGAGCCCGAGGGGACCGGTGACGTAGGCCAGGACGTAGGTCACGAAGATGTAGAAGGCGACGTCCACGCCGATGCGGGCGAGGCCCGCGGAGACCAGCGCGCGCGGGTGCGTGCGCAGCACCTCCACCAGCGGCATCCGCGCCTTCGCGCCCGCCCGCTCGACCTGGGCGAACAGCGGAGACTCCACGATCCGCAGGCGGATCCACAGCCCCACGACCACCAGCGCGCCCGACAGCAGGAACGGCACCCGCCATCCCCACGACAGGAACGCCTCCTCGGGAAGCGCCGCGGACATGACCCCGAGCACGCCCGCCGCGAGCAGGTTTCCCGCGGGGACGCCGACCTGCGGCCAGCTCGCGTTGAACCCGCGCCGGCGAGGGTCGCCGTGCTCGATGGACATCAGCACGGCCCCGCCCCACTCGCCGCCCAGGCCGAGCCCCTGCACGAAGCGCAGGGTGACGAGCAGCAGCGGAGCGGCCACGCCGATGGTGGCGTAGCCGGGCAGCAGGCCGATCAGGAAGGTGGCGACCCCCATCAGCAGCAGGGTCGCCACCAGCACGTTCTTGCGGCCGACCCGGTCGCCGAAGTGGCCGAACACGATGCCGCCGAGCGGCCGCGCGACGAACCCGATCGCGTAGGTGAGGAACGCCAGCAGCGTGCCTGTCAGCGGTTCGAAGGTGGGGAAGAAGAGCTTGTTGAAGACCAGCGCGGCGGCCGAACCGTAGAGGAAGAAGTCGTACCACTCCAGGGAGGTGCCGACCAGCCCGGCCACTATGACCCGCCTGGTCTGGGAGCTTGCCATCGCGTGCGCTCCTTAGCTTCGTGTGGGGGATGTCCCGTGAGCCGGATGCTTGCCGTGATCCCTATCAACATAAGAATCGTTCAACAATTCGACAATAGGTTTGTTTGATGATTTCTTGAGGGACGTGGAAAACGTCACCGCGGCGCTACAGCGCGATCGCGGCCGTCTCGGGCGCAGCAGTGCGGCGGAGGTGGTCGCCGACATCCTCCGTGACCGGATCGCCGAGGGGCTCTTCGTCCCAGGTCAGCGCCTGTCGGAGGAGAGCATCGGCGCGGCTCTCGAGGTCTCCCGCAACACCCTGCGCGAGGCGTTCCGGCTGCTGGGTCACGAGCGCCTGCTGGAGCATCGGCTCAACCGGGGGGTGTTCGTGCGCGTGCTGTCGGCCGAGGACGTGGCCGACCTCTACCGGATGCGCAGGGTGATCGAGGGCGCCGCCGTGCGGAACAGCGCGCACGCCCCCCGTGACGCCCTGGCCGCCATCAGGGAGGCCGTCACCGAGGCGTCCCGCGCCGCCGACGAGGGGCGCTGGGGGGACGTCGGGACGGCCAACATCCGCTTCCACCAGAACCTCGCCGCCCTGAACGGCAGCCCCCGCCTGGACGAGGTGATGCGCCAGCTGCTGGCCGAGCTGCGCCTGGTCTTCCACGTCATGAAGAACCCCCGCGCCTTCCACGAGCCCTTCGTGCTCCGCAACCTGGAGCTGGTCGAGCTCATGGAGGCCGGACGCGCGGCCGAGGCCGGGCAGGCACTGGAGATCTACCTGGACGACGCCGAGAAACTACTGATCCAGGCATATATCCCCGAGCCGTAAACACGACGTAATGGGGCAGAATAAGCGGATGTTTCCTCCGAATCCGCATGTGATGGTGCTCACCGGTCCCGGTCTGGTCGCGGACCTCCGCCTGCTCACCGAGGTGGCCGATCGCGAGTTCGCGGCCCTCGGTGTCGGCGGTACGGTGTCGGCGACCTCCGATCTGCCGGGTTTCCGGGCGGCGCTGGAGTCGCCGGACGTCCTGGTCGTGCTGCCGGGCCCGGATCCGGAGGTCCGCCGCCTGTTCACCGAGCGTCCCGACGCGGTCTGGCTCGACCTGACGAAAGCCGACGCCCCCCTCCCGGCGCTCGCGGAAAGCGCGGCGGCGGCGGGTGGTACGGCGTTCGTGGACGGCGTGGTGTCCGGGGGTGGTGAGGCGGGCGCGGGTGGCACGGTGTCCGTGAGTGGTGAGGCGGGCGCGGGTGGCGGGGGCGGTATGAGGGGCACGGTGGGCGTGGCGGGCACGGTCGGTGTGGCGGGCACTCACCTGCACGGGCGGGGGATCTGGGGGCTGACCTGGGCGATCAGGCACGCCGTCCATCGCCTGCGCAGGCCCGCGCACCGGGTCGCCTACGGCGACCATCCCGACCAGTGGGCGGAGGTGCGGTCCCCGTACGGGATCGTCGGGCAGGCGCCCGCCGCGATGCCGCCGTACGAGGGCAACGGACAGGCGCCCACGGCGGCGGTGCGCGAGGACGGGGAAGTGACGCCCACGGTGGTGCTGCTGCACGGTGGTTTCTGGCGCTCGATCTGGGGCGCGGACCTGATGGACGCGCTCGCCATCGACCTCGCCGAGCGCGGGTTCACCGCCTGGAACCTCGAATACCGCCGCCCCGACCTGCACGGCTGGGACGCGACCACCGAGGACGTCGCCCGGGGCGTCGCCCTCGCGGCGCGGAGCGCGCGCGGCCCGCTCGTGGTGATCGGCCACTCGGCGGGCGGGCAGCTCGCCCTGCGCGCCGCCGCCGACGACCACCGGGTCACCCTGGCCGTCTCCCTGGCGGGGGTGCTCGACCTGGCCGAGGGGGACCGCAGGCACATGAGCTCCGGCGCGGTCGCCGTCGCACTCGGCGGGTCCGCGGCGGAGGTGCCCGGCGCCTACCGGCTTTCGGGGCCGCTGGAACGGCTTCCCCTGGGGGTGCCCCAGCTCATCGTGCAGGGCGGCGGGGACGATCTGGACCTGGTCGACTTCGGCCGCCGCTACGCGCGAGCCGCCCAGGAATCAGGCGATCAGGTGACATATCTAGAAATGTCGGGCGATCATTTCGACGTCATCGACCCCGCGTCACCGATCTGGCGAGCCACCGCCGGGGCGGTCGCCGAGCACCGCAAGCCCTCCTGACGCGCTCCCACCGACGGTGACGGGCTCACCGGGCACGAACACCCATCTAAAGATCAACCCTCCCGGTCATCAGCCAGGGGTACGGTCCGACCTCAGGGCTCAAGGACCCGGAGCCGGTCAGTGCCCACCTGGCGTCGGCTTACCGAAACGCTCTCGATTCACCCCCATCAGAGGGAGGACAGGGGACGCCAGGGGACGGGGCTGGACAGCACCATCATGCTCGACGGGTGGCCGTACGGAGCGAGCCGGTCGATCATCTCCTCGAAGGCCGTCATCGAGGAGGCGGCCACCCGCAGCAGGCAGCACGCGTCACCGGTCACCCGGTGCACCTCCAGGATCTCCGGCCAGGCCAGCGCCTGCTCGTCGCGGAGCACGCACCGGGACCCGTAACACGACATCCTGATCAGGGCGGCCACCCCGCGCCCGGCCAGCGCCGCGTCCACCCGGGCGTGGTAGCCGGTGATCACCCCGGTCTCCTCCAGCCGCCGTACCCGCTCCGCCACCGCCGGAGCCGACAGGTGCACCCGGCGCGAGAGCTCGCTGTACGACAGCCGCGCGTCGTCCTGCAACTCGGCCAGCAACGCCCAATCCATCGTGTCCACGGTCACGCTCCGTCACGTCGTAACTTGATCCGCTCGATGCCTTCCGTTCCGAAGGCCCAGTCCGATAATCGCCTTTCTTTCATTATTTCCGTACAGACCGCTACAGACCACCATGGAGGCGTACGGACGAAGGAGAAGCGATGACCGGCATCAAGCAGCTCACGGAGCAGGACCGCAAGGCGCGCGCCGAGGCGAACGAGGGGCTGCCGACGCTGGGCTTCGACGCCGGAACGCCCTACGACGACTACGTGGGCACCGCCACCCTGCGCGGGCTCCAGCGCACCCTCACCGACGTCCCGGAGGAACTGCCGTTCCTGGTCACCACCCAGGTGATGGAGCTCTATTTCGGACTGCTCCGCACCGAGTGGCGCCTCGCCCAGCGGCAGCTCGACGGGGACGACGTCTCCGCCGCGACCCTGACGATCAGGCGCACCGTACGGCACTTCGAGGCGCTCAACGCCGCCTGGGCCGCGCTGAGCTGGCTCACCCCGGCGCAGTTCAACTCCTTCCGCGACGCCCTCGGCGAGGGTTCCGGCTTCCAGTCGGCCCTCTACCGCCACGTGGAGTTCCTGCTCGGCAACAAGTCCGAGGCGCTCATCCGGCCGCACCGCCGCAACCCCGAGGCGTACGAGGAACTCGTGGAGGCGCTGCACCGGCCGAGCCTCTACGACTCGGTCCTGGCCTTCCTCTCCCGCGCGGGCCACGCCGTCCCCCGCTCGGCGCTCGATCGCGACCTCGCCACCGAACACGAGCCCCACCCCGAGGTCGAGGCGGTCTGGGTCGAGGTCTACGGCGGCCCGCTCGCCCCGCTGGCCGAGGCGCTGACCGACCTGGCCGAGCAGTTCTCCGAATGGCGCTACCGGCACCTGATGGCGGTACGCCGCTCGATGGGCGCCAAGCCGGGCTCCGGCGGGTCGAACGGCCTGAGCTGGCTCGAGCGGAGCATGCGACGGGAGATCTTCCCCGAACTCTGGACGGCCAGAACCCTGATGTGAGGCGCTCCCCGGGGCTCCCCGGCGTCTCGTACGCCACTTCCTTGTCCCCGCGCCTCGTACGCCACGGCCGAGGTGACGCCCCTGCCGGTCGGGTGCCGGTGGCGGTGGCGTCCCCATCCCGGTGTCTCCGGCCGTGAGCGACCCGCTCCCCGCTCCGGCGCGGAGACTAGCCGACCTGGCAGACCGGGCACCAGAAAAGGTTGCGCCCGGCGAGCACCTCCGTGCGGACCTCGGTGCCGCACAGGAAGCAGGGCATGCTGGAGCGCCGGTAGACGTAGACCTCGCCACCGTGGCCGTCGACGCGGGGCGGGCGGCCCATCGCCTCCGGCGTGTGCTCGGGCCTGACCGTGTCGATGTGGCCCACCCGGACGCCGTCGGCCATCAGGAGCACCAGATCCTCCCAGATCGCCTCCCACTGACCGTGGGTGAGGTCGCGGCCGGGCCGTGACGGATCGACCCCCTGGCGGAACAGCGCCTCGGCCCGGTAGATGTTGCCCACTCCCGCGACGACCGACTGATCCATCAGCAGGACTCCCACGGAGACGCGGCTACGGCTGATCCGCCGCCAGGCGACCTCGGGATCGGCGTCCGCGCGCAGCGGGTCGGGCCCCAGCCTGGCGTGCAGCGCCGCCTTCCCCGCCGGGTCGAGCAGCTCGCAGGTGTTGGGGCCGCGCAGGTCGGCGTACTCGCCCGCGTTGCTCAGGCGCAGGCGCACCATCCCCGTCGGCGCGGGCACGGGGACCGGGCCGAAGGCGTACTTGCCGTAGATGCCCAGGTGGACGTGGAGCCACCGCTCGTCGTCGAACCCCAGCAGCAGGTGCTTGCCGTGGGCGTCGGCCTCGGTGAGCACCCGCCCGTCGATCCGCAGGGCTCCGGCGGCGAACCGCCCCTGGGGGCTCTCCGCGTGCACGACCCGCCCGCCGAACGCCCGCCGGTGCTCTCCGGCGAGGCGGTGAATGGTGTGTCCTTCTGGCATGGTCTGAAAATCATACGAGCCGCGCGGTGATGCTCAGGGCGCGGCTGGTGCCCGCTCCGGTCGCTGCCGGGCGCGGCGCCCGAGCAGGGTGTGGGCCGACGCGGCGAGGACGGCCCCGGCCGCGTACGCCACGAGGTCGGCCGCGCCGAACGTGCTGCCGAGCACCAGCCGGGCCACGACGCTCACCTCGGAGAGCGCGGCGGGGACGGGCGTCAGCTGGGCCAGCTCGACCGCCCAGCTGAACGCCAGCGCGCCGATCGCGGCCCGCACCGGTGTGACCCGGGGCCACACCAGCACCACCAGCGTGTACACGAGCACGGTGTAGAGGGCGTCGCCCGCGTACTTGCCGAACCAGCCGCCGACGACCGCGCGGACGGTGAGCCCGGCGGCGACGGTCACGGCCGCCGCGAGCGCGGCGAGCAGGCGCGTGCGGCCGGAGAGGCGCGTGCGGCCGGAGAGGCGCGTGCGGCCGGAGAGGCGCGTGCGGCCGGAGAGGCGCGTGCGGGGGGAGAGGCGCGTGCGGCCGGAGAGGGGCGGGCGGGAGCCGGGGACGGGAGGCACCCGCCCACGATAGCGATCGCGCCGATCCGTGAGCCGCGCCTGGGATCCCCGCCGTCGGCACTCCCGGCCGAAGTACGCGGTCGCCTCCGCCGTCCACCATCGGCACCTTCGGACAGGGGTCGGCAGGGCCGTCCGTGCTCGGCCGGTCGCTCTCATCGTTCTCTCACCACGGGCAGGTAAAACGATGTCGTGAACGAACAACCCGCCGTGAAGGTGCTGGTCGTCGATGACGAGCCGAACATTCGCGAGCTGCTGTCCGAGGCCCTGGAGTTGAACGGCTTCGCGGTGCGGACCGCTGCGGATGGTCGCCGGGCGCTGGAGGCGGTGGCCCGGGAGCGGCCCGACATCATCGTGCTGGACGTGATGATGCCCGGTCTGGATGGGTTCGTGGTCGCGCGCAGGCTCCGCGAGGCCGGTGACAGCCCCCTGCTGCTCTTCTTGACCGCCAAGGACGCGGTCTCCGACCGGATCGCGGGGCTGACCGCCGGTGGTGACGACTACGTGACCAAGCCTTTCAGCCTGGAAGAGGTGGTCCTGCGGCTGCGGGCGATCATGCGCAGGATGCGGCCCGCGCGGGAGCAGGTCGACGACGGGGTGCTGCGCTACGCCGACCTGGAGCTCGACGAGGAGGCCCACACCGTAAGGCGGGCAGGGCGGGCGATCCACCTGTCGCCGACGGAGTTCAGCCTGCTGCGCTACCTGATGATCAACGCCGGGCGGGTGGTCAGCAAGGCGCAGATCCTCGACCGGGTGTGGGACTACGACTTCGACGGCGAGAGCAGGATCGTGGAGTCCTACATCAGCTACCTGCGGCGGAAGATCGACGCCGAGGGGCCGCCGCTGATCCACACGTTGCGTGGCGTCGGCTACCGGTTGCAGGTGTTCCCGTGAGACGGGCCCGGCCCCTGCGGCATCGGCTGCTGGCCGCGCTGCTCGGCCTGTGCGCGGTCGGGCTGGCGGCGTTCGCCACCGCGAGCGTGCTGCTGCTGGAGCGTTCGCTGCTGTCCAGGGTGGACGCCCAGCTGACCGAGACGGCCGTCACCTTCGGCCGGCGCCCTCTCCCGCCTCCGCCACCGGTGAACAGGGGACAGTCCGTTCAGATCCCGACGCAGTTCAGGATCGCCTTCTACGCCCCCTCCGGGATTCTGCTGCGTAGCCTGCCCGCCGAGAACGGTGACGGACCGGCCGTTCCCGCCGAGGCGATATCCGCCATCCCTCAACGCCCCATCACCGTGCCCGCCACGGGGACGGGTCAGTGGCGGGTGCTGGTGAGGGGCCTGCCCGACGGCACCAGGCTGACCGTGTCGATGTCGCTGGAACCCAACCGGGCGACCGTGCACCAGATCCTGGTCATCGAGGCGGCGGCGGGCAGCCTGGTACTGCTGCTGCTGGGCACGCTCGCCTTCGCCGTGGTACGGCTGGGCCTGCGCCCGCTGACCCGCATGGAGCAGACCGCCGAGGCCATCGCGGCCGGGGACGTCGACCTCAGGGTCGGTGACACCGACCCCGACACCGAGACGGGCCGTCTCGGCGCCGCGCTGAACACCATGCTGGAGCGCCTGGCCACCGCGCTCCGCGAGTCCGAGCGCTCCGAACGGCGGCTGCGGCACTTCGTCGCCGACGCCTCCCACGAACTGCGCACCCCGCTCACCTCCATCAGGGGATTCGCCGAGCTCTACCACCACGGCCAGGACGCCAGGGACCCGGCGGCCGAGCGGCTGCTGCGCAGGATCGAGGCCGAGGCCGAACGCATGGGCGTCCTGGTGGAGGACATGCTGCTGCTGGCCAGGCTGGACCGGGAGCCCACGCTGGAGCCCGGCGTCGTGGACCTGCACGTGCTGGCCGGAGACGTGGTGCACGCCGCCCGCGCCCGCGATCGCGAGCGGCCGATCCGGCTGGTCATCTCCGACGGGCCGGTGTTCGTGCGCGGCGACGAACGCCGCCTGCACCAGGTCATCGCCAACCTGGTCGGCAACGCCATCCAGCACACCTCGCCGGGCACCGAGATCGGCCTCACCGTCGGTCCGCGAGCGGTCGCCGGGGTTCCCGCCCCCGGCGTCGTGTACGCCGGGGCCGGCCCCGGCCCCCACCTCGGAGCCGCGCTGGTCGAAGTGCGAGACGAGGGGCAGGGCATCGATCCCGAGCACCTGCCGTACCTGTTCGACCGCTTCTACCGGGCCGATCCGGGCCGCTCCCGCGACAGCGGCGGAACCGGGCTCGGCCTGGCGATCGCCGCCGCGCTCGTGCGGGCGCACGACGGCCGGATCGAGGTGACCAGCGTCCCCGGCCGAGGCACCACCTTCCGCGTGCTTCTCCCGCTGGAGCGGCCCCAGGACGGCTGAACATCCACCGGCGGTTCATCTTCACGTCGGGCGCGGTTCACACATTGTTCCCAGCTTGGTGCTGTCAGATGTGTGCTGACGAAGGGAGGAACATGCTGGCAAGGTTCCGCAAACCAGCCGTCTCCGCGGCTCACGACGGCGATCGGAGCGTGTCCGGCGCCGAAACCGGTGCCGGACCGGCCGGTGACCAGGGTCACCGGCTGCGGGCGCCGAGCAAGCTGCACGCCTTCAACCGGTATGAGATCAAGTACCTCGTGAACGTGTCGGAGGCGGCCGCGCTCAGGGAGGAGATCGAGCAGCGGCTGGATCGCGACCGCCACAGCGGCGACGAGGGGTACGGCATCTGGAGCGTCTACTACGACACCCGGCAGCTGCGCTTCTACTGGGAGAAGATCGAAGGGCTGAAGTTCCGCAGGAAGCTGCGGGTGCGCCACTACGGCGACCGGTTCGCCGTGCGGGACGACACGCCGGTGTTCGTCGAGATCAAGCAGCGGGTCAACCGGGTGACGCAGAAGCGCCGGGTGAGCCTGCCCTACCGGGACGCGCTGCGCCTGTGCGGCGACCGGCGGATGGTCGAGCACGAGCCGTCCCAGCGCGCGTTCCTTCAGGAGGTGCTCGACCTCGTCCTGCGCCTGGACCTGCGAGCCGTCGCGATGACCGGCTACACCCGGCACGCCTACGTGGGCCGCGACGCCGACGTGGGCCTGCGCGTCACCTTCGACCACCGGGTCCGGGGCCGCGACCGTGACTTCCACCTGGGCGCCGACGCCGAGAACAGGCTCATCGTCCCCGCTCGCATGTCCATCGTGGAGGTCAAGGCCAACGAGCGGGTGCCGTACTGGCTGACCGACCTGACCGCCAAGCGGAACCTCCAGGTGGTCCGGGTCTCCAAGTACTGCCAGAGCGTGGAGGCGCACGGGCTGGCTCCCCGCTCGGTCTTCCACATCCCCGACCACGACCTCGACCACGATCCCGGCCGCCCCAGGCCGGCCGTTCTCTCGGAGGCATGACCCCCCATGGACTTCTCCTTCCAGGATCTGTCCGGCACGTTCAGCGTGGCCGACATCGCGATCGCGATGTCGCTGTCGTTCGTGCTCAGCGCGATGATCGGCTGGGTGTACCGGGCCACGCACCGCAACGTGTCCTACAGCCAGTCCTACGTGCAGACGCTGGTCATCCTGGGCATGCTGATCTCGCTGATCATGCTGGTCGTCGGCTCGAACATCGCCCGTGCCTTCGCCCTGGTCGGCGCGTTGTCGGTGGTGCGGTTCCGCAACGCCATCAAGGAGACGCGCGACGTCGGGTTCATCTTCCTCGTCATGGGCGTCGGGATGGCCGTCGGGACCCGCTTCTACCTGCTGGCCGTCGTCGCCGCCGTGGCGATCTCCCTGATCATCATGATCATGCACCGGTTCAACTGGTTCCAGCTCAACGTGCGGCGGCAGGTGGTCAAGGTGCAGGTCCCCGCGGACGAGGACTACACCGCGGTCATCCAGGACGTGCTCATCCGGCACACCGAGGAGTTCGAGCTGGTCAGCATGGAGTCCATCCGCGGGGGCGCGCTGACGGAGCTGATGTACACCGTGAAGATCAAGAAGGGCAGCGAGCCGGCCGACGTGATGGCCGCGCTGCGCGAACGCAACCACGGCCAGTCGGTCACCGTCCTGACCGGGTACGACCAGAGCGACCTGTAGGCAGGCACCATGGCGCACCTCAAACATCGCATCCCGGTCAAACTCCGGCACAACTGGAAGCTGGTCGCGCTGTGCGCGGCGTTCCTGGGCCTGTGCTGGGGGGTGCTCGGCAGCGGGATGATCCGCCCGTACGTCACCGTCTCCCAAGCCGCCACGGCCCAGACCGTCATCACGGACCTGACCGGCACCAAGGACCTGTTCGACACCTCCGTGGCGCACGAGGTGAGGCTCACCTTCACCGACGCGGCCTACGAGGACATGCTGAGCGAGTATCTCAAGGACGGCGAGAAGAAGTACCTCGAAGCCGACCTGACCATCGACGGCACCCGCGTCCCCAGCGTGGGCGTCCGGCTCAAGGGCAACTCCACCCTGTCCGGGCTGACCTGGAAGGGACAGTCCAGGCAGCGAGGCATGCCCGGCGGCGGGCAGCGGCGCGGAGGCATGCCCGGCGGCTTCCAACCCCCCGAGGGGTTTCAGCCACCCGAGGGCTTCCAGCCACCCGAGGGCTTCCAGCCGCCCGAGGGTGGCGGGGCGCCTGAAGCCGCCCGGTCACCGGGCGGTGAGCCGCCGCCAACCGGGCGGCAGGGCGACGGCGAGCGGCCCGGAGGCGGTGGGTTCGGCGGGTTCGGCGCGTCCCTGAAGGGTGAGGAGCCGGAGAACCTGCCGTGGCTGATCAGCTTCGACGAGTTCGTCGAGGGCCGCCGCTACCAGGGGCACAGCCAGGTGGCGGTACGGCCGGCCGCGATGGGCTCGACGACGATGCTGAACGAGGCACTGGGCATCGCACTGGTCGGCGCCTCCGGTGAGCCCACCCAGCGTTCGGCCCACAGCGCCTTCACCGTCAACGGCCGCGCCTCGACACCGCGCCTGCTCGTGGAATACCTCGACGAGGGCTACGCCGAAGGTCTCGGCGAAGGCGTACTGTACAAGTCGCTGGCCAGCGGCTCCTTCAGCTACAAGGGGGAGGACCAGACCGGGTACACCAACGACTTCAAGCAGATCAACAAGGTCGGCGGCCAGGATCTGCAGCCGGTCATCGATCTGGTCAAATGGGTGAACCAAGCCTCCGACCCCGAATTCGCCGCCGGTCTGGGCGAGCGTTTGGACGTCGAGTCGTTCGCCCGCTATCTGGTCCTGCAGAACCTCATGGTCAACTTCGACGACATGGCCGGGCCCGGACGCAACTACTACCTGTGGTACGACCTGGGCACCAAGAAGTTCAAGGTCATCACCTGGGACCTCAACCTCGCCTTCAACGGCGACGCCAAGAGTGGTGTGAACGACACGGTCACGATGGGCTTCGGCCGGGGACGCCCCCGGCAGGACGGGCAGGCCCAGCCGCCCCGGGGTGAGACCCCGCCCCAGGACGTCCGGCAGCGGCCTCAGGAAGGCGGCGCCATGGCGCGCATGGGCCATCCTCTGAAGGAGAGGTTCCTCAAGGACGCCACCTTCAAGAAGGTCTACCAGGAGCAGTACCGTGCCCTCTACGCCAAGCTGCTCGGCGACGGCACCGCGTCCGGCCTGCTCGACGAGCTCACCGCGTCCTACAAGCTGAACGAGAAGGCCGACATCGCCAAGGCCGACACCGAGGCGCGGAACCTGCGCACGTTCCTGCAGACCCGCACCCGGACACTGCGGTCGGACAAGGCGATCAGCGGCGCCGCGTGAGCGTCACCGGCGGGAGTCCTCGCCCCCGGGGGCGCCTCAGGGGGTGAGGACGATCTTGTTGCAGTCGTCCATCTTGTTCTTGAACATCTCGTAGCCGCGCGGGGCGTCCTCGAGCGCCATGCGGTGGCTGATGACGAAGCTGGGGTCGATCTCGTCCTTGCGGATCTTCTTCAGCAGGGGCTTCAGGTATCGCTGGACATGGCACTGGCCGCCCCTGAGGGTGAGTGACCGGTTCATCAGGGAGCCCATCGGGAACTTGTCGATCAGGCCGCCGTAGACGCCGATCACGGACACGATCCCGCCGTTGCGGCAGGCCAGGATCGCCTCGCGCAGCGCGTACGGCCGTTCGGTCTCCAGGCGGGCCGCCTGCTTGGCCCGGTCGTAGGCGTACATGGCGGGGACGGGGTGGTGGGCCTCCATGCCCACGGCGTCGATGCACGCGTCCGGGCCGCGACCGGCGGTGATGTCCCGCAGCGCGTCGAGGACGTCGACCTCCTGGTAGTTGAGCGGCTCCGCGCCCGCGCGCTCGGCGGTCCTCAGCCGGTAGGGGAAGCGGTCGATGCAGATGACCCGTTCGGCGCCCATCAGATAGGCGCTGGCGACCGCGAACTGGCCGACCGGACCGGCTCCCCACACGGCGATCGTGTCGCCGGGCTTGATGTCGCACATCTCCGCGCCCATCCAGCCGGTGGGCAGGATGTCGGACAGGAACAGCACCTTCTCGTCCGGCAGGTCGTCCTCGATCTTGATCGGTCCCACGTCGGCGAAGGGTACTCGCGCGTACTGGGCCTGACCTCCCGGATAGCCGCCGAGCATGTGGGAGTAGCCGAAGACGCCCGACGGGGTGTGACCCATGAACTTCTCGGCCAGGCCCGCGTTGGGGTTGGAGTTCTCGCACAGCGAGTACAGGCCGTGCTCGCAGGAGGTGCAGTTGCCGCAGGCGATCGGGAAGGGCACGACCACCCGGTCGCCGACCTTGAGAGTGGACACCTTGGAGCCGACCTCCACCACCTCGCCCATGAACTCGTGGCCGAGGATGTCGCCCTTCTCCATGGTCGGCATGTAACCGTCGTAGAGGTGCAGGTCGGAGCCGCAGATCGAGGTCGAGGTGACGCGGACGATGGCGTCGCGGGAGTTCAGGATCACGGGGTCGGGAACCTCCCGGACCTCGACGGTGTTGCGGCCCATCCAGCAGTTGGCCTTCATGGGATTCTCCTCACGTCACGGATGTCACGGCCTCACATCGGCACGGGCTGGGCGGGGCGCTGCATGGCCTGCCGCAGCGCGCGGGTGCCCTCGGGGCTGCCTTCCGAACGGACCACCTCGCCGGTCTCCACGACCTGCTTGAACCGGCGCAGGTCGTCGCGCACCTGCTGTTCCGGGTGCTCGCCGAGCAACCTGGCGAAGACCAGTCCGGCCCTGCCGCCCGGCGGGTCGTAGGCGAGGTTCACCCGTACCTCCGTGCCACGCCCGCCGGGGGCGTCGGAGAAGCGGACGGAACCGCTGTTGCCGACCAGGGCGCCCGGGGTGGAACGCCAGGCGATCAGCTCGTCGCGCCTGTCCTCGACGATCTCCGCCTCCCACTCGACGGTCTTGATGGGGCCTCTCGCCCTCCAGCGCGAGTACCCGTCGCCGATCGTCTCCACCGATTCCAGGTGCGCCATGAAGCGGGGGAGGTTCTCGAAGTCGTGCCAGTACCGGTACACCTCCTGGCGCGGGCGGTTGATCGTGACGGCCGTGCGCAGGCTCAGCGGGCCCTCGTGTCCTCGATCCGAGCGGTGCCGGTTCATCCGCACCGCGACGTACATCACGCCCAGTCCCAGTCCGGCCCAGCCCAGGGCGTGGGCGAGCCGGTTGGTCGTGCGATCGTTCCTGCCGCTCATCTCGCCTCCGTACGGTTGGTCGCCTCTCGATCCCGTGCCACGGGCCGGTGCTTTCCGCCGGGGTGCGGAACGGCCCTCGTCCAGCCGCTGTCACGCTCGCGTCCCCAGGCGGTACGTCGTGCACGAGAGTCCTCATCCGCTTCTCCCCGGCGCCGAAGTGCGTAGTGACGGCTCCACGCGCTCTCGTGGCGCGCCGCCGTCCCGCGCAGCCGGGGGAGGATCTCGCGGGTTGCGGGAATCCATGGGGCCGTTCCGGCTGCGGA
The DNA here is from genome assembly GCF_039537505.1 of Streptosporangium oxazolinicum. NCBI lineage: Bacteria > Bacillati > Actinomycetota > Actinomycetes > Streptosporangiales > Streptosporangiaceae > Streptosporangium > Streptosporangium oxazolinicum. The sequence continues at coordinate 34,835 of NZ_BAABAQ010000005.1, forward strand.
GGGCCTTCCCGGCGTGCGGTTCCGCCGCGACCTGTGTCCGGGCGTAGTCCGGTGTGCCGGTGAGAGACCCTGCCTTCTCAGGCTGTCATCAATGCCGGGCACGGAAAACAGCCGGGAGGAAATGTCTGTTCAAGTTCTCCACCGCCGATTCCATCCCGGTCATCGACCGGCCGTTATCGTCAAAACATTGCTTTGCGGCCATTCAGGGGTGAATCGCCGAAGAGGTCACCGTCATCGCGGATGGACGATCACGGGTCTCTCCGGGGAGGTCTCAGGGCAGCCACCACACCGCCGGGAGGCCCTTGCCCGCGCCGTCCTCGGAGTAGTCGTGCACGACCTCCAGCAGCTCGGCCATCCGGGCCTGCCAGGTGATGTTCACCGGCAGGTCCGCCAGCGACGACAGCAGCGCCTCGTAGTCGTCGCAGTCGATCACGTGGAACAGGTCCTGGCCGCTGCGCCAGATCGTCCACTCGTGCGCGCCGCCCCTCCTGATGGCCTCGGTCAGCTCGGCGGGCACCTCCCGGTGTGCCTGGTCGTACTCGGACTCCCTGCCGGGCTTGACCCGGGTGTGCAACGCGACGCGCATGCCGTACCTCCACGACGTTGTAGACCGTTATAGCAGTCATCCGATGTATGAGGGTCAGGGCAGGGCAGGCAGGCGGCGATCGTGCAGCCAGTCGGCGAACAGTTTGTCCAGCGGCAGCGTCGTGCGGCGCGCGGCCAGCGCGGTGAAGGCGCCGGTGGTGACCGTCCCGTGGCGGTGCCCGGCCGTCCACTCCCTGAGCAGGGCGAAGAAGGGTTCGTCGCCGATGGTGCGCCGGAGCGCGTGCAGGGTGAGCGCGCCGCGCTTGTAGACGCGGTCGTCGAACAGCCGCCGGGGGCCGGGGTCGGCCAGCACGAAGTCCTGGGGGAGCGCGGAGAGGCGCCGGTGCCAGCGCTGCGCGTGATCATCGGATGACAGGCCGCCGGAACTCTCCGACCAGATCCACTCCGCGTACGAGGCGAACCCCTCGTGCAGCCAGATGCCGCTCCAGTCGGCCACCGTGAGGCTGTTGCCGAACCACTGGTGGGCCAGCTCGTGGGCGACCAGCCGCTCCTCGCCCCGCCTGCCGTCCACGTGGTTCACCCCGAAGATCGACATGCCCTGCGCCTCCACCGGGATCTCCAGCTCGTCGTCCACGACCACCGCGGTGTAGGAGCCGAACGGGTAGGGGCCGAACCGCTCGCGGAAGACCTCCATCATCCGGCCCTGGCGCTCGAAGTCGTGGCGCACCCGCGAGGCGTACCTGACGGGGAAGAACAGCCGCGTCCCCGGGCTCGGCTCGGCCTGCTGGTAGCGGCCGATCTGCACGCTCGCCAGGTAGGAGGCCATCGGCTCGGCCTGCTCGTACACCCACGTGGTCGTCGAGGCCGCCCGCCGCTTCGAGACCAGCTCCCCGTTGGCGACCACCTGGTACGCGGAGGCGGTGGTGACCGAGATCCGGTAGGTGGCCTTGTCGTCGGGCCGGTCGTTGCACGGGAACCACGAGGGCGCCCCGATCGGCTGGCTCGCCACGATGACGCCGTCGGTGAGCTGCTCCCAGCCGAGCCCGCCCCAGTGGCTGCTCACCGGCCGGGGGGTGCCCGCGTAGCGGATCTCCACGGTGAACCGGCCGGGCCGCAGCCCGGCGGGCGACAGGTGGAGCTTGCCCCCGCGGTGGGTGAAGCGCACCGGCGCGCCGTCGACCAGCACGCCGCTCACCCGGAGGGCGCCGAGATCGAAGGCGACCCGGGTGAGCCGCCGCAGCGCCACCGCGGAGATCCGGGCCACCCCGCCCAGGCGGTTGGGACCCACCCGGTGGTCGAGGGTCAGGTCGTAGTGCTCCACCCGGTAGCCGTCGTCGCCGTGCATGGGGAAGTACAGCTGAGGGATGGAGGTCGTGCTCAGAGCCACACCGGCTTCCTCTGTTCTTCGCGCGCTATCTTCGCCGGGCCCACGCCGCGATCGGGTTGCCGAACCAGCGGGTCCCGGCGGGCACGGACTCGCCGCGCATCACCAGGGACGCCGGGCCGACCGTGGTGTTCTCCCCGATCGTCGCCGCGGGCAGGACCACCCCGTGGGGTCCGAGGGTGGAACCGTCCCGCATGACGACAGTATCGATGCTCATCACGCGGTCGTGGAACAGGTGTGTCTGCAACACGCATCCCCGGTTCACCGACACCCCGTCCCCCAGGCTGACCAGGTCGACCTCGGGCAGCCAGTAGGTCTCGCACCACACGCCCCTGCCCACCCGCGCCCCCAGGGAGCGCAGCCACAGGTTCAGCGGCGCCGTCCCCAGCCAGCGCTGGGCGAACCAGGGCGCGGCCAGCATCTCCACGAAGGTGTCGGCCAGCTCGTTGCGCCACACGAACGAGCTCCACAGCGGCCGGTCGCCCACCGAGATCCGGCCCACCAGGACCCACTTGGCCACGGTCGCCGTCGCCGCGGCGAGCACCCCGGCGCCCAGCACCGCCACGCCCGACAGGGCCGCCGCCACCGCGAAGCCGTACGCCCCCGCCAGCCAATCCACGGCCGCCGCGACGAGCACGGCCACCGCGACCGTGCACATCACCGGCACCACGCGGCACACCTCGACCGCGGCGCGGGCGAACCTCAGCCTCGGCGGCGGGTCGTAGGTGCGGCTGCGGTCGCCCTCCTCCGCGGCCCTGCGCAGCTCCACCGGGGGCATCCCCAGGTACGACGAGCCCGCCTTCGCCTTCTTCGGCGCCGCCGACAGCACCGCGACCAGCCCGTCCTTGGGCACCTTGCGCCCCGGCGCGGTCATTCCCGAGTTGCCGAGGAACGCGCGCTTGCCGATCCGCACGTGGTCCACCCGCAGCCGCCCGCCCTCCAGCTCGTACGGCGCGACCATCGTGTCGTCGGCGAGGAAGGCGCCGTCGCCGACCGAGGTCATCGAGGGCAGCGCCAGCACCGTCGACAGCTCCACGTCCCGGCCGACCTTCATGCCCAGGGCGCGCAGCCAGGCGGGGGTGACCATGCTCGCGTACAGCGGGAACAACCAGACCCGCGCCGTCGACATCAGCAGGCCCGTCGCCCACGCCTGCCACGCCTGGCGGCTGTGCACCGGGTGCTGCCCGGCGTGCAGGCCGATCGACAGCAGCCGCACCGAGAGCACGGTGAGCAGGGCGAGGGTGGCCATCGAGACGACGGTGGCCAGGGGCACCCCGTACAGGACGGAGGCCAGGGAGGGCGCGCCGTCGCGCAGCAGGACGGCGAGGCCGGGCAGCGCGGCGATCACCGGGAAGGCGCTCAGCACCAGCGCGGACAGCCCGTAGGCCGTCGCCCAGTGCCGCGAGCGCGGCGGGCGGTCGGCGGCCGGGGGCCGGGCCTTGCCCATCCGGCTCGCGGGCGCGCCCGCCCAGCGCTCCCCGGACGGCACCGAGCCCGCCACCGCGGAACCGGGGGCGACCTGGGCGTTCTTGCCGATCTTCGTACCGGGGAAGAGGGTCGTGCGGGCGCCGACCGTGGCGGAGGCGCCGATCTTGATCTCGCCGACGTGTACCTGGTCGCCGTCGATCCAGTAGCCGTTCAGGTCGACCTCGGGTTCGACGGCCGCGTACCTGCCCAGCTTGAGCATCCCGGTGATCGGCGGCATCGAGTGCAGGTCCGCGTCGTCGCCGACCTGGGCGCCGAGCGCCCGCGCGTAGTGGGTGAGCCACGGGGCGGTGGACACCTCGCCCACGCCGAGCCGTTCGGAGAGCTGCTCGGCGAACCACAGCCGCAGGTGCGTGCCGCCGCCCCGGGGATACGTGCCGGGTCTGAGGTCGCGCAGCAGCAGCCGGGCGCCGCCCGCGGCCAGCGCGATCCGCCCCGCGGGGCTGACGAACAGCAGCGCGCCCGCGAGCACCCACCACCACGAGACGACCGGGGCCCAGGGCAGGCCCACCAGGTTGTTCAGCGCGGCCAGCGCCACCACCCAGCGCAGCGCGCCGACGCTGAGCAGCGGCACGGTGAGCGCCGCCTGCGCGAGCGCGGCGCGGCGCGGCATCGGCGTGACGATCCGGTCGGTGGTCACGATCTCCGGCGCGTCGAGCGCCGACAGGTGCCGGGCGAGCCGGGGCAGCGTCGGGTTGTCGTAGACGTCGCCGACGGTGACCGCCGGGTAGCGGGTCCGCAGCGTGGAGACCAGCCGTGCCGCCGCGAGGCTGGTGCCGCCCTCGGCGAAGAAGTCGCCGTCGGCGCCGCCCAGGATGTCCGTCCAGCACTCGGCCACCCACGGGTCGACGTCCGGGACCCCGGCGTCGGGCGTGCCCGTCTTCTTGGGCAGCGGCCAGGGCAGGGCGTCCCTGTCGATCTTCCCGGAGGTACGCGTCGGAAGGTCGTCCACCAGGGCGATCCTGGGGACCAGCGCGGCGGGCAGGGAGTGGCGGAGACGCTCTCTGGCGTCCTCCTGGTCGAACCCCTCGCCGGGCACGACGTAGCCGACGAGCAGCTGGTGCCCGCCGCCGGTCGTGCGGACCGCCGAGGCCGCCCCGGCGACCCCGGGCAGCGCCTGCAGCGCCGCGTCCACCTCGCCCAGCTCGATCCTGCGCCCGCCGAGCTTGATCTGCTCGTCGGCCCGTCCGACGAAGATCAGCCCCTCGGGCTCGGCCCGCACCAGGTCGCCGCTGCGGTAGGCGCGCTCCCAGCCGAGCGACGCGAGCGGCGCGTACTTCTCGGCGTCCTTGGCCGGGTCCAGGTATCTGGCGAGCCCGACCCCGCCGATGACCAGCTCCCCGGTCTCGCCCATCGCCACCGGCTCGCCGTCCTTGCCGACGACGGCCAGGTCCCAGCCCGCCAGCGGCAGCCCGATCCGCACCGGGCCCTCCCCGGTCAGCGGCGCCGCGCACGCCACCACCGTCGCCTCGGTCGGGCCGTAGGTGTTCCACACCTCGCGTCCCGGCACGGCCAGCCGCTCGGCGAGCTCCGGTGGGCACGCCTCGCCGCCGAAGATCAGCAGCCGTACGTCGTCGAGCGTCTCGACGGGCCAGAGCGCCGCCAGGGTCGGTACGGTCGAGACCACCGTGATGCCCATGTCCAGCAACCACGGCCCCAGGTCCATGCCGGTGCGCACCAGCGCGCGCGGCGCCGCCACCAGGCAGCCGCCGTACCGCCAGGCCAGCCACATCTCCTCGCAGGAGGCGTCGAACGCCACCGACAGCCCCGCCAGCACCCGGTCACCGGGCCCGATGGGCTCGCCGGTGAGGAAGAGCCGCGCCTCGGCGTCCACGAACGCCGCCGCGTTGCGGTGGGTCACCGCCACGCCCTTGGGCCTGCCGGTGGACCCGGAGGTGAAGATGATCCACGCGTCGTCCTCGGGCCCCGGCCGCCCGCTGCCCCGGCTCCGGTCCCGTCCCCTGTCCCTGCCCGTCACCGGGTCCTCGATGTTCTTGGCGTTCTTGGCGCGGGCCGTCGGGAGGAGGGATATGGCGGTGCTTCCGGCGGCACCGCCGACGCCGGGCCCGCGCCCGCTGTACGGGCCCGTGCCGTGCAGCTCCGCCGCGTAGTCGAGTTCCGACCCGCCGGTGCGCCTGGGCTTCGGGACGGGACGATCGAGGCCGGAGCCCGGGGTGCCGGGATGGCCGTCGGGGGGGCCGTCAGGGCGGACGTCGGGGTGGCGAATCTCACATTCGACGTCGTGCCCCCCTCCGGGTGCGCCGACGTGCTCGCCGTGGCCGGTCCCGCGTGCCGCGTCGTCCCCCGGGGAGGTGGTGACCAGGTGCTCGTACGGGTCCCCGTAGGGGGTGATCTTCCCGCCGTCACCGATGACGGCGCGGACGCGGGCCTCGCCGAAGACCAGGTCAGCCCGCTCCTCGGGGTCGTCGGCGTCCACCGGGACGTAGGCGGCCCCGGCGGTGAGCACGGCGACGATCGCCACGTACAGGCCGACGGTGCCCGACGGGATCCGCACCCCGACCCGGTCGCCGCGCCCAACTCCGGCCGCCCGCAACTCCAGGGCCATCCGGCCCGCCTCGGCCCGCAGTTCGGTGTAGTCGAGACGGCTCCGCCCGTCGTCCAGGGCGAGCGCGTGAGGATGACGTCGCGTGGTCCGGTCGAGGATGTCCAGCAACGTCCTGGCCTGCGGCGCGGGCCCTCCCGGCAGGAGTGCTCGCGACGGCATGCCGGTGTCGGCTGGTAACGGAATCACTGTCTCCCCCATGTGTACGGCGCCCCTGTGGGCCCGGAACAGCCTACGTGCATGGGGTTAACGCGTTTCGCCCGTGCGGCCGTACCCCGGATGAATCTTCCCTTTAAGGCATCTTTCCCCCGTATGACGACGAGAGAGGAAGGTCGGTACGGAAGCGGAGTAAAAGGTCGGTCAGCGCGTCGCGCCTTCCCGCTGTCGACGACCTTCCGGTCCGAACGCAAACTCAATACACAATGAACCAGCCGCGACCGGTCAACCGGTCAAGACGCCTATCGCCGCGGCGAGATAGAGGCCACCCGCCGTGGAGACCGCGACTCCGGCGGCGGCCGGAGCCCAGGCCAGCGCGGTGGAGGCCGGTGACCACCGGCGGGTCAGCAGCGCGTACCCCCGGATCGTCACGACGCCCACGCCGGTCAGGGTGAGGGCCATCCCCAGGCCGAAGGCGGCGACGAGCACGACGGCGTCGAAGGCCCGGCCGGTGAGCAGCCCGCTCATCAGGACGACGAAGGCCGACGGCGAGGGCAGCAACCCGCCGGAGAGGGCGAGCGCGAGGAGGCCCCGGCGTGACCAGGGGTCTGTCCCGTCCTCGACCTGATGCCCGTGGCCATGGCCGTGCCCATGCCCGTGGCCGTGGCCGTGTCCGTGATGGGTCTGTCGCAGGTGGCGGTAGGTGAGATGGGCGCCGACGCCGATCGTGATCAGTCCGGCCGCGACCTGCATCCAGGCGGTGACGTCCTTCGTGCCGAAACTCGCGGCGCCGCTCAGCCCCACCCAGGCGAACGCCAGCATCAGCACCGAGAAGGTGTGCATCAGCGCCACGATGACCCCTAGGCGCAGCGCGTCGCGGTAGCCGCCCCGGGTGCCGGCCAGGTAGGCCGCCGTGACGCTCTTGCCGTGGCCGGGGGCGACCGCGTGCAGGGCTCCGGCGACGAGCGCGACGGCGAGGATCGCCCAGAAGACGCCCCTGTTGTCGAAGAGCGCGACGAACCGGCCCTCGAAGCCGCCGACCCCCGTCACGACCGCCCGCCCGTCCCGCGCCGCCTCCACAACGCGGTGGACACCCCCGCCCCGGCCAGCAGTACGGCCGCCGAGACGACGACCGTCGTCGTTCCCGCGGGCAGGCCACCCCCGCCCGCGCCGGAGAAGGTCAGGCGCCGGGTGCTCTCGGCCCCGGTGAGAAGCGTCTGACCGGGGGTCGCGGGGGTCTCGGCGACGAGCATCGTCCGGTACGCCTCGTTGAGGTCGGTCAGGGCGGCGACGGTGACGTCCACCTGCGTGACCGGGCTCCGGCAGTCGAAGACGAACCGGGCGCCCTCGGTGACCAGCGCCCGGAGCTCCTCCAGCCGGCTCGCGCACCGCCGGCCGCCCTGTGCGACCGTGATCCGGTCCAGCAGGTAGTCGCGCACGGCCGGTGACCGCTCCAGTTTCTGCTCACCGGTCAGCTCCGTCGAGACGGTACCGGTGGCCGGGTCCTCGAACGCACCGACCGACTGACCGAGGGCGACCCAGTCGTCCTCGGCCGCGAACCACGAGATGGTCACGCGCGAGCCATCGGCCCCGATCCGCGCGGTGGACGGTGGCCCGAAGGGGTGGGCGGCGGCCGGTGCGGCCCAGCCGCCCAGGGCGCAGACGAGCAACGCGCCCGCCAGCACACGGGTGTGGATTCTCAACGGATCTCCTGTCCGGCACGGCTCCGGTGTGACTCCGGCTCGATTCCGGAATGACTGCGGCATGACATCGGCACGACTCCGGCACGGCCACGGCATGACCCCGGCGTGGCGCCGGTACCTCCGGGCGCGGGGCCGCCGGTACGGCCGCCCCGCGCCCGGAGAGGTCACTACCTGGTGACCGTGATGACCGGACTGGTGATCTTCTGGTTGGCGCTGTCCAGGTACACCACGTAGGTGTCGCCCCTCTTCACCCTGCTCGGCAGCCTGAAGGTGTAGGTCAGGCGGCCCAGCTCGTCGGCGGTCCGCACGCCGACCAGGTGGTCCCTGTCGTGCCCGTGACCCCTGTCGCGGTCGTCGGCCTCCTTCAGGAAGACGGACACGCGCTCGCCCGGGTCGTAACCGTACGCGGAGATCTTGAGCTCACCACGCGTCCCGACGGTGGTCCTGTCGACGGTGACCTGCTCGCCGACGGTGTTCTCCGGGGTACGGACCTCGTTGACCGTGCGCTCGCCCGCCCTGTTCTTGCGGATGACGAAGCCGTCGTGGTGCTCGCCGTTGGCGTAGCGGGCCTCGAAGGTGAGACGGTCGGCCTCGACGTCGATCAGCTGGTAGAGCTGGGTGTTCTCGCTCCGGCTGACGACCTCGGCGCCGTTTCCGGTCCAGTTCTCGCCGTTGTTGAGCTCGTACATCTTGCCGCCGGAGACCGACACGACGTAGGCGACGCCGTTGTTGACCGTGACCGACTTGCGGGCGGTCGCCACGTTGCCCCGGCCGTAGGAGTGGTCGTGGCCCTGCAGGACCAGGTCCACGCCGTACTTCTCGAACAGCGGGCCCCACTGGGCGCGTACGACGGGGTTGTTGCGGGTGCCGGTGGTGGAGTAGACGGGGTGGTGGAAGGTCACCACCGTCCACCTGTTCGGGTTGTCCTTGAGCAGGCCCTCCAGCCAGGTGGTCTGCGCGGCCATCAGGGCCGGGGTGCCCTGCACGTTGGAGTCCAGGCCGATGAAGCGCACGCCCTGGTAGTCCACCGTGTAGGCGGTCTGCTTCAGCTCCGGGTTACCCGGCCCGTTGTCCGGATAGGGGAACTGCGGCCGCCAGAAGGTGGACAGCCCGCCGCTGTACTCGTGGTTTCCCGGGATCGAGATGTTGTTGACCTGGCTGTCGATGAAGCCGGCGGCCTTGTACCACTGGCCCCACTGCTCCTCGCTGTTCGCGGAGTCGATGAGGTCGCCCGCGTTGACGATCACCTTGGCCCGAGGGCGGTCGGCGAACGCCTGGCGGAAGACGCGCGGCACCGCCGAGTCGATGTAGTTCTGCGCGTCGCCGTAGTAGATGAACGAGAACGGCTGCAGGCCGGCCGCCGCGGTCGTGAAGTCGCTCCACTCGGCCCAGTTGGTGCCGTCGCCGACCCGGTAGGTGTACCGGGTGTTCGGCTTCAGGCCGGTGAACTCCACCGTGTGGTAGGTGGAGGCGTACCCCAGGGTGGTGTTGACCGGGGTGCTGGCGGACGCCTTGACGTTGACGACCGCGCCCGCGGCCGGCGCGACCTGGCCGAGCGCGCGCGGGGCCTCGAGGATCTCCGCCTGCGCCGACTCGGCGTCGGCCACGGCCCGCCAGGTGACCTTCTGGCTGGTCGAGGGGGTGGTGGTCGGGGTCAGGATGACACGGTCGGGCATGGGGGAGGGCTTGTGGATGTCGGCGGCGGGATATTTCGGCGGCGCGGCCGCGCCGAACGCCACCGGGCCGAACGCCAGGCCGCCGAGGAGCAGCGCGCCCGCGCCCGCCGCGGTCAGCTTCGTTCGCCGGGATCCGGTACGTCGGGGCACGTTGACTTCGCCCATCATGAGCTCTTTTCCGGGGGAGGAATCACATTCCACCGAGGGAGTGCGGTGGCCGTCCGTATTGAGCCAGAAAAGATCATCAAATGCCTGGATAGCGTGTTGCGTCCGGATGAACATGTTCCCTCGGAAACCTGGGAACCCGGCCGCACCGCCGATGTCGCCGGAAGTCCGCGTGTTCGCCACCCTCCGTTGCCCGCGCGTTCCGTGGCCCACGCCTATGGTGTGGCCGACCAGCCGTCGAACAGCGGAGTCGCTCCCCGGGTGAAGAGCCGCTTCCCGAGGAACAGGATGTCCCGTTGACCGTCCCCCGCCAGGCCGGTGACCGGCGGCCCGCCCGCCGCTGGACCCTGCTCCTCGGCCTGGTGGCGCTCGGGACGCTGTTCCCGCCGCAGGCCCCGACGGGGACGACGGGGGCGACGGGGGCGACGATCAAGGACGAGACCTTCGTCACCGCGCGGACGAGCGGGATCCTGCACATCGAGGCGGGGGAGTGCTTCACCGACCCGGCCTACTCCGGGGAGGCGGCCGAGGTCGTCGTGCTGTACACGCCCTGCCACGAGCGGGCGGCCAACCAGTCGTACGGCTTCGTACACGCCCCCGAGGGCGAATGGGATCCGGCCGCGCTGAGCGCGTTCGCGTGGCGGAGCTGCCGACGGGGATTCGACAGTCACTGGAGCGGCGAGTCGGCCTCGGGACTGAACTTCTACCCGGTCCTGCCGACCCGGGAGACCTGGGCCGACGGCGACCGCGACGTCATGTGCGTCGTCTACAGCCCCGGCGGCCCGATGGACGGCTCGGCGCTCCCCCCGGCGAGGTGAACCCCGCCCGTACCGGAGCCAGGGCCACTGCCCGGAGCCGGGACCGAGACCGTTCCTCTCGCGGACGCGCTGGTGTAGCCGTCACTGGAAGGCCGCGACGAGAGAAGGGCCCGCGGGGGAGACCGCGGGCCCTTCTTCTCAACCGGTGGTCAGCCCTTGTAACGAGGGGCCAGGCGGTCGCCCGGCAGGCAGAACTCGCCCGTGAAGAAGGTGCTCTCCGGGACGCAGCGCCACATGCTGGGGTTGGTGTAGCTGGGGGCGAGGCGGTCGTCGATCGCCTGCTCCAGCGCGTAGCCGCCGGCCAGCAGCTTCGCCTCCGAGAGGGCGCCGCCGATCAGCGTCACACCGATGGGGTTGCGGCCCGACGAGCTCTGCTGCGCGCCGTACCCGGCGGGGATGGTGAGCGCGGGGTAGCCGGCGCGGTCGGCGTAGCCGATCACGTTGCTGCCGCTCGGGACCAGGATCAGGTCATACCCGCTCAGGACGCTGTCCAGGACGGCCTTGTTGGCGGCCTTGCCTGCCTCCAGGTCGGCCGTGTACTTGGCGTTCGTCGCGGGGTCGGACAGGTCGATCGCCTGGGCGGCCAGCAGTTGACCCTGCTGGTACTTCAGGCCCTCGACCGGGTTGGCGTCGTTGTAGTCGATGATGCTCTGCAGCGTCGTGCCGGGCTTGGCCGCGCCGAGGTAGGCGTTCAGGTCACGCTTGAACTCGGTGGCGACGACGCTGTCGGTCGCGGCCGGTGTGGCGATCGAGACCTGGGTGACGGTCGCGCCGAGGCCCTGGAGCTTGGCGATCGCCTCCTGGTAGGGGGCGCTCGTGCTGGACACCACGGCGATCTTCTTGCCCGCGAGGGCGTCGGCCTTGAGGTCCTTCGTGTAGTCGACCGGGCTCGCCGGGTCGGCGATCACGTTGAGGATCGTCGCGGCGTCGCCGACGCTGCGAGTGATCGGGCCGGGGGCGTCCTGCGACGTGGCCACAGGGAGCACACCGGTCGTGCTGACCAGGCCGACGGTCGGCTTGAGGCCCACCACACCGGCCGCGTCGGCCGGGGCGAGGAGCTGCGCCGAGTCGGGTGAGGTCTCCATGCCGATCGTGATCGCGGCCAGACCCGAGGCGGTGGCCGCCGCGGCGCCGGCCGACGAACCCGCCGGGGTCTTGTCGGTGTCGTTCGGGAGCAGGACCTGGCCGCCGAGCGAGGAGTAGCCCTTCGGCAGGTTGGCGTCGAAGACGCCGTTCAGCTCGGTGACGTTGGTCTTGCCGAGCACGATCGCGCCGGCGGCCCTCAGCTTCGCCACGAGGGCGGAGTCGTTGGCCGGCCTGAGACCCTGGAGGGCGATCGAGCCGCCCGTGGTCGACAGCGACTTGGCATCGATGGTGTCGTTGACCAGCACCGGCAGGCCCCAGAGGGCGGGACGCGGCGGGCGCGTGTCGTTCGGGCTGGTGGGCTCGCCGGTGCGGTACTTCCACCGCTCCTGGTCGAGCTTGCGGGCTTCCTTGATCGCGTCGGCGTTGATCTCGCGGACGGCCTGGGTGGCCGGGCCCTCGGCGTTGGTCAGCGCGATGCGGTCGAGGTAGGCGCGGGTGAGCTCCTCGGCCGAGACCTCGTCCTTGTTCAGCTTCTGGATCAGGCTCCGCGCCGTCTCGGTCTCCAGCGAGAAACCGAGCGGCCGGGAGTCGTAGCCGGTCACCTTGAGGACGGCGTCGTAGTCGGGGTTGCAGGCGCCGCGCCCGGCGAACGGCGGAGCCGGGGTCGTCTTCGCGCAGCGGTACATGCTCGGGTTCACGAGGCTGGCAGGCTGGCGCAGCTTGGTGGCCTGCTCGATGACGTAGGCGACGCCGAGCAGGTTGAACTCGCTGTAGGCGTTGCCGTGGACCTGCACGTTCTGGGCGCGCCGCTGGGTCGCGGTGTAGCCCATCGGGATCGTGATCGACGGGTAACCGGCCTGCGGGGCACTCGGCGCGCCGCCCAGGATGGCGATCACCGGGTCGGCCGGCTGCGCCGGGTCCGAGTTGGTGTACGTCACCATGTCGTCGATGGCCTTGTGCCAGGCGGCCTTACGGATCACGAGGTTCGTCCGGTACGCCTGCTCGTTGGCCCCACCCGGGGTCACGTCCGCCTGCGACGAGTTCAGGTGGTTGACGTTGCCGAACTTGAGCGCCTGGTGAGCTTCGGCCTGGTTGACCTGCACCTCTTCGACCAGCGAGTTGATCGGCGCCTGCGGGCCGAGCCGCTCGTAGTAGGAGTCGATGCTCTTGTGCTGCTCATAGCCGCTGGGCAGCGCGGGCAGCGAGGGGATCGTCGCCTGCGGGCGAGGCACCAGGATGGCGCCGGCGGCGGCCAGGGCGTCGTACGCGATCTTGAGCGGGCTGCCCTCGGTGAGGGTGCCGTTGTACCCGATCTTCTTGCCGCGTACGAAGTCGAGGTCGATGGCCTTGGTGTAGTCGGGCAGCGTCGCGGGGAGCGGCGGGATGATGCCCTTGGCGATGTAGTCGTCGCCGAACATGGCCTTGTACCCGGCGTCGGCCACCGGGTCGGGCCCGGCGATCGAGGCCAGTGTGAGCGCGGCGTCGGAGACCGTGCGGACCATCGGACCGGCGATGTCCTGCGAGGCCGAGATGGGCGCGATGCCGTAACCGGGTACGAGACCCACGGTCGGCCGCAGACCCACGAGCGACTGCGCGTTCGACGGCGAGATGATGGAACCGGAGGTCTCCGTCCCGATGCCCAGCGTCGACAGCGCCGCGGCCATGGCCGCGCCGGTGCCCGACGACGACCCGGAGGGGTTCTGGTCGGCGTCGATGCCGTTGATGACCTGGCCGCCGTAGTTGCCGAACCCGGAGGGCTGCGAGCCGAAGCTGTTGGCGTACTCCGACAGTCCCACCTTGCCGAGGATCACGACGCCGCGTTCCTTCAGCTTCTTGGTGATGCCGGCGTCGGAGGCCGGGAAGGACTGGCGCAGCGACCAGTTGTTCGCCGTCGTGGGCATGCCCTCGACGTCGATCAAATCCTTGAGCAGTATCGGCAGCCCCATGGCCGGGCCGAGCGACCTGCCCTTCTTACGCAGGCGGTCGTACGCCTCGGCCTCCTTCAACGCGTTGGGGTTGAGGTCCGTGACGGCGTTCAGGCCGGGCCCGCGCTTGTTCAGCGCGGTGATCCGGTCGATGTACGCCTTGGTCAGGTCGACCGAGGTCAGCTTGCCGGCGGCCATGAGGGAGATGGCCTCGGCGCCGGTCAACGTCTCAAGGTCGAGTGCGACCTTGGCGTTGGCCTGCTGGGGTTGCACGGCGACGAGAGTGAGGGAGAGGGAGATGAGGGATATCAGGACTTTGCGCACCACGTGCTCCTTGAGGAACCCGGTATTGCGCGTGACGCTATAGATCACCCGTTACGGCGATATGTCATATATGTTCCCTGGGAGAAACCTGCCGTACTGACTGGTTTATTACGGTGTCCGCATACCTGGAACCTTCCATTGGCTACGAGGCTGACAGCGGGTGAGCCTGACCGCGAGGTCACCGAACAGGACGTGCGCCAGAAGTGGGTGTCACGCGCGGATCTCGAGTAGGTGATCCTGCGCGGAAAGATCACCGACGTCTCGTCCGTCGCCGCCTACGGCCTCCATCGGCTGCGGCCTCAGTGCCGCGTTCCTCACTGGAAGTGCGGATCCCCACCGGCCCGGGAGGTTATAGACGGGAAGTGTCACCCCAGCGACCTTGGGTTCTTGACCACCTGTTCGCGACCTGCTTCGAGGAACGTCGCACTAGGACTTCTCGGACATGACTGGTGCGATGGGGACGGATGTCCGAGGTCAGCACAACGTCAGCACCGAGACCAGAGAAGCCAGAAGGCCGCCAAGGCCCCTGGGCTGGGACTTTGACGGCCGTTCTCGTTCGAGCTACCCGTGGACGGGCGGTGGTGGACGATACAGGGATTGAACCTGTGACCCCTTCCGTGTCAGGGAAGTGCTCTCCCGCTGAGCTAATCGTCCGCATGGGGAAAGACCAGAGGTGGAGACGGGATTTGAACCCGTGTAGACGGCTTTGCAGGCCGTTGCCTCGCCTCTCGGCCACTCCACCGGAGTGAGAGCCCGAAGACCCTTCGAGCGGAAGACGGGATTCGAACCCGCGACCCTCACCTTGGCAAGGTGATGCTCTACCACTGAGCCACTTCCGCGTGTTTCCACCGGGTTTCGTACCCGGTGGCGACGAGAGAACTCTAGCGGGTTTTCCCGGCGGTTGCGTAACCGCGCGTTCAGCCGCCGGTCCCGTGGCCGTCGGGTGAGTCCGCCCGCCGACACCGGCGAGGTGGGCTCAGCCGGGCGAACGTTCAGCCGTCCTGTTCGGCCGGGCGGCGCAGCTGGCGGGTGACGACGCGCTCCACGGCGGGAAGGGTGAGGAAGATCTCCAGGATGCGGGTGAGGCGGTGCACCTCGATGCGGTGGAAGGCGGGGCCGTCGGCGCGGGCCAGCAGGAAGGTCAGGGCCAGCGGGGGCAGTGGGGCGGCGATCACGTGCAGGCCGGAGTCGAGGGTGAAGGCCGTCGGGCGGACGGGGGTCTCGTCGGGGAAGGGCACCTGCTCGGGGGCGCGCCAGCTGGAGTGGACGACCGTGCGGGGGTCCCTCTCGGTCGCCGCCGCCGCCCAGTCGGCGCTGAACAGCACGGGCATGGAGTCGAGCAGGGTGGCCAAGGCGCGGTCGCCCGCGGTGGTGATGTATTTGAGGATCTCCAGCTCAGGGTAGGTCCCCGGCGCCTCGCGCGTGCCCCAGATGCCCTCGATCGTCACCCCCGGGACGCTCTCCAGCCCCTCGATCAGGCTCTCCCTGGAGGCGGAGTCCGGCCAGTAGACGGTGATGTCGTCCAGCGCCCGGCCCTCGCCTCGGTCGAGGACGACCACCTGGGTGATGTCCGCGCCCGCGACACCGAGGACACGGGTCACCTTCCCCAGGGAGCCCGGCTGATCGGGCAGCGCGATCCGCAGTCGCAGCAGCATCCGCGGCCTCCCATGTCACGTTGATCTACGTCAGGGTCACCATACCCAGCGATGATTCGTCCTGCTCGTCGCAGTGCGGTAGAAAAGCCAGGTGGAGTCGTTGAAGCTGGGATCGCTGGAAGTGTGGCCGCCGGTCGTCCTCGCCCCGATGGCCGGGATCACCAACGCGCCCTTCCGGACCCTCTGCCGGGAGCAGGGCGGCGGGTTGTTCGTCTGCGAGATGATCACGACGCGGGCGCTGGTGGAGCGCAACCCCAAGACCTTCAAGATGATCCGGTTCGAGCCCGAGGAGAGCCCCCGCAGCATCCAGCTGTACGGGATCGACCCGGTGACCGTCGGCAGGGCCGTCCGCATGATCGCCGAGGAGGACCTGGCCGACCACGTCGACCTCAACTTCGGCTGCCCGGTGCCCAAGGTGACCCGCAAGGGCGGCGGCTCCGCGCTGCCGTACAAGCGGAACCTGTTCCGGGCGATCCTGCGCGAGGCCGTGGGCAACGCCGGGACGCTGCCGGTGACCGTGAAGATGCGCAAGGGCATCGACGACGACCACCTGACCTACCTGGACGCCGGGCGGATCGCCGTCGAGGAGGGCGTCTCCGCGATCGCGCTGCACGGCCGCACCGCGATCCAGCACTACGGCGGCACCGCCGACTGGGAGGCGATCGCGCGGCTCAAGGAGAGCGTGACGGAGATCCCGGTGCTCGGCAACGGCGACATCTGGAGCGCCGCCGACGCGCGCCGCATGATGGACGAGACCGGGTGTGACGGTGTCGTCGTGGGCCGGGGCTGCCTGGGGCGCCCGTGGCTGTTCGCGGACCTGGCGGCCATGTGCGAGGGCGGCGGCGAGCTGCGCCGCCCGCTGCTGGGCGAGGTCGCCGCGACCATGGACCGGCACGTGACCCTGATGGCCGAGTGCTTCGAGAGCGAGCGGCACGCCGTGGTCGACTTCCGCAAGCACGTCGGCTGGTATCTCAAGGGCTTCACCGTCGGCTCCGAGCTCCGCCGCCGCCTGACCGCCTCGGAGAGCCTGTCCGGCCTGCGGGAGGGCTTCGCCGAGCTCGACGCCGCCCAGCCGTGGCCCGACGGCGTGGACACCCCCCGGGGCAAGACCAACCCGCGCGACCGCGTCCAGCTGCCCGCCGGATGGCTGGACGACCCCTACGACCTCGCGGTTCCCAGCGCCGACGCCGAGACCGACGCCTCGGGCGGCTGACGGTGACTGACGGCGCCTGACGGTGACTGACGGTGGCCGACGATCCTCGGGCGGCCTCCGGGGTGGTCCCCGCACGATCCCGGGGCGGCTCCGTGCCTTCCGTTCCCCGGTCATTCCGGTTTCGGCCCTCCTCTGCGGACATTTCGCCCTCTTCGTACGGTCCGTGCGGGCCGGTGCCGTCCCGCACAGCAGGCGTGACGCGAATGTGACCGTGCCCTGACGGACGGGCGTCAGTGATCTATGTAATGTGCGGTCAAGGGTCGCGGCTCACACGTGGAGACGGCGGTTTGACAGGCACCACATCAGCGGGATCAGCGGACGCTACGACAACGGACACCGCGTCGGCGGACGAGCTGATCGCGGAGTTCGACGCGGAACGGCCCGCCCGGCGGCTGTCGGGCCTGCTGGCCGGGGTCGTCACGCTGGTCGCCCTCGGGCTGTCGCTCTACGTCCTGTACCGGGCCTTCCGGCCGGGCGCCGTGCTCCCGTACCGGATGCTCTTCCTCGCGGTCGTGCTGCCGCTCACCTTCGTCTGCTACAAACCGGGGCGGCGGGGCACCGACCGGCCGGGGGTCGTGGACTGGGCGGCGGCCCTGCTCGCGCTCGCGGCCTGCCTCTACCCGCTGGTGGTCTTCGACGACTTCATCCGGCGCGCCTTCGAGCCGACGACCCTCGACATGGTGGCCGGGACGGTCATCGTGCTGCTCGTCCTGGAGGCCTGCCGCCGCACCGTCGGATGGATCCTGCCCGCGGTCTGCGTCGCGTTCGCCCTCTACGCCTACTACGGCGGCTACCTGCCCTTCGACTGGGGCATCGGGCACCGAGGCTACGACCTCGACCGGATCGTCGTCTCGTTCGTGATGGGCACCGACGGCGTGTACGGGGTGCCGCTCGACGTGGCGGCCACCTACATCATCCTGTTCACCGTCTACGGCGCGGTGCTCGACCACTCCGGCGCGGGGAAGTTCTTCGTGGACGTCTCCATGGCCGCGTTCCGCCGCTCACGCTCCGCGCCGGGCCGTACGGTCACCCTCGCCGGGTTCCTGCTCGGCACGGTGAGCGGCTCGGGCGTCGCGACGACGGTGAGCGTGGGCAGCGTCGCCTGGCCGATCCTGCGCAGGGCGGGATACCCGCCGGAGCAGGGCGGGGGAGTGCTCGCGGCGGCGGGCATCGGGGCGATCCTGTCGCCTCCCACGCTCGGCGCGGCGGCGTTCATCATCGCCGAGTACATGCGGGTGAGCTACCTCACGGTGCTGCTGTACGCCACCATCCCCACGGTCCTGTACTACCTGGGCGTCTTCCTGGCCATCGAGATCGACGCCCGCACGTACGGGACGCGGGCCGTCGAGGTGGACGCGCCGAGGTTCTGGCCGCTGGTCAGGCGGTTCGGCTACCACTTCAGCTCGCTCTTCGTGATCGTCGTCCTGATGGCGCTCGGCCAGTCGCCGTTCCGCGCCGTGGTGTACGCCACGCTGCTCGCCGTCGCGCTCTCCTTCCTCGACAGGGAGCACGCCCTCACCCCGCGCAGGGCGGCGAGGGCCCTGGCCGCGGGGACGACCGGGGTGCTGCCGGTCGCGGCGACCTGCGCCGCCGCCGGGCTGATCGTCGCCGTCGTCACGCTCACCGGTCTCGGCCTCAAGGCGAGCTCGCTGATCGTCGGCGCCTCGGGCGGGATCCTGGCCGTCACCGCGCTGCTGTGCGCGGTCGCGGTGCTCGTGCTCGGCCTCGCCGTGCCGGTGACCGCGTCGTTCGTCATCGCGGCGGTCATCATCGGGCCCGCGCTGACGGATCTCGGCGTCAGCCAGGCCGAGGCCTATATGTTTATTTTCTACTACGCCGTGCTGTCGGAGGTCAGCCCGCCCACGGCGCTGTCGGCCTTCGCGGCGTCGGCCATCACCGGGGGCAACGCCTACCGGACCATGATGGCGACCTGGAAGTACACGTTGCCCGCGTTCCTGGTGCCGTTCGCCTTCGTGCTGACCCCCGGCGGGGCCGGGCTGCTGGCCCAGGGCACGATCGGGGAGATCCTGGCGGCCACCGGGGTCTCGGCGCTCGCGGTCGCCGCGCTGGCCGCCGCCACCGGCGGGCGGCTGCTCGGCCCGGCCGGGCCCGTCGAGCGGGTGCTGTGCGCGGTGGCCGCGGTGCTGCTGCTGTTCCTGGCGCCGCTGCCCGCCCTCGCCGGGGCGGGTCTCCTGATCGTGGCCGTCCTCCTCCATCTGGTGACGCGCGAACGAGAGGCAGTGCATTGACCGTCAAACGTGTGGCCGTCCTGCTGGCGGCGGGGGTCCTGTTCCTCACCGGTTGCGGTGGCGACCGGTCGGCCGATCGGGGCGCGGGCCAGAGCGGCGCCGCGGGTGAGCGGCTCTCGATCGCCACCGGCAACACCACCGGCGTCTACTACGTCCTGGGCGGGGGCCTGGCCGACCAGATCGGCAAGAACCTCCCCGGATACCAGGCCACGGCCGAGGCGACCGGCGCCTCGGTGGAGAACATCCAGCGGGTCGTCAGGGGCGACTCCGACATCGCCTTCACCCTCGCCGACTCCGCCGCCGACGCCGTCGCGGGCAAGGGCGCCTTCACCGCGCCCCAGCCGATCCGCGCCGTCGCCCGCCTGTACGACAACTACACCCAGGTGGTCGCCACCACCGGCTCCGGGGTGAGGTCCGTCGCCGACCTCAAGGGCAAACGGGTCTCCACCGGCTCGCCCAACTCCGGCACCGAGGTGATCGCGCTGCGCCTGCTGAGGGCCGCCGGTCTCGACCCGGACAAGGACGTCACCAGTCAGTCGCTGGGCCTGCCCGAGAGCGTGCAGGCCGTCAAGGACGGTGACCTCGACGCGCTGGTCTGGTCGGGCGGGCTGCCCACGCCGGGCCTCACCGACCTGCTGACCTCGCTCAAGGGCCAGGTCGCCTTCGTCCCGCTGGACGGGGTGCTGCCCGCGATGCGGGCCGAGCACGGCCAGGTGTACGCCGAGGGCACGATCGCCAAGGACGTCTACGACACCCCGGCCGACGTGTCCACGATCTCGGTGCCCAACCTGCTCGTCGTGAACGAGAAGATGGACCCCGCCCTGGCCGGAAGCCTGACGAAGCTGCTCTTCGACCACAAGGCGGACCTGGAGAAGGTCCACCCCGCGGCCAGGGACATCACCCGCGACACCGCGCCGAAGACCGAACCGGTGCCCCTGCACGACGGCGCGAGGAAGTACTACGGCTGATCGGCGGTCCACGGTCCCGGGCCCGGACGGGCTCCCCGCGCCCGGCCCGCCGGAGCGGCGGGCCGAGCTGCTCAGGGCTGGGCGTGCCGGGCGCGGAACCCGGGACTCCCAAGGTTGTCCACCGTCTTGACCGGGGCCGTGTCGTGTCCCCGTCTTCGGGTACCCCGAGTCATGTGAACACGTGGGGCAAGAGAGATGACATGGTGGTCCACGGGATCGAGCCGTACAACGCCGAGGCTCCGCCGTGCGCTTTGGCCGATCACATCCTCACCCCGCTCGACACCTTCTACAGCCGCAACCACGGCCCCATCCCCGACCTGGATCCGGGGTCCTGGCGGCTGACCGTGGACGGCCTGGTCGAGCGCCCGCTGACGCTGTCCTTGGAGGACCTGCGTTCCGGGTTCCCCGAGCGCACCCTGGTGGCGACCCTGCAGTGCGCGGGCAACCGCCGCGCCGGTCTGATCGAGGTCCGCGACATTCCCGGTGAGGACCCCTGGGGGCCCGGCGCCACCTCCACCGCCCGCTGGAGCGGCGTCGGCCTGGCCGAGGTTCTCGCCCGCGCCGGGCTGCTCCCCGAGGCCGCGCACATCGCCTTCACCGCTCCCGACGTCTCCGAGCTCGCCGATCCGGTCCAGCCCTACGGCGGCTCGGTGCCCGTGGACAAGGCCGTCGGCGGGCAGGTGCTGCTGGCCTGGGCCATGAACGACCGGCCGCTGCCCCGGGTCCACGGCGCCCCGCTCCGCGTCGTGGTCCCCGGCTGGATCGGCGCCCGCAGCGTCAAATGGCTCCAGCGCGTCACCGCGCGCAGGGAACCCTCGGACAACTACTTCCAGGCCACCGCCTACCGCCTCCTGCCCCCGGAGGCCGACCCCGCCAAGGCGGGGCCCGGCGACGGCATCTCCCTGGGACCCGTCGTCCTCAACACCGCGATCCTGAGCCCCGGCGACGGTGCCCGCCTCCGGCCCGGCCTCACCCGGATCACCGGCTACGCCTACGCCGGGGACGGCCGTACCGTGGCCCGCGTCGACGTCTCCCTCGACGGGGGCGACAGCTGGATCCAGGCGGACCTCGGTGAGCAGGTGGGCCCCTGGGCCTGGCGGCACTGGCACGCCACCGCCGACCTGGGGGAGGGCGAAACCGTGATCGTCGCCCGCGCCTGGGACAGCGGCGGGGCCACCCAGCCGGAGTCACCCCGGCACGTGTGGAATCCCAAGGGGTACGCCAACACCTCCTGGTCTCGCGTCCGCGTCACCTGCGGCCCCTGAGAGGACACCGAGGGGACACCGCGGGGACGCGACGGGCACGCGGTGGGGGTACGAGCCTCGCTGGAGGCTTCTCGGTGTTCCGTCCCGGATGTCGCCGCCCTCCCGGCACCTCGGCCGGACGGGTCAGGGGCGGGCCAGGTCGCGGCGGAGGTGCTCGGCGGTGAAGGAATCCCGCTCGTCGAGGAGGCGCAGCGGCGTGCCCTCGAAGATCACGGCGCCGCCCCGGTCACCGCCGTCGGGGCCGAGGTCGACGACCCAGTCGGCGTTCTTGATCACGTCGAGGTTGTGCTCGACGACGATGACCGTGTTGCCGCCGTCCACCAGGCTGTCCATGATCTCGATCAGGTGCTCGACGTCCGACATGTGCAGCCCGGTCGTCGGCTCGTCCATCACGTAGACGCTGCCCCTCTTGTGGAGTTCCCCCGCCAGCTTGATCCGCTGGCACTCGCCTCCCGACAGGCTGCCGAGCGGCTGGCCGAGCCTGAGGTAGCCCAGGCCGACCTCCTTCAGCGTCCTCAAAACGCGCAGCGGCTTCGGCTCGGTGAAGAACTCCGCGGCCTCGTCGATCGTCATCTCCAGCACGTCGGAGACGGACCTGCCGCGCAGCGTGTGCCGCAGGACCTCGGGCCGGAAGCGCCGCCCCCGGCACACCTCGCACACCGACGTGATCCCGTCCATGAACGCCAGGTCGGTGTGGATCACCCCGAGGCCCTGGCACTCCGGGCAGGCCCCCTTGGAGTTGAAGCTGAACAGCGCGGGGCTCACCCCGCCCGCGGCGGCGAAGAGCCCGCGGATCTCGTCCATCAGCCCGGTGTAGGTGGCCGGGTTGGACCGGGTCGAGGTGCCGACCGCGGCCTGGTCGATCACCACCGCCTCCGGGTGCGCGGCCAGGAACGCCTCGTTGACCAGGGTGCTCTTGCCCGATCCCGCGACCCCGGTGACCACGGTGAGCACCCCGGTGGGGAAGGACACCGTGACGTTCCTGAGGTTGCGCGCGGTGGCCCCGGTGACGGCCAGCGCGCCGGTCGGTTCCCTGAACGACGTCTTGAGCGGCGGGTTGCGGCGCAGGTGCCGCCCGGTGAGGGTGCGGGCCTGGCGCAGGCCCTCGACGCCGCCCTCGTAGACGATCTCGCCGCCGTGCGTCCCGGCGCGCGGCCCGACGTCCACCACGTGGTCGGCGATCTCGATGACGTCGCGGTCGTGTTCGACGACGAGCACGGTGTTGCCCTTGTCCCGTAGCTCGCGCAGCAGCTCGTTCATGCGCGTCACGTCGCGCGGGTGCAGCCCGATGGTCGGTTCGTCGAAGATGTACGTCATGTCGGTGAGGCTGCTGCCCAGGTGCCTGACCATCTTGATCCGCTGCGACTCCCCGCCGGAGAGGGTGGGCGTCGGCCGGTCCAGGCTGAGATACCCCAGGCCGATGGTGACCAGGTGCCGCAGCCGGTCCACGATCGCCGGGACCATCGTCGCCGCGACGGGGGCGTCGATCGCGGCGACCACGTCGACCAGGTGCCGCACCTCCATCGCGGCCAGGTCGGCGATGTTGCGCCCGTCGATCCGGCAGGCCAGCGCGGCCTGGTTGAGCCTCGTCCCCGCGCACAGCGGGCAGGGCCGCACCGAGACGAACCCCATCACCGCGTCCCGGTTCGCCCTCTCCTCGATGTCCCGTTTGATGTGGAGCCGGTCGAACCTGTCGAGCACTCCCTCGTACTTCTGCGGGGCCGCCATCCTGCCCCGGACCTCGAAGGAGACGTCGGGCCCGCTGCCGCGCAGCAGCGTGTTCCACTCGGCCTCGGTGTAGTCGGCGAGCGGTTTGTCGTTGTCGAACAGGCCCGAGTGGGCGTACAGGTTCCAGTGCCAGGTGCCGACCCGGAAGCCCGGCAGCAGGATCGCGCCCTCGTTGAGCGACTTCGACCGGTCGAAGGCCCGGTCGACGTCCAGGGCGATCCTCCGGCCCACGCCCTCGCACTCCGGGCACATCCCGGCCGGGTCGTTGAAGGAGAACGCGTTGGAGTATCCGGCGAACGGCGTGCCGACGCGCGAGTAGAGCAGTCTCAGCAGCGGGTGGATGTCGGTGACGGTGCCGACGGTGGAGCGGGAGTTGCCGCCCAGCCGCCGCTGGCCGACGACGACGGCGGCCGAGAGGTTGCCGACGGCGTCGGCGTCCGGCCGGCCGTAGTGGGGCAGGCGGTTGCGGGCGAACGAGGTGAAGGTCTCGTTGAGCTGGCGCTGCGACTCCGCGGCGATCGTGTCGAAGACGATGGACGACTTGCCCGACCCCGAGACACCCGTGAAGACCGTGATCTGCCTCTTGGGGATCTTCAACGAGATGTTCTTGAGGTTGTTCTCCCGGGCGCCGGTTATCTCGATGTGGCTCATTCCGAGCACGCTAGCCACGGTTTAGGTCAGATCCTGGCCGCGATCGGTGGCATCGTGGACGGCATGGCGGACACCACGGGACGGGTGCTGAAACTGCTCTCCCTGCTGCAGGCCCACCGGGAGTGGCCGGGCCCCGAGCTCGCCGAGCGGCTGGAGGTGAGCCCGCGCACGCTCAGACGTGACATCGACCGCCTGCGCGAGCTGGGCTACCCGGTGCACGCGACCACCGGCCCGGCCGGGGGATACCGGCTGGAGGCGGGCACCGCCATGCCACCGCTGCTCCTCGACGACGAGGAGGCCGTCGCCATCGCGGTGGGCCTGCGCACGGCGGCGAGCGGCACGGTGGCCGGGATCGGGGAGACCTCGGCCCGCGCCCTGGCCAAGCTGGAACAGGTCCTGCCCTCCCGGCTGCGCCTGCGCGTGCACACCCTGCAGACGCAGACGCAGCCGGTGGCGCCGATCGGGGCGGCGCCCACCGTCGAGGCGGCCACCCTCGCGCTGCTCGCCCAGACCTGCCGGGACCGCGAGCGGATCCGCTTCGGCTACCGCCGCCGCGACGGGCGGGAGAGCGGCCGGGTCGCCGACCCGTACCGGCTGGCCAGCACCGGGCGGCGCTGGTATCTCGTGGCGTGGGACACCGGCAGGCAGGACTGGCGGACCTACCGGGTGGACCGGCTGACCTCCCCGCTGGGCACCGGCGTGCGCTTCCCGCCGCGCGAGCCGCCCCCCGGCTACGTCGAGGAGTCGATCGTCGCCCCGATCAGCCGCCACCGGGCGGTGGTCGTCGTGTACGCGCCCCTGGCCGTGGTCGCCGAGCGCTTCTCCGGACCCGGCTGGGTGCTGGAGGAGCTGGACGGGCGCAGCTGCCTGCTGCGCACCGGCGGCGACTCGCTGGAGTGGCTGGCGCTCACCATCGGGCAGCTCGGCCTGGACTTCACCGTACGGGAGCCGCCCGAGCTGATCGACCACCTCCGGACACTGGCCGCCCGCCTTCAGGCCTCGACGGAGCCGCCGCTGCGCCAGTAGACGTTGCTCGCCCTGCTGAGCATGCCCTCGTTGACGAGATAGCGGCGCAGCGCCGCGTAGTCGTCGTGGAAGGCGCGCAGCGCGACGTTGACCTCCTTCTCGGAGTAGCGGATCCCCGGCTCGAAGACCTGGACCACGTAGTCGAGCACGACGAGCTGCTTGTCGCGCTTGGTGGGGATCGCCCGCAATCGTCCCTCGACGAGGAAGGACTGCAGAACCCTCTCCTCGGGGGAGGCCGGGGTGGCGGGCCTGGCCGTGGCGTGCAGCAGCTCACGGAAACGCTCGCGCCGCGCCTCCCACTCGCCGCCCTCTCCCCGTACGGCCAGTCCGCCGCGTTCCAGGCGCTCCAGCGCGCGCCTGACCGCCTCCCCGTCGAGGCCGGACTCCTCCTCCGGCTTGCCGCCCAGCACCAGGGCGGCAAGCACCTTCAGCGTGTCCTCCTGGTACAGCAGGCCCAGCACCTGCCTGATCGTCTCATCGCTCATCCCGCCATTCTTGTCGGTCCCGGCTGATATTTCCGCACCCGAGGGCGGGCGGCGGGGACGTACGGGGACACGCCGGGGCGTCAGAGACGGTTCAGGCCGATGACGTGGACCACCGCGCGGCCCTCCTCGTCGGAGGCGGCGAGGTCCACCTGGGCGTCGATGCCCCAGTCGCCGTCGCCCGCGGGGTCGGAGACGACCTGGCGGACCCGCCAGAACTCCTTCTCCTCCTCGATGCGCAGCAGGCCGGGGCCTCGGGCGTCCGGGCCGGTGCCGATCTCCTCGTGGTCGTCGTAGTAGGCGTCGAGCGCGGCGCCCCAGTCGACGTCGGGGGCGAGCTGCTCCAGCTCCTGCTCGTTCTCCACGGAGGCCAGCTCGATCAGGCGGAACATCGCGTTGCGGACCAGCACCCGGAACGCGCGGGTGTTGGCGGTGACCGGCCTGGTGCTTTCCTCCAGCGAGGGCGCCTCCAGCTCCCCGGTCGGGTTCTGCAGCTGCTCCCACTCGTCCAGGAGGCTGGAGTCGACCTGGCGGACCAGCTCGCCGAGCCACTCGATGAGGTCGACCAGGTCCTCGGTCTTGAGGTGCTCGGGGATGGTCCGCGACAGGGTGCGGTAGGCGTCGGCGAGATAGCGCAGCACGGTGCCCTCGGAGCGGGTCAGCTCGTAGAACTGCACGTAGTCGGCGAAGGTCATCGCCCGCTCGTACATGTCGCGGACGACGCTCTTGGGGCTCACCGTGTAGTCGCCCACCCAGGGGTGGCCGCGCCGGTAGGTCTCGTACGCGCCCAGCAGCATGTCGGCCAGCGGCATCGGGTGGGTGACGTCGGCCAGGAGCTCCATCCGCTCCTCGTACTCGACGCCGTCGGCCTTCATCAGCGCCACCGCCTCGCCGCGCGCCTTCTTGAGCTGCGCCGACAGGATCTGGCGGGGGTCGTCGAGGATGGACTCGATGATCGAGACCATGTCCAGGGCGTAGTTCGGCGACTCCATGTCGAGGAGTTCGAGGGTGGCGAGCGCGAAGGTGGACAGCGCCTGGTTCAGCGCGAAGTCCTCCTGGAGGTCGACGGTGAGGCGGGCCATCCGGCCGTGGTCGTCGGGCTCGCTCAGCTTCTCCACCACGCCCCCGGCCAGCAGCGACCGGTAGATCGCGATGGCCTGGCCGATGTGCCGCCGCTGCCACTTGCGGTCCTCGTGGTTGTCGGTGAGCAGGTGGCGCATGGCCGCGTAGCAGTCGCCGGGACGGTTGATCACCGCGAGGAGCATGGCGTTGCTCACCTTGAACCGGGAGTTCAGCGGCTCGGGCTCGGCGGCCTGCAGCTTCTCGAAGGTCTCCTCGCTCCAGCCGACGAAGCCCTCCGGCGGCTTCTTGCGGGCGAACCCGCGCCGTCTCTTGGGATCGTCGCCGATCTTGGCCAGGGCCTTCTCGTTCTCCACGACGTGGTCGGGGGCCTGGCAGACGACGTAGCCGATGGTGTCGAACCCGGCTCGTCCGGCCCGCCCGGCGATCTGGTGGAACTCGCGGGCGCGCAGCCGCCGCACCTTGTTGCCGTCGTACTTCGACAGCGCGGTGAACAGCACGGTCCTGATCGGGACGTTGACGCCGACGCCGAGGGTGTCGGTGCCGCAGATGACCTTGAGCAGGCCCGCCTGGGCGAGGCGCTCCACCAGGCGGCGGTACTTCGGGAGCATCCCGGCGTGGTGCACGCCGATGCCGTGCCGCACCAGCCGGGAGAGCGCCTTGCCGAACCGGGTGGTGAACCGGAAGTGGCCGATCATGGAGGCGATCGCCTCCTTCTCGGCCTTGGTCGACATGTTGATGCTCATCAGCGCCTGCGCCCGCTCCATGGCCGAGGCCTGGGTGAAGTGGACGACGTAGACGGGGTACTGGTTGGTGGTGAGCATCTCCTCCAGCGTCTCGTGGAGGGGGGTGAGCCGGTAGGAGTAGACGAGCGGGACCGGGCGCTCGGCGTTCTTCACCACCGCGGTGGGCCTGCCGGTGCGCCGCGTCAGGTCCTCCTCGAACCTGGTGACGTCCCCCAGGGTCGCCGACATCAGGATGAACTGGACGTTCGGCAGCTCCAGGAGCGGCACCTGCCAGGCCCAGCCTCGGTCGGGCTCGGAGTAGAAGTGGAACTCGTCCATCACCACCTGGCCGATGTCGGCCTTGGCCCCGTCGCGCAGCGCGACGTTGGCGAGGATCTCCGCGGTGCAGCAGATGATCGGCGCCCCGGGGTTCACGCTCGCGTCGCCGGTCATCATCCCGACGTTCTCGGTGCCGAACACCGCGCACAGGTCGAAGAACTTCTCCGACACCAGCGCCTTGATCGGCGCGGTGTAGAAGGTGCGCACGTCCCTGGTGAGCGCGGTGAAATGGGCTCCGGCGGCGACCAGGCTCTTACCCGAGCCGGTCGGGGTGGCCAGGATCAGGTTGTTTCCCGACACCACCTCGATAAGAGCCTCCTCCTGCGCCGGGTAGAGGGCCAGCCCCCGCTCGGAGTTCCACTCGACGAAGGCGTCGAAGATGGCGTCGGGGTCGGCGTCGATCTCTTCTGGCAGGCGGTCTACGAGGCTCACGGTTCAATACTGCCGAAGAACTGGAGGTGGTCGGACCGAAGGCGGCTCTGGATCACCTTACATTCCCGGTAAAGTGCGTGACTTTGTGTAGTTATGGCTGCTCTTTTCGATGTAAATGCTGATCAGATGATTCCGCCGTTGACGCGAAGTACCTGTCCGTTGACCCAGCGGGCGGGACCGGCGAGGAAGGACACCGCCTCGGCGATGTCCGAGGGCTGGCCCAGCCGCTCCAGCGGTGGCTGGGCGGCCAGCTTGGCGATGGTCTCCTCGTCCTTGCCGTCCAGGAAGAGCGCGGTGGCGGTGGGGCCGGGGGCGACGGTGTTGACGGTGACGTCCCTGCCGCGCAGCTCGCGGGCCAGGATGAGTGTGAGGCCCTCGACGGCGCTCTTGGAGGCGACGTAGGCGCCGTAGCCGGGAAAGGCGAGCCCGACGACCGAGGTGGAGAAGGTGATCAGGGCGCCGCCCCGGCGCAGCCTCCTGGCGGCCTGCTGGGCGACGGCGAAGGTGCCGCGTACGTTGACGCTCAGGATGCGGTCCAGTGTCTCGAAGTCGAGGTCGGCGACCGGGACGGGCGGCCCCATGATCCCGGCGGCGTGGACGACGACGTCGACGCCGCCGAAGGCCTCCTCGGCGGTGTCGAAGAGCGCGGAGACCGCGGCGGGGTCGCTGACGTCGGCCCGCACGGCGAGGCTCCTGCCCCCGGCGGCGGAGACCTCCTTGGCCGCGGCCCGGCCCTCGGTGTCGTTGCTCGCGTAGTTGACCACGACAGCGTGACCGTCGGCGGCGAGCCGCTCGACGACCTGACGGCCGATGCCTCGGGAACCTCCGGTGACGACGGCGACGCGGGCCGGTGCGGTGCTCATATCGATCTCCCTCCGCGAACGTGTGTACAGCATGTACATATACACTTTTATGAACACACTGTCCATATATTCTACAGGGGAGACGCGACGCGGAGCCGTCCGGCGGGCCCGCCCGCCCCCGACACGGGCGAGGTACGGCGGGGGGAGCCGGTGAGCGCCAGGCCCGCCACGATCGCGCCCGCCCCGAGCAGGGGCGCCGCCCCCGGGACGAAACCGGCCACCGTGAGCGCGAGCAGGCCCAGCCCCACCAGCGCGCAGGCCGTGAGCACCCGGGCCGTCCCGCCGGTGTACGGCCCCGTCGCGGGAGGCGTCTCGAACCGGGCGAACCCCCGCAGCAGCGGCCACATCGCGAGGGCGAGCATGAGCAGCCAGTGCGGCCAGCCGGACAGCCAGGCCGAGGTGCCCGGCTCGGGGGTGGAGATGCCCAGGCCCACCACGACCACCGAGACGATGACGAACAGCGCGCTCATGTGCCACAGGTAGAGGGTCATCATCCGGCCACCGGCCCAGCCCAGCGCCCGCGAGACCCCCGGCCACCCCGCGAGGGAGACGATCCACCGGCGCAGCGCCAGCGCCAGCCCGATCTGGCCCACCCCGATCGAGAGCAGCGCGACCGTGGGCGGCGCCATGTTGGAGACGGCCCCCGGCATCCCGATCATGCTGAGCGGGTAGGGGCCGAAGGCCGTCAGCGCCGCGCCCAGACCGTACCCGCCCAGGGCCAGGACCCAGGGGCGGCCCAGCCGGCCGTCGGCGTACAGGAAACCGAGCTGGTGCACCGCCAGCCAGACCAGCACGATGTTGGGGAAACCGGCGACGTCCAGGCCGCCGGTGAAGCGCAGGACGTCCACCGCCACGGCCCCCGCCGCCAGCACGGCCGGCACCCGCCAGCCGTACGCCATGTTGAGCCTGAGCATCGGCGTGGTCACCGCCACCGCGACAAGATAGATCGCCAGGAACCACAGCAGCTGCCCGGCCAGCCGCGAGGCGGTCATGACCGGCTGCTCCGGCACGCCGAGCGCGAGGAGCAGGTGGGGGAGGGGCAGCCAGACGGCGGCCAGCGGGACCACCGGCCAGGCCAGGCGGCGCAGGCGTCCCGCGAGCCAGGCGGGGGTCGTCTCGCCGCGCCGCGCCGCGCTCCGCCGGCTGATCGCGTTGGCCGCGCCCCCCGCGAGGAACACCAGCGGCATCACCTGGCTGATCCACGTGATCATCCACCCGTTCCCGATGGCCAGCGCGTTGCCGGTGGAGATCCGGCCGTCGGCGAAGGAGAGCAGCGGGATGCTCCAGTGCTGGAGCACCACCAAGGCCATGCCGAACACGCGGAGCATGTCGATGAACGGGTCGCGCCCGGCGGGCGCGGGTGCCGTACGAGGTCGTGGAGTCGCTGCCGGGCGCACTGCCGGGCCGGGGATCACGGCGGTCAAGGGGGTCTCGATTCTCAGGGAGTTCCCGGGGAGGGAGAGCGAAGATCTCAGGTGTGAAGAGCCTCCCTCCGGGACGGCGGCGGCACAGTGACGCGGGCAGCAGTCTTCTCACCCGATTCCCCCACCGGCCGGGGTAGTGCTGACCCCACCCCGGTACGCGGGCACGCAGGGTCGATCAACGGGGCCGGTCCTCGTAGCGTGGGCGGCATGAGAACCCTCCTCAGCCGCATCGGCACCGACACCCGCTACCTGGTCGTGGGCTTCCCGCTCTCCGTCATCTGGTTCGCCCTGATGGTGGCGGGCTTCGCGGCCGGGGCCGGCACGGCCGTCGTGTTCGTGGGACTGCCCATCCTCGCGACGACCCTCCTGGTCGCCCGGGGCTTCGCGGACGTCGAGCGCCGATGGCTGCCCGAGGTGCTCGGCCGTCCCGTGGCCCGGCCGAGGTACCGGCCCGCCCCGGAGAGGGCCGGATGGTTCCGCAGGATGGTCAACCCGTTCACCAACGGCCAGTCGTGGCTCGACCTGCTCTACGGCATCGTGGCCTTCCCGATCTCCATCGTCACCTTCGTGCTGGCGGTGGTCTGGTGGGCCGGGGCGATCGCCGGACTCACCTACCCGCTCTACGGGTGGATCGTCTACGCCATCCCCGGCAGCGACGGGGGACTCGCCAAGCTCCTCGGCCTGGGCACCGGCCTGTGGGTCGATGTGATCATCAACACCACCATCGGCGTGCTTTTCGCCCTCACCCTCCCGCTGATCGTGCGGGGCGCCGCGCTCGTCCAGGCCGGGCTCGGCAGGGCGATGCTGACCGGGGTGGCCGAGCTGCACGACCGCATCGACGACCTGGCCGAGGGCCGGGCCGCCGCGGTGTCGGCCGAGGCCAACGCGCTGCGCCGGTTGGAGCGCGACATCCACGACGGGCCGCAGCAGCGCCTGGTCTCCCTGGCCATGGACCTGTCGCGGGCCCAGCGCCAGCTCAAGCGCGACCCGGGGGCCGTCGAGCGGATGCTCGGCGAGGCGATCACCTCCACCCGCGAGACCCTGGACGAGCTGCGCGCCCTCTCGCGCGGCATCGCCCCGCCGATCCTCAGCGACCGCGGCCTGGCCCCGGCGCTCGCCGCGCTCGCCGGTCGCTGCACCGTCCCCGTCGAGCTGGACGTCCAGGTCGTGGGGCGGTTCCCCGCCGCCGTGGAGAACACCGTCTACTTCGTCGTCGCCGAGTCCCTCACCAACGTCGCCAAGCACAGCCAGGCCACGGTCTGTACCGTGACGCTGAGCAGGACGGGGGACTTCCTTATGCTGACAATCGGGGATGATGGGGTCGGTGGCGCCCATGTCGCCAAGGGGCATGGCCTGTCGGGTCTCGGCGACCGCCTGAAGGCGGTGGACGGCGAGCTGGCGGTCGACTCACCCGTCGGAGGGCCGACGGTCATAGTGGCGGAGGTTCCGTGCGGGTAGTTGTGGCCGACGACGCGGTGCTCATCAGGGAGGGCCTGATCAGGCTCCTGGAGGAGTTCGGCTGCCAAGTGGTCGCGGCGGTGGGGGACGGCGACCGGCTGGTGGAGGCCGTCGCCGAGCACCGGCCCGACGTCTCGGTGGTGGACGTGCGGATGCCGCCCGGCTTCACCGACGAGGGGCTGCGGGCGGCGGTGGAGGCGCGCCGGAGGGTTCCGGGCACGCCGGTGCTGATCCTTTCCCAGTACGTGGAGGTGTCCTATGCCGACGACCTGCTCGCCGACGCCAGGGGCGCGGTGGGATACCTGCTCAAGGACCGCGTCGTGGACGTGGACGACTTCATGGGGGGCCTGCGCACGGTCGCGGCCGGAGGGACGGTCTTCGACCCCCAGGTGGTGGCACAGCTGATGGTGCGACGCCGCCGCGACGATCCCCTCGCCCAGCTCACCCCGCGAGAGCGCGAGGTGCTCGGCCTGATGGCCGAGGGCAGGTCCAACCCGGCCATCGGCCGCCAGCTGGTGGTCAGCGACGGGGCCGTGGAGAAGCACATCCGCAGCATCTTCGCCAAACTCGGCCTGTACGCCGAGGACGGCGACCAGCACCGCCGCGTCCTCGCGGTCCTGGCCTACCTGCGCTCCTGACCCGCGCTCCCACCCGTTTTCCCGCACCCGCGTTCCCGTACCGGCGCACGCCCGCGCTCCGACCGCGAGGAGGAACAGTGATCTCGGTCTTCGGCAGTGCCAACATGGATCTCGTGGCCTACGTCGACGTCGCCCCCGCGCTCGGCGAGACCGTGACGGGCCGCGCCTTCGGCACGGTCCCGGGGGGAAAGGGCGCCAACCAGGCCATCGCCGCCGCGCGGGCGGGAGCCAGGGTCGCCTTTCTCGGGGCGGTGGGCGACGACGACTTCGGGGCCGAGATGCGGCGTACGCTCACCGAGGCGGGCGTCGACGCGACGCGCCTGCGCACGGTCCCCGGCCCCTCCGGCATCGCCCAGATCGTGGTGGACGGCGACGGCGGCAACTCGATCGTCGTGGTCCCCGGTGCCAACGGGACCGTGACCGCCCCCTCCGAGGCCGAGATCGAGGTCATCTCCCGCTCCGACATGCTGCTGTTGCAGCTGGAGCTCCCCATCGAGGCCGTCACCGCCGCCGCCAGGGCGGCCCGCGCGGCCGGGACTGTCGTGGTCCTCACCCCCGCGCCCGTCCAGCCGCTCCCCGCGGAACTGCTGGAGGCCGTGGACATCCTGGTGGCGAACGAGCACGAGGCCGCCGCGATCACCGGCCAGGGCGATCACGAGCGCGCCCTGGAGGAGCTGAGGGGCACGGTCGGCTGGGTGATCATCACCCTGGGGTCGCGTGGCGCGCTCACCGCCTCGGGGGACGGGCCCGCCGTGCGCGTCGAGGCCCCCAGGGTGCCCGTGGTGGACACCACGGCCGCGGGGGACACCTTCGTGGGCGCCCTCGCCGCGGCCCGTGTCGAGCGGCAGCCCGCCGACCGGGCCGTCCGCTTCGCCACCGCGGCCGCGGCGCTCTCCGTCCAGCGCGCGGGTGCCAGCACCTCGATGCCGACCCGCGCCGAGATCGACCGGAGCCTCGCCGAAGCCGAAGCCGAAGCCTGAGCTTGAGCCTGAACCTGAGGCCGGTGTGCCGGTGAGTCCTCTCCGGCCGGGTCACGGGCGCGACGCCCCTCGGCCGGGACCTCGGCGCGCCGGGGCGCGCGCGCCGGTGACTCGAAGGGCCGCTCGCGGGCGGCCGCGCCCCGGTGGCCGGAGGATGTCGCCTAGCCGTTGACGAGGGACGTCTCCGACAGCGTGAGCAGGAACGCCCCCGCGGCGAGCAGCGCGATCGGCCAGGACCGGCTGATGGCGGACCAGATCGTGGCGGCCAGGAAACAGACCAGGGCGAGCAGCACGAGAACGTCCACGAGAATCCTCCAAGGGGTCATCCCCAGACGATCATCGTCGGGGCAAGCCCTCACTGCCCCGCGTCCAGCGGAGGTAACACGCGACCCTCCTGTTTCACAGGAGGACGATTTTCACTCGCCCTCTTTTTGCCGATATATCCGTCTATGCACCTTCCCAGACGGCCGCGGCGGCCTCGGCGCAGGCGATGTCCTGGGAAACGGTGCCGCCGCTGACACCGACCGCGCCCACCACCCGGCTCGCCCCGCTCGCCCCGCGCCCGCCGCCGGACTCCCCGAGCGGCACACCACCGCCGGAGCACACGTACCGGTCACCGGCCAGGCCGTACAGCTCGCCCCCCGGCAGGACCAGCGGCGCGAGGTCGGCGGTCGCCATGCGGTGGGCCACCGCGGTGTAGGCCTTGCCGGGGGCGAGGACGGGCCCGGTGATCCGCGCGCCGTCCATCCGCTGGAACGCGACCAGGTGCCCGCCCGCGTCGACCACGGCGACCGAGATGAGGGCGCCCTCCCGCCCGGCCTGCCGCACCGCGGCCTCACACATGCGCAGCGCGAGCTCCAGGTTCACCGGTCTTCCCACCCTTTCGAAACCGTCCCTCTCGAAACCGTCTCCTTCGAAACCGTCCCTGGGGTCGTCGGCGTGGGCGGCCGGGTGCGCGTGCGCCGCTCGGGTGCTGCGAGGTGTCATAACGATGCGACGCCCGCGCGGCCCCTCCGGAGGACCGGCGCGAGCCGGGACCGTCGTCCCGCGAGGGAAGTGGCACCGCGAGGCGACATTCCGACGGTCATCGCCAAGAGTGATGTCGTCGTCGCTCCGGGCTACGATCTCGTCTGGCGGGATCGTCGAGGTGCCGTCCCGACGTGGGGAGAGGCATGCACAGTCACAACCGCGCGAGCGTCGTTCACCAGATCAGGTACGCCCTCGGCCATCCCGGGCGGATCCCCCGGCACCTGAGACGGCTGACCAGGGACGCGTGGCTGCGTCTGGGCAACCGCGGCCACGTCGCCTACTACCGGGCCGTCATGAGGTCCGACACCGCGCGCAACCCGCGAGGGGCCGTGGGCAGCAGGTCGTACCGGCGCTGGACCGCCCTGGGGAAGATGCAGTTCGACTATCTGGTGCGGCACGGGCTGAGGCCCGAGCACCGCATGCTGGAGATCGGTTGCGGCAACCTGCGGGCCGGGCGCCTGTTCATCGGCTACCTCGACCCCGGAAACTACTACGGCATCGACATCTCCCCGGACATCCTGATCGCCGCCCAGGAGACCCTGGTCACCTACGGCCTGCGCGACAGGTTCCCCCACCTCCTGCCGGTCGGTGACCTGCGCTTCACCGCCCTGCCCGACCAGGCGTTCGACGTCGTCCACGCCCACAGTGTCTTCTCCCACTCCCCGCTCCCCGTGATCGAGGAGTGCCTGTGGAGCGTCGGCCGGATCGTGCGGCCGGGAGGCTGGTTCGACTTCACCTTCGACCGCACCGAGGGCAGGGAGCACCACGTCCTGCGCGAGGACTTCTACTACCGTGCCGAGACCCTGCTCGACCTGGCCGCCGACTGCGGGCTCCGGGCGACCCTCATGGACGACTGGGAGCGGCTTCCGCACCGGCAGTCCAAGATCCGCATCACCTTCCCCGGGCCGGGGACCCCCGGGGAGCAGGCCGTACGGGAGCTCGACCGGCGCGGCGAGGTCGTACGAGACCCCGCGCGACCCGGCGCCGCGCGCGACCCCGCCCTGTCCTGAGCGGGGAGTCGGGGAGATCCCGGCCGCGAGGCCGGGCGGGCGGCGCCGGATCCCGCGCGGGAATCTCGGATAGGATCTGGCGCCTCTCGCGACCGATCTGGAGGAGCCGATGCGGGCCCACGACCTGTCCGCCGGGGGCGACGTGCTGGCCCGCGTGCACGACGTGGCCCGCGCGGCGACGCGGATCCACGGCCTGCCCGACGCCGAGGTCACCCTGATCAACGTCTCCGAGAACGCCACCTACCGGGTGGACGACCCGGCCACGGGGGCGCGGTCCATCCTGCGGGTGCACCGGCTCGGCTACCACTCCACCCCGGCGATCCTGTCCGAGCTGGCCTGGCTGGAGGCGCTCCGCGAGCAGGCCGGGATCCGCACCCCCCGGGTGATCCCGGCTCCCGGCGGCTCCCGGGTGCTGACCGTCCCCGGCCCCGAGCCGCGCGACTGCGTGATGTTCGAGTTCCTGCCCGGGGCCGAGCCGTCCCAGGACGACCCGGTGCCCGGCTTCGAGCGGCTCGGCGCCCTCACGGCGCGGATGCACCGCCACGCGCGCGGGTGGTCCCCGCCCGAGGGGTTCACCCGCTTCCACTGGGACCACGAGGCCGCTCTCGGCGCCGAGTCGCGGTGGGGCCGCTGGCAGGACGGCCTGGGGATGGACGCCGAGGCGCGGGCCGTGCTGGGGCGGCTGGACAAGGAGCTGCGCGAGCGGCTCCACCGCTTCGGCCGAGGTCCCGGACGCTACGGCCTGATCCACGCCGACCTGCGCGCCGCCAACCTCCTCGTGGAGGGCGAGGACCCGCCCGGCGTCATCGACTTCGACGACTGCGGCTTCGGCTGGCACCTCTACGACCTGGCCGCGGCGGTCAGCTTCGTCGAGCACCACCCCGAGGTCCCCGGGCTGCTCGACGCGTGGGCGCGGGGCTACCGCACCGTCCTGGACCTCCCGGCCGTGGACGAGGCCGAGATCTGGACGTTCGTCCTGTTCCGCCGCCTGCTGCTGGTCGCCTGGATCGGCACCCACACCGGCGCCGACATCGCCGCGGAACTCGGCTCCGGCTACACCGAGGGCACCTGCGAGCTGGCCGAACGCTATCTCGGCGGCTCGCTCCGCTGACCCTGCTTGCCGGGTGCCCTCAGCTGTTCGCCGCCCGCCGCCCGTCACTCTCCGTGCCACCCGTCCCACGCGGGCGCGACATTCGCGTACGGGATGTCCGGCGGCGTGGCACGCGGTGACCGCGCATCGGGAAATCGCTCCTACCCGCCCTCGATCCCGGGGATAACCGGAGGGCGAATACGAAACGGCACGCGCGCATCACCGTGTGTATGACGAATATTCGGATAACGAGATTTTCCCGGACGGGTACCCCGCATTACCGAGCGTGACTTTCCCGATCCCGGATCCGAATCCGGAATGTTTTCCCGCGCCTTCGCCGCGCTTCGGCCGGGGCCGTACGGTCAGGACTTCAGCTCGCGCCTGATGTCCTCGTCGTCCGGGGCGAGTGCCAGCGCGTGGGTGAGATCGGCGACCGCCTCCCCGTCGCGTCCGGCGGCGCGCAGCGCCATCGCCCGGTTGAACAGCAGGGCGGGGTCCTCCCCGGCGTCGAGGGCCCGGGTGAAGTCCGCGACGGCGCCCTCGGGATCGCCGGTCTCGAACGCGAGCAGCCCCCGGTTCGCCCAGGCCGCCGCCAGCGAGGGGGCGAGCTCCAAAGCCCGGTCGAAGGCGGTGCGCGCCCTGCCGTAGTGGCCCTCGGCGGTCTCCACCTGGCCCAGCGCGCACAGCAGGTACGGGTTGGCGGGATCGATGGCCAGCCCGCTCTCCGCGTCAGCCCTGGCCGAGGCGTACTCGCCGAGCGCGGCCAGCAGCCCCGCCCGGTTGGCCAGGCCGTCCACGAACTCCGGGTCCAGCTCCAGCGCGTGGTCCAGGTCGGCGAGCGCGCCCCGGTGGTCACCCGCGGAGAAGCGGATCTCGGCCCGGTTGTAGTAGGGCTCGGGGAAGGGCGGGCCGACCCGTGTGGCCGTCTCGTAGTCGGCGACCGCCGCGTCCATCCGGCCCAGCCGGTGCAGCAGGTTGCCCCGGTCGATGTAGTAGTCGGGATAGCCGGGGTCGGCCGCGATCACCGCGTCCAGGTCCTCCAGCGCCTCCTCGGGGCGGCCCAGCATCACGGCGAGCTGCGCCCTGTTGGCCAGCAGCACCAGCCGGTGGATCGGGTGCTCGCCGGGCCGCAGGTCGCGGTCGGCGAGGGCGACGGCCTCCTGGACCAGCTCCAGCGCCTTGGCGGGACGGTCTCGCCGCACCTCCACCAGCGCCCGGCCGTTGAGGTCGAATCCCAGCTTGAACGCCCGCTCGCGCGGGTCGGGCAGCAGCGAGGAGATGGCGATCGCCTGGTTCACCAGCGCCAGCGCGGCCTCGGGGTCGCGCCGGGCCCGGTCGCGGTGGCGGACCTTCAGCATCCCGGTGGCGTAGGCGGCCGAGGCGTGGACGACGGGGGAGACGCTCTCGCGCCTGGCCAGGTCGAACAGGGCCTCCGAGTCGTCCTCGCGGCCCAGCGCGGCCAGCGCGGTCGCGGTGCTGTGCAGGAGCCGCCACCACGTTCCGGGGTCGTCGCCGGGGTCGGCGAGGCGCAGGGCGCGCTCGCCGAGATCCACCACGGCGTCGTGGTAGCCCTCGTCCAGGCACCACTGCACCGCGAACAGGAACGCCTCCACCGCCTTCGACGGGTCGCCGCCGCGCTCGCGGTGGTACGGGATCGCTCCAAGTCGCGCGCCGACCGTGCCCTCCCGCTCCAGCTCGTCGGCGAGGGCGTCGTGCCGTCCGGCGCCGAGCGTCTCCTCGGGGGCGCTCCGCTCGCGGGTCACCACGGTCAGCAGCTCTCCGGGGACACGGCGTCGCAGCACCGTCAGGAGCTCCAGATCGGTGGGGTCGGCCAGGTCGGCGTTCTCGACGACGAGCGTGCGGGGGCCGGTTTCGGACAGGTGCTCACGGACGAACTCGGCCAGGCCGTTAGCCAGGCGCAGCGTGCGACGCGGCGCGTGCACCAGGATACGTTCCGCACTGGGCAGGGTCGCGGCCACCGACCGGCGCCGGGCGGGGATCAGGTCGCGCAGGTCGGGTGCGACGGCGCGCAGCTCGATGTCGTAGCGGGCGACGAGCTCGGGCCGGGCCGTGGGCAGCAGGGCGGAGACGATCGCGCCCCCGGCGGTGTACGGCCCGCGCAGGCGCCGGTCCGCGTCCACCGCGGGCAGCGGTGGTGCGGGAAGAGAGGGGCTTTCCTGCGGGTGCGATCCCCGGCTCACCGGACTCCTTTAACTCGATTAGCCGATATTTGATGATATGGCGCTGCCGGGCAGCCGGCGCCCATCGCTGGACGCCGGTTCTGCGATTCTGTCTCAGCCGACGTGCTTAGGGCTGGCGGTGCCACTGAGTGCGATGGTGCCAGGCTTGTGAACAATGACGCGCTTCATTATCAGCCTTCCTCGCGAATAAGAACAAATTGCAAGTATTCGCAGCAGTCGCCCATACTGACAAGATCTATTTCTTATCGTGGCCGGATCCGGACAAGCCTCTGGACAGGCGCCGCGCGGTGGTGTTGGCCGAACCGCGGTGCCCCGCCCGCGAGGGGCGGTGCGGATCACGCCGCCTTTCCGGCCCCCGGTGCCCCTGGGCGCCGCGCGAGGGAGTGATCCCGTGGCGCCCGGCCGCGTGGGACGGCGTGCCCTGCGACGGCGGCGGATACGCGGTGGGCGTCCACCCGCGGACCCCGGGCTGACGGGGCTCGCGGGAGTAGTAACTTCATCCCATGCGACTGGGCGTTCTCGACATCGGTTCCAACACGGTCCATCTGCTGGTGATGGACGCGCACCGGGGAGCCAGGCCGCTGCCAGCGTACTCCCACAAGGAGGACCTGAGGCTCTCCGAGCACATGGACGAGGGCGATCGCCTGTCCGCGCGGGGCGCCGCGCGGCTGCGGGGATTCGTCGAGGAGGCGCTGCGGCTCGCCGAGGACAAGGGCGTCGAGGACCTCATGGCCTTCGCGACGTCCGCGGTCAGGGAGTCGGTGAACGGCGAGGAGGTCCTCGCCGGGATCAGGGCCGACACGCAGGTCGACATCGAGGTGCTGTCCGGCCAGGACGAGGCGATACTGACGTTCCTGGCCGTGCGCCGCTGGTTCGGGTGGTCGTCCGGGCGGCTGCTGGTGCTGGACATCGGCGGGGGGTCGCTGGAGATCGCCACGGGCATCGACGAGCAGCCCGACGCGGCGGTGTCGCTCCCGCTGGGGGCGGGCCGGCTCACCCGCGACTGCTTCACCGCCGACCCGCCGCCCGCCGACGAGGTACGGGCGCTGCGCAGGCACGTACGGGCCGAGATCGCCCGCACGGTGGGCAACGTGTCCCGGTACGGCCAGGCCGACCACGCGGTGGCGACGTCCAAGACGTTCCGGCAGCTCGCCAGGATCGCCGGGGCGGCGCCCTCGAACGAGGGGCAGTCCGTGCGCCGGGTGCTCAGGCACGCGGACCTGGTCGAGTGGACCGAGCGGCTGAACAGGATGAACACGAGGGAGCGGGCCGCGCTGCCCGGCGTCTCCGAGGCACGTGCGCCGCAGCTGCCGGCCGGGGCGATCGTCGCCGACGCCGCGATGGACCTGTTCGGGGTGACCCAGCTGGAGGTGTGCCCCTGGGCGCTGCGCGAGGGAGTGATCCTGCGACGGCTGGACGCGATGCCCTGATGTTGAGGTTTACCAGGGCGTTCACCGGTAAGAGCGGGTAGTCATGAACAGCCCTCAGGCTCACGTGGAAGGTGCCGCTCGCAGAGCGGCCAACAGTCAGACGCTCGACAGGCTGGCGCGAGTCGGCTTGGCCTGCCGGGGTGTCCTCTACGGTTTGATCGGATTCCTCGCCCTGCAGATCGCCTTCGGCGGCGGAAGCGGTGGCAAGGAGGCCGACAAGACCGGCGCGATCGAGATGGTGGCCGAGCAGCCGTTCGGCACGTTCCTGCTCTGGCTCATGGTCGTCGGGTTCGTCGCGCTGGTCGTCTGGCAGCTGTCGGAGGCCATCATGGGCCGTGGACAGACCAAGGACCGGGTGGAGTCGGGCGCGCGGGTGGCGGTCTACGCGCTGATCGTGGCCACCCTGCTCGGCGTGCTGCTGCGCGGCGACTCCGGTGCCTCGATGGACAGCCAGTCGAAGGACATCACGGCCATGCTGATGGACCTGCCCCTCGGGCAGTTCATCGTGGGCCTGGTGGGCCTGGGCCTGATCGGCCTGGGCGCCTACTGGATCCGCCAGGGCTGGAAGAAGGAGTTCCTCAAGGACCTGCGCACCGGCGAGATGTCCGCGAGGTCGCGTCAGCTGGCCGAGAAGTTCGGCATGGCGGGATACATCGCCCGCGGTGTGATCGCCGCGGTCGCCGGTGTCTTCGTCATCCAGGCCGCGGTCACCTACGACCCCGACAAGGCCAAGGGCATCGACTCGACGCTGCGTTCACTGGCCGAGACCCCGGCCGGTCCGTGGCTGCTCGGCGTCGTCGCGATCGGTCTGCTGCTGTTCGCGGTCTACTGTTTCTTCGAGGCTCGCTGGCACCGCGTGTGACGGAAGGAACCGCACGGTACGCCAGGTGCGGACACGCAGGTGAAAGGCCCTTTGGCAAGCCCTACCTGTCTATCCGGTAAGTGATCGCATTCCTACTTTTCCGCGACATCTTCCCCGCCGAGCTCCGCGTCTTCCCACCAGTGAAACGGTATCGGAGGGGGCGTATGGACGTGTCGGAGTACGACGGCGACGAATGGGTTCTTCGCCTGCCGGGGTCCCCGGACCAGGTGGTCAGAGCCCGCCGCCTGGTCTCGATGACCCTGGGGCGAGACCACCCCCTCCATGACGACTGCGTCCTGCTGACCAGTGAGATCGCCACCAACGCGGTGATCCACTCCAGGTCGGGGGACGGCGGGGCGTTCACCGTCACGGTGGCCTACTCGGCGACCGGTGTGCGCGTCTCCGTCCAGGACGAGGGTTCCTCAGAGGCCCCCTGCGTGTGCCGTGCTTCGGCCGACGCGACAGGGGGCCGAGGACTGCCCCTGCTGGAGGCGCTGTCCCACCGCTGGGGCATGGTCAGGGAGGCGGGCTCCAACAAGGTCTGGTTCGAGCTGGTGCTGGAGATGGCGGGAATGCGCGCGGGCAGCCTGGCCGGCGCCCGCTGAGTCCTGGGGCACGGCATGAGAGACATGGGCGCGATCATCGGTACGCACGACGTGCTGCTGCTCACCCTCGACACCCTGCGCTACGACGTCGCGGCCGAGCTGCTGGCGCGGGGACGGCTCCCCACGCTCGCGGGCGTGCTGCCGGGCGGCGAGTGGGAGCGGCGGCACTCGCCGGGCAGCTTCACCTACGCCGCGCACGCGGCGATCCTGGCCGGTTTCCTGCCCACCCCGGCGGGCCCCGGCCCGCATCCCCGGCTGTTCGCCGCCGCCTTCCCCGGCAGCGAGACCACCACCGAAGGCACCTGGGTCTTCGACGCCGCCGACCTGCCGGGCGGGCTGGCCGGGGCGGGCTACCACACGGTGTGCGTCGGCGGCGTCGGGTTCTTCAACAAGCTGACACCACTGGGCACGGCGCTGCCCTCGCTGTTCGCCGAGTCGCACTGGCGGCCGGAGTTCGGCGTCACCTCGCCGACCTCGTTCGAGGAACAGATCGGGTGCGCCGAGCGGTCGGTCCGCGACCGTACGGAGCCGGTGTTCCTGCTCGTCAACGTGTCGGCACTGCATCAGCCGAACCACTTCTACCTGCCCGGGGCGTCCGGCGACACCCACGCGACGCACGCCGCCGCCCTCGAATACGTCGACCGGCACCTCGGCCGTCTCTTCGCGCTGATGAGCGCGCGACGGCCATGCCTGGTCATCGTCTGCTCCGACCACGGCACCGCGTACGGTGAGGATGGGTATGTCGGTCACCGCCTCGGCCACGAGGTGGTGTGGACGGTTCCCTACGGAGAGTTCGTCCTCCAGCCGGGAGAGTGGTCGTGAGACCTTACGAAGGGTACGTCTACGCCTATCCGCACAAGACGGCCTACCGCCCGCTCGACCCTCGGCCCCCGCTGCGCGAGGTCTGGGCGAAGGAGCGCACCGACGCGCTCTCCCTCTACCTGCACGTGCCCTTCTGCGAGATGCGGTGCGGCTTCTGCAACCTGTTCACCAGGACCGGCGCCCCCGCGGAGCTGGTGACCTCCTACCTTGACGCGCTCGGGCGCCAGGCGGAGGCCGTGCGGCGGGCGCTGCCGGACGGCGCGCGGTTCGTCACCACGGCGATCGGCGGTGGCACCCCCACCTACCTGGAGGCGGCCGAGCTGGCCAGGCTGCTCGACCTGGCCGAGCGGACCATGGGGGCCGACTTCTCCGCCACCCCGCTCGGGATCGAGACCTCTCCGGCGACCGCCACGCCCGACCGTCTCGCCGTGCTCGCCGAACGCGGCACCACCCGCGTCTCGATCGGGGTGCAGAGCTTCGTCGACGCCGAGGCCAGGGCCGCCCTGCGACCGCAGCGCCGCGCCGAGGTCGAGACCGCGCTGACCGCCATCCGCGAGGCCGCGTTCCGCACGCTCAACATCGACCTGATCTACGGCATCGACGGCCAGACCCCGGACACCTGGCGCCACTCCCTCGACGCCACCCTCGCCTGGCGCCCGGAGGAGATCTACCTCTACCCGCTCTACGTCCGGCCGCTCACCGGGCTGGGCGTCCTCGGCCGCGACTGGGACGACCAGCGGCTCGGCCTCTACCACCAGGGCCGTGACCACCTCCTGGCCGCCGGGTACGAACAGGTGTCCATGCGGATGTTCCGGCTGCCCGGCACGGAGTCGGACGGCGAGTACTCCTGCCAGAGTGACGGCATGGTCGGTCTCGGCTGCGGCGCCCGTTCCTACACGTCGCGGTTGCACTACTCCTTCGAGTACGCCGTGGGGGTGCGACACGTGCGCGCGATCATCGACGACTTCGTCCGGCTGCCGCGCGCCGCGTTCGGCGTCGCCAACGTCGGTTTCGCGCTCGACGACCTCGAACAGCGCCGGCGCCATCTCATCCAGTCCCTGCTGCGGGCCGAAGGGCTCGACAGGGCCGCCTACCGGACGCGTTTCGGC
This sequence comes from Streptosporangium oxazolinicum, assembly GCF_039537505.1. Classification (NCBI taxonomy): domain Bacteria; kingdom Bacillati; phylum Actinomycetota; class Actinomycetes; order Streptosporangiales; family Streptosporangiaceae; genus Streptosporangium; species Streptosporangium oxazolinicum. The sequence continues at coordinate 78,000 of NZ_BAABAQ010000005.1, forward strand.
GGCGACGTCCTCGACGACTTCGCCCTCGACGCGTTCGCGGAGCGCGGCTGGGTGACGGACGACTCCACCCGCGTACGGCTGACACCCGAGGGGCTCGCCCGTTCCGACGCCGTCGGGCCCGCCCTGTTCTCCAGCCGGGCCCGCGACCTGATGGACTCCTATGATCTCCGCTGATCCTCCGGCCGGGCCCGCGACCTCATGGACTCCCATGATCTTCGCTGATTTTCCGGCCGGGCCGGTGACCGGCTCCGGGCGGGCGCCGCTGTCGATCTGGGACATCACCCCGCGGCACGTGGAGGCGTCCCCGGAGGGCGACGTCCCGAGGCCCGAGGAGCTGACCATCCTCTACCGGGGCCCGCTGGCCAGTTGCGACTACGACTGCGCGTACTGCCCCTTCGCCAAGCGGCGCGAGGGCCCGGACCGGCTGCGTGCCGACCGGGAGGCGCTGGCCCGCTTCACCGGCTGGGTCGCGGCGCGCGACTTCCCCGTCTCGGTGCTGTTCACGCCGTGGGGCGAGGGGCTCGTCAGATCGTGGTACCGCACCGCGATGGTGGAACTGAGCCACCTGGCCCACGTACGCAGGGTGGCCATCCAGACCAACCTGAGCACCCGGCTGGGATGGCTCGCCGAAGCCGACCTGGACACGCTCGCCCTCTGGGCCACCTACCACCCGGGCCAGGTGACGCACGACCGGTTCCTGACCCGATGCCGGGAGCTGCTCGCCCACGGGGTGCGCTTCAGCGTCGGCGTGGTCGGCCTCCCCGAGCACGCCGAGCCGGCCAGGCGACTGCGGGAAGAGCTCCCCGACGACGTGTACCTGTGGGTCAACGCCGCCGAGGGACGTGCCTACACCGAGCGGGAGGCGGCCGTCTGGACCGGGATCGACCCGCTGTTCGGCTACAGCAGGAGGCCGCACCACAGCCTCGGACTGCCCTGCCGTACCGGCCATAGCGTGGTGTCGGTCGACGGCGAGGGCACGGTGCGGCGGTGTCACTTCGTCGCGCGGCCGATCGGCAACCTCTACGACGGGTCGGCCCTGCGCGCGCTCGCCCCACGCCCGTGCCCGCTTCCCGTGTGCGACTGCCACATCGGATATGTGCATCTCGAATCGCTCGACCTCTACCACGTCTTCGAGGGCGGCCTGCTCGAACGCATCCCGGCCCGCTGGCCGCACTGACCAGGTCCGTCTTCGCGGTTCGCACCGCTCGACGGGCGGGCGTGTCCCCGATCACCGTCGCGGTTCGGAACGCGACGACCACGCCTTGTGAAGGGGCCGCGCACGGAGCGTCGCGTCGCGGGTGACAGCGATATGTGCGCCGTCTGACAGCGGCCCGGGGGAGTGTGCACAGGTCACCACCATTGGAGGAACCAGTGCTTCACGCTTTCGAGGCCGAAGGGCTCGTCAAACGCTTCGGCGGGACCACCGCGCTCGCCGGGATCGACCTGGCCGCCCGGCCGGGCACCGTGCTCGGGGTCCTCGGGCCCAACGGGGCCGGAAAGACCACCGCCGTGCGCGTCCTGGCCACGCTGCTGCGCCCCGACGAGGGCAGCGCCCGCGTCGGCGGGCTCGACGTCGTACGGGACGCCGCCAGGGTCCGCCGGTTGATCGGGCTGACCGGCCAGTACGCCTCGGTCGACGAGGATCTCACCGGCACCGAGAACCTCGTCCTGATCGGGCAGCTGCTCGACCTGCGCAGGGCCGAGGCCGGGGCTCGCGCGGCCCGGCTGCTGGAGGAGTTCGGCCTCGCGGACGCCGCGGGGCGCCCGGCCAAGACGTACTCCGGGGGGATGCGCCGCCGCCTCGACCTGGCCGCCAGCCTCGTCGGGCGTCCCGACGTCATCTACCTCGACGAGCCGACGACCGGGCTCGACCCGGCCAAGCGCGAGGACGTGTGGAACATCGTCCGCTCCCTCGTCGCCGGCGGCGTCACCGTGCTGCTCACCACGCAGTACCTGGAGGAGGCCGACGCCCTCGCCGACGACATCTCGGTCGTCGACCACGGCAGGGTCATCGCGCACGGCACCCCTGCCGAGCTGAAGCGCGTCGTCGGCGGGCAGACGATCATGGTGAGACCCGCGGACCAGGCCCGGCTCGCCGACGCCGCCGCCATCGTCGGCGCGGTCGCCGGGCGGGCCCCGGAGTCGCCCAGCCGGGGCGTGCTGACCGTGCCGGTCGACGGCGACACGGCCTTCACCGAGGTGGTGCGACGGCTGGACCGCGAGGGCGTCGGCGTGACCGAGCTCTCCCTGCGCCTGCCCAGCCTCGACGAGGTCTTCTTCACCCTGACCGGACGCCACACCGCCGAGGAGAGCGCGGCATGACCCTCACCGACAGCCCCGCCCTGACCACCGCGCGCACCGCCGAGCGGCCCTTCGCCCTGCTGCGGCACAGCCTCGCCCTGGCCAGGCGCAGCGTGGTCAAGACACTCCGCACCCCCGAGCAACTGCTCGACGTGACACTCCAGCCGGTCATCTTCGTCGTGGTGTACGTCTACCTGCTCGGCGGCGCGGTGGCGGGCTCCACCGAGGAGTACCTGCGGTTCCTGCTACCGGCGATCATGGTGCAGACGGTGATGTTCGCGGGGATGGCCACCGGCGTCAACCTCAACACCGACATCGACAAGGGCGTCTTCGACCGGTTCCGCAGCCTGCCGATCGGCCGCTCCGCCCCGCTGATCGGCTCGGTGCTCGGCGACCTCATCCGCTACGTGCTGGCGATCGTCGTCCTGCTCGGGTTCGGCCACCTGCTGGGTTTCCGCGTCCAGACCGACCCGCTGTCGGCGCTGGCCGCGTGCCTGCTCACGATCGTGTTCGCCTTCTGCGCGAGCTGGGGGTTCGTGCTGCTCGGCATGCTCATGCGGAGCCCGGGGGCGGTGCAGGGCGCCTCGTTCCTCGTGCTGTTCCCGCTGACCTTCGGCACCAGCATGGTCACCCCGCTGGAGACGCTGCCCGGCTGGCTGCAGGCGTGGGTGAGGGTCAATCCCGTCGCGGGCATGATGGACGCGGCGCGCGGCCTGATGCTGGGCGGGCCCGTGGCGGGGCCGGTCCTCAGGACGCTGCTGTGGTCGGCCGGTCTCCTCGCGGTGCTCGCGCCGCTGGCGGTCCGCGCCTACCGCCGCCGCGCCTGAGGGCCCGCGCCGGGGGAGCACCGCTCGCGGTCCCGGCCCGGCGGCCGGGGGCCCGCCGCCGCACTCGCCGGTCCGCACTCGACGGTCCGTGCCCGACGGGTCCGCGCCCGCCGTTCTACCGGATTTGCACGCGGTCGAGGGCGGCGTCGCGGTCCAGCCCTCGGCCGTGGCCGTGGCGGGCCTCGTACCCGACGTCGCCCAGCTCCCCGCGTAGCCGCCGGGCGAGCCGGGCGGTGTCGGGGTGGTGGTCCGGCGCCCCCCGCAGGACGTCGGTGGCGCCGAGGGACTCCGCGGCCCCGGCCGCGTCGCCGAGACGGGCCCGCAGGGTGGCGGAGGCGACACCGACCCTGGCCACGACCGGCATGTCCTTCGCGTCGAGCGCCTCGGCGAACGCCTGCCGTATCCGCCGCCCGGCGGTCGCGGGATCGTCCAGCTCGATCGCCAGGTACGCCATCGCGGTGAGGAAGAGGGCGCGGAACTGCGGCGGGACGAACGGCATCCCCTCAAGCGCGGTCCCGGCCGCGTCGTACTGCAGCGCGGCCTCTCCCAGGTCACCATCGTGACGCGCCATGTCTCCCAGGCTGAGCCGGGCGAACGCGACATTGCGCATGGACCAGTCGTAGGATCCCGGCTCGGTCATCTTCCACAGCTCGGCCCGCGCCCGCTCCGTGTCGCCCTGCCTCATGCGCGCGGTGGCGAGCCAGACCCGCTGGTGGCCGGCGTCGTCGTTGGCGTTCAGCTCGCGCAGGAGCCGGATCGACTCCTCCAGCGCCGCCACGGCACCGTCGAAATCCCCGAACGCCATGTTCGCCTCGGCCAGCGGGCTCAGCGCGGTGGCCAGCCCCCACCGGTCGCCGATCTCCCGGAACGCGGCGACGGCGACGGCGAGATCCTCGTGCATCCCGGTCATGTCGCCGTCGTTCTCCCGGATGGAGGCGCGGATCGACAGTAGCATCGCCCGCGTCCACGGGTCGGGGTGCGACAGGCGCCGCTCGATCGCGGCCAGGCCCGCCTCGGTGTCGTCGGTGAACAGAGCCAGGGCGGGTTCGAGGAGCGCGAGCACCGGGTGCTCGGCGTGACCGGCGGTCGCGCGGGAGATCTCCTCCAGCTGCTCGATGCCGCCCTCCAGCTTGGCGTAGCCGCCGGAGGTGGCCCGGTTGAGCAGGTACACGGCCGACACGATCCCCCGCGCCACCTCCGGTGACTCGCCGGGGACGTCGAGCGCGAGGCGCAGCCACCCGACGGATTGCGCGCCGTTGCCGAGGATCGTCCAGAAGACGCTCAGGGCGGCGGCGAGCCGCATCGCGGTGTCGGCGTCACCCGAACCGGCGGCGAAGTACAGCGCGGCGAGGAGGTTGTCCCGTTCCGCCACGAGCCTGCCGATCCAGAACAGCTGGTCGGGGCCCCGAAGGTGTGGTTCCGCCGTCTCGGCGAGTTCGAGGAAGTAGGCGGCGTGCGCCCTCCTGAGCCGGGTGACCTCCCCGGCCTCGGCCAGGCGTTCCAGCGCGTACTCCCTGATCGTCTCCAGCATGCGGTAGCGGGGGCCCTCGGCGAACTGCAGCAGGGACTTGTCCAGCAGGGCCGCGAGCCGGTCCAGGACCGGCTCGCGGTACGCGGCCGTCCGCTCGACACCGGGTGCCGGAGCGGGGGCGGATTCCGAAACCGCGGATCCTTGCTCGACGGACGGCTCCGGGGGAGCGCACACCCGTTCGGCGGCCTCGGGCGTGACACCCGCGGGGAACACCGCGAGCCGCTCCGCGAAGCGGCGCTCGTCGTCGTCGAGCAGGTCCCAGCTCCAGGCGACCACCGCGCGCAGCGTCCTGTGCCGGGGCAACGCCACCCTGCTCCCCCCGGTGAGCAGGCGGAAGCGGTCGTCCAGCCGCGCGGCGAGCTGCTCGACGGTGAGGGAGCGCAGCCGGGCGGCGGCCAGCTCGATCGCGAGCGGCAGCCCGTCCAGCCTCCGGCAGATCTCCGTCACCAGGTCCACGTTGCCGTCGGTGACGGCGAACCCCGGGCGCACGGCGGCCACCCGGTCGGCGAAGAGCCGCACCGCGGAGCCCGCCAGGGCCTCCTCGGCCGTGGCGCCGGGCTCGGGCAGGCCGAGCGGGGGCACCGGGCACAGGGCCTCCCCGGGGATCCCGAGCGGCTCCCTGCTCGTGGCGAGGATCCGCAGCCCCGGGCAGCGCCCCAGGAGGTCGTCGGCCAGGCGCGCGGCGCCCTCGACCAGGTGCTCGCAGTTGTCGAGCACCACCAGCGTCTCGGCGGACGACAGCAGCTCCGTCAGGCGGGCCATCGTGTCGGCCGGCCGGGCCCGTACGTCGGCCGGGGCCGGGGCGGGGAAACCGAGCGCCCCGAGCACGGCCTGCGCCACGTCGGCGGGGTCGGTGACGGACGCGAGCTCCACCAGCCACGCCCCGCCGGGCATCCGGCCGGAGATCCCGGCGGCGACGGTGGTCGCGATCCGCGTCTTGCCCACGCCCCCGGGGCCGACCAGCGTGACCAGCCGCCCCTCGTCCAGCCGCGCGCCGATCCGCTCGATCTCCTCGGCCCGGCCGACGAAGGTGGTCAACGCGGCCCTCAGGTTGCCGCGCGCCCCCGTACCGGCCGATGGCTCGTCGCGGGCGGCGCGCAGGGCCGGGTCGGCACGGAGCACGGCGAGGTGGATCTCCCGCAGCTCCGGCCCCGGGTCGGCGCCCAGCTCGTCGGCGAGCCGGCGGCGGAACTCCTCGTACGCGGCCAGCGCCTCCGCCTGGCGCCCGGCGGCGTAGAGCGCCCTGACCCGCAGGCCGTGCAGCCGCTCCCGCAGCGGGTGGCGGGCGGTGAGCTCCTGGAGCTCGGTCACCAGCGGGAAGTGACGGCCGCAGCCCAGCTCCGCCTCCACCCGGTCCTCGGTCGCGGCGAGCCGGGCCTCCTCAAGGCCCGCCGCGTACGCCACGGCGAACGGGGCCGTGGCGACCTCGCCCAGGGCCGGGCCCCGCCAGAGCCCGAGCGCCTCGCGCAGCCGGTTCGCGGCGGCCACCGGATCCCCGTCCCCCAGCGCCCGCCGCCCCTCGCGCGCCAGCCGCTCGAACCGGTGGGCGTCGACGGCGTCCGGCGGCACGTCGAGCAGGTACCCCCCGTGGTCGGAGCGCAGCGCCGACGCGTCGGGCAGGATCCGGCGTAGCCGGGAGACCAGTGACTGGACCGCGTTCACCGGATCCCCGGGCCTGTCGTCGGGCCAGAGCGCGTCCGACAGCTCCTCGACCGTGACGACCCGCCCGGCACCGAGGGCCAGCCTGACCAGCAGCACGCGAAGCCGCGTCCCCCCGATCTCGACGGCCTCGCCGTCGGCCACGACCCGTAGCGGCCCCAGAATGCTCACGCGCACGCAGCCACTCTGCCACCTGTTCCGGCATGTCCGGGCACGGGGAGGCGCGAGCCGGGCGTCGTCCGCCCAGGGTGCTCCCCGCAGAGACCCGGCCCCGCCCGGCCCCGCTCGGACGGCGCGCGGGGGCCCAGTCGCTCAGCCGGGCCGCTCAGCCCGGCCGCTCAGCCCGGCCGCTCAGCCGGGCCGCGACGCCGTGGCCGGGCGGGTGGCCGGGCGGACGTCCAGCTCGGCCAGCAGCCCGGCCATGCGGGCGGCGCGGAGCGGGTCGACGGGCAGGACGTGGCCGGTCCACCAGCGGGCGATCTCCGGGGTCGGCCCCGCGGGGACCAGCTCCAGGTAGTCGTCCAGCGGCGGATCGTAGATGAAACCGGGCACCACGCCCCGGCTCTCCAGCCGGGCGACGACCTCGTCACGGTCCTCCACCAGCAACGGCACCCGCAGCAGCGGCTGCGGCTCCGCGTCGCGGACCCCCTCGGCCGCCCAGGGCAGGGTGCGCAGCAGCTCGACCCCGGCCACCCGGCGCTCCCGCTCGCGGTCGATCACCCGGAACCGGGAGCGGTGGTAGCCGCGCAGCAGCGGCCCCTGGCGCATCCGCCAGTCGTCGAGGTCGATCCGCAGCCAGTGGTCCATGGCGCGCGGATCGATCGGATCGGCGGCGACGATCGCGCGCAGCTCCTCCTCGCGGGGCGGGCAGCGGTGACCGGTCCAGCGCACGAGACCCAGCGCCTTGAGGGCGTGCCACATCGGCCTGACCAGCCCGGTGCGGTAGATCGTCTCGCGCAGCACGGGCCGCAGCGTGCCGAGCAGCTGGGCGCGCGCCCCTCCGGGGAGCAGCAGCTCGTCCCTGGCCCGCGCCAGCTCGGGCAGCGCGGCCGGGTCCTCCGCGGTGAGGAACCCGCCGGACATCGCCCGCCCGTGCTTGGCGAGGCTGAACACCCCGGCCGTGCCGAACGTGCCCGCGGGGCGGCCGTCCACGGTCGTCTGCATGGCGTGCGCCGCGTCGTCGAGGAGGATCACGCCGCGCCGGTCGCACTCGGCCCGCAGCTCGGCCACCCGGTCGGGCTGGCCGTACAGGTGCGTGGTGACGACACCGGCGAGGCCGGTCCAGTCGACAGCCGGGACGTCGATGTTGCCGTCGCGCCAGGAGACCGGGGCCATCACCGGCTCCAGCCCGGCGGCCAGCACGACGAACAGCACCGTCTCGCAGTTCGTCGGGGAGATCAGCACCCTGTCGCCGCGCTCGAACCAGTGGCGCAGTGCCAGGAGCAGGCCGAACCGGGCGGACGGCACGTGGAGGCACTCCTGGCCGATCCGGTCGCGCATGGCCGCCTCAAGCGCGCGGCGGCCGTCAGCACGGCCATCAGCGCGGCCGTTCACGCGGCCGTCAGCATGGCCGTCAGCGCGGCCGGGAGTGGCGGGGCGCCCGCCCATCGGGTCCTCCTTCGGCCGGCTCATCGGCTCTTCCCCCGGGTGCGCAGCCGGCCGTACCGCTTCATGGCCCGGTCGGCGGCGCCGTACAGGACCGGGCTGTCGAGGATGAACCGCCGCGCCCGGCGGACCGGCTCGGTGCGCAGCCAGTGCGCCGCCGCGCCCGCCGACCGGCGGCGCACGATGCCCTCGGTGACTGGAACGGTCCTGCTGCACAGCGCGTCCTTGTACTCCGAGCCGTTGCTGATGCCCAGGTCCAGCGAGGTGATCCCGAGCTTCGCGGCGGCCTCGACCATGTGCAGGTGCTGGATCAGGCCGGGGGAGTACTTGGCGTACTCGGGATCGTAGGCGGGAAACCAGCCGATCATCGTCGTGCCGGTGCGCAGCCCGAAGTGGCCCGCGACGGGCCTGCCGCCCGCGTACAGCATCGACAGCGGCCCGGCGAAGTCGTCGGTGTCGACGGCGTGCAGGCGCTCGGCCAGCTCCACGACCCACGCCTTGCCGAAGCGGTCGGGGCGGCCCATCCGCCGGTACTGGGCGGACTTCCACTCGCGCAGCAGCCGGAACCGCTCCGGGTCGCCCACCGCGAACTCGGAGGTGACCTCGCCCACGTCGCGGCCCAGCTTCCGCTCCTTGTACAGGGTGGACTTGAGGAACTTCGGGGAGCGTACGCGCAGCTCGTCGAGGAAGGCGTGGTAGCCGCCAGCGAAGTCGAGGACCACGGCCTCCTGCCTGAGCGTCTCGAACGGCTGGAACCACGGCTGACGGTCGACCATGCAGCCGAACTCCCACACGCTCAGACCGCACGCCTTGAGCAGCGCGTCGGAGTCGAACTCGGCGCCGGGCCGGTGGACGACCCCCTGGGAGAGCGAGACCCACCCGCCCAGGGCGGCACTCACCCCGCCGCCGTGCAGCTCGAAGGGGAAGAACCCCACGGGCCCGTCCGACTCGGTGATCACCGCCACCCGCGCATCCGCGCGGACCTCGCCCATCGCGATCGTGAAGTCCGGGCTGAGGAAGGGGTTGTCCAGGTGCGGGCTGGAGCGTTGCATTCCCCGCCACGCCGCGATCTCGGCCGGACCCAGCTCCGCGGGCCGGATGACGCTGACTCTCATGCGCGACCCCCCGCGCCGGGGCGACCGGCGGTGTGCGCAAACCTACCGTTCACGAGACGGTGGTCCTTTCTCGAAGCCTGGCCCCCAAGCTGGACGTCGTCGGAGCGGGGGAGATCCAGTCGGCGGGCACGAGGTGTTATGCGTCACGGCACGTGAAAACCCTCTCAGAACCAGGTGGCGACTGATCCCCCGATCCCCCGAATCGCCACCCGATACGCCAAATGTATCGGGGTATTGTCCTATTCGCTTGGTTATGCGACAGGTTCGCTCCGCGACGGGCGCGCTACGCGACGCCGAAGGACGCGGGCCCCGGGGGCACCCTGGGCGGCATCGGGGGAACCGCGGGGATGAGCCGTTCGATGACCGGCAGGGCGCGGTGGGCGTACAGCGGGTCGACCGGCAGCACGTGCCGGGCCCACCAGCGCGCCACCTCGGGCTCCGGCGAGGGGTCGGTGAACTCGGGCAGGTAGCCGTCGTACGGCGGGTCGTAGAGGTATCCGGTGGCCACCCCGTGCCGCTCCAGCTCGGCGATGGCCCCGTCACGGCCGTAGACCAGCAGCGGGACCCGGAACAGCGGCTGGTCCAGGTGGCGGCGGACGGCCGGCGCCACGGTGGGCAGCGCGGCCAGCGCCGAGACACCGGCGATCCGCCGCGACCGCTGCCGGGGCAGCGCGTGCAGGCGCCTCGACTGGTACCAGCGGGAGAGGTGGCCCCGCCTGGCCCGGTAGTCGTGCAGGTCGGCCTGGACCCAGGAGTCGAAGGCGGGCAACTGCTGCGGTGCGTACTCCATCGCCCTGAGCAGGTCCGCCGGGCGCGGGGCGATGCGGTATCCCTCGCGCTCCTCCTCCATGCCGAGCGCGCGCATGGCCCGCAGCGCAGGGCGGACCATGTTCAGGCGCAGCGCGGCGTGCCGGCCCGCGGAGGTCAGCACGCTGTGGATCTCTTTCCTGAAGACGCCCGGCTGCAGCAACCGGTCGCGGTCGCGCTCCAGGGCGCGCAGGTCCGAGAGGCGCTCGACCGCGATCACCCCGCCGGAGCCCGCTCCCGCGTGCTTGGACAGGCTGAACACGCCGGCCACCCCGAAGGTGCCGATCGGCCTGCCGTGCACGCTCGTCTCGATCGCGTGCGCGACGTCCTCGATCAGGATCTTGCCGCCGAACGCGGCCACCCGGTCCGGCAGGCCGTACAGGTTGGTGGTCAGCACCGCGTCGACCGTGTCGAGATCGACGGCGTCGGCGTCGATGTTGCCGTCGTCGAGGGAGAGCGGGGCGATGACCGGGCGCAGCCCGGCCGCGAGCACGAGGAAGAGGATCTCGTCCGCCGACAGCGGTGACATCAGCAGTCGCTGGCCGGGACTGCACCAGTGCCGCAGGGCCAGATACAGGCCCAGGCGGTTGGAGGGCAGCGGAAGGCAGAGGCGATGTGTCCGCTTCGCCACAATGTGCTCAGGAGTCACTGGAGACCGTCTATCACGGACGACACGATGGCCGCAAACCCGGGAGCGCGTGTCGTTCTAGCCGACGGTCGCCTGCGATGATTTGCCATGGTTGATCACCCTGCGCATATTCGGGAAGATCAGCAGCGCCACCAGGAGCTGGCTGCCGAGCATGGCGTAGCCCACCGCGGCGATCCCGAAGTGGGGGAAGAGCACCACTATCGAGGTGAGGACCAGGACGGCCATCCCGATCTGGACGAGGGCGAGCTTGCGCGCCTCGCTCTGGGCGCGCAGCATGCTCAGGCAGATCTCGATCACCGTCTGGGGGAGCACGGCGATCGCCATCAGGCGCAGCAGCGGCGAGCCCGCCTCGGCGAACCCCGGGCCGAACACGCTCAGGATCAGCGGCGCGCCGATCACGACCACCGCGACGACCGGCCCGACGATCAGGAAGGTGCGCCGCAGCGCGTTGCGCACGCTCTGGGCCAGCTGGGCGGCGTTGAAGGACCCCTCGACGGTGAGCGAGACCGCCATGTTGGCCGCGAGCAGCCCGACCATGGAACCCAGCGTGTGGGCTATCGAGAAGTAGCCGAACGTCGGCGCGTCGTCGAGCCAGCCCGCGACGATGACCGGGACGAGGTAGAGGATCAGCAGGATGGAGAACGCGCCGGGGAAGTCTCCGGCGAGGAAGCGGCCCACCTCGCGCAGGCGCGGCGGGTTCGCGGCGCTCACCTCGGTGTTCTTGACGTGCTTGGGGATGATGACGCCGAAGATGAGCCAGCTGATCGGGATCAGCGCTATCGCCGTCGGCAGGATCCACGAGACGAAGATCCCGCCGAAGACGCCGCCCTGCGGCAGCGCGTACGCCAGCGCGACGAGCAGGCCCATCTTGACCAGGCCGAACGCCATGCTGTTGACCGGCACCCAGACGGCGTTGCGCAGCCCGGCCAGCGTCACGTCCTGGAGGGTGAAGATCGTCCACACGAGGACCGAGGCGAGGAAGAACAGCCCCGGGCCGAGCCCGCCGAGGTCGGCGTAGACCGATCCCCACAGCGGCAGCGTCAGCAGGAACCCCAGCGCCGCCACCAGGCCGGCGGCCCCGGCGACCGCGTAGCCGCGCAGGACGAACTCGGCGGTGCGGCGCCCGGCCACCGGGATGAACCTGGCCATGGCGCCCGCGAAGGCGAGCCCGGTCAGGGAGGAGAACAGCCGCATCGCGCTGATCTGGGCCTGGCCCTCACCGAACGCGGCGGCGGTGTAGAGGTGCGTGGCGAGGAACCAGTAGCCGAGACCCAGCACGGCGGTGATCCCCGTATTGATCATCAGCGCGTAGCCCTGAAGGAACAGCGGGTTTCTCAGATCCTTGCGCAGGCGGTCCATCAGACCGGCCCCGCGCCCCTCGGTCGCCGTCCGGCCCGACGCCTGGTCGCTCCCGTCGCGCGTCACGCCGCCATCGTCGGCCGGACCGCTTGCATCGGCCTTGCCACCGGCTGTACGGAGCCCGGTGGCCGTGTTCGCCGGGGACCCGGGAACGTCCGGCCGGGGGCCCGGCGCGGGGACGCCGCTCCCAGGTCTGGCGTGCCGTCCGGTGCCGTGCTCACCCACCCCGGTGCTCCCGCTCCGCGCCGTTCCCGGAGAGGGCGCGGGAGTGCCGCGGATCGCCCGGGTGGGATGGAACGATGGCCTCGCCGGTGGTCCCTGAGGGGGGTGTCACCGGCGTTCGCGTCTCGTCACGAGACCTGCCGGTCACCGAGGGGTTCATGAGAATCGGCACGTGAGTCATGATGCCCCAGTTTCAGGCGGGCCGTGTCCGGCATGTATCCGGAAGTCCCCGGCAGGGCCTGATTGTGATGGAGGGTGCCCTGTTTTCGTAGGAGTTGGGGCGCCTCGGGTCTCGGGCGATCCGGAGGTCGGGAGGCTGTGAGGTCGGGGGACGGGCTCAGGACGCGGTACCGGAGGAGGTGAGGAGGCGGTTCAGGACGCGGACACCGAACTCCAGGCCCTCGACGGGGACGCGCTCGTCCACGCCGTGGAACATGCCGAAGTAGTCGAGGTCCGGGGTGAGCATCAGCGGGGCGAAGCCGTAGCCCCTGATGCCGAGCCCCGCGAAGGACTTCGCGTCCGTGCCGCCCGACATCACGTACGGCACCGGTCGGGCCGCTGGGTCCTCGGCCATCAGGGCGGTACGGAGCCGGTCGAAGAACGGCGCGTCCATCGGGGCGGAGGGGGCGTCCTCGATGTTGACGAACTCCCGGGTCACCCGGGGGCCGAGCAGGCGGTCGATCGTCTCCAGGAACTCCTCCCGGTGTCCCGGCAGGAACCGCCCGTCCACGTGGCCCTCGGCGGTGCCGGGGACCACGTTGACCTTGTAGCCCGCCTGGAGCATCGTCGGGTTCGCCGAGTTGCGGATCTGCGCCTTGAACAGGTCGCCGATCCGGCCGAGCCGCCGCGCCTCCTCCTCCAGCCGGTCGAGGTCGATGCGCTCGCCGAGGATGGCCGACAGGTCCTCGATCAGCGCCGCCACCCCGGGGGTCAGCCGCACCGGCCAGCGGTGGGAGGCGATCCTGGACATGGCGTGGCAGAGCTCGGCCACCGCGTTGTCCACCGGCGGGCGGGAGCCGTGGCCCGCGACGCCGGTCGCGGTGAGCCGCATCCAGGCGGTGCCGCGCTCGCCCACCGCGACCGGGTAGATCCGCGCGCCCCGGGCCTCGACGCTGTAGCCGCCGGACTCGCTGATCGCGTCGGTGCAGCCGTCGAACAGCTCGCGGTGGTGGCGCACCGCGTATCGCGCGCCGTACTCGCCGGTGGCCTCCTCGTCGGCGAGGAAGGCCAGCACGACGTCCCGGTCCGGCCGCACCCCGCGCCGGGCCCAGTCGCGGACCAGCGCGAGCGTCATCGCGAGGGTGCCCTTCATGTCGACCGCGCCCCGGCCCCAGACGCATCCGCCGGAGACCTCGCCGGAGAACGGGTGGATCCGCCAGTCGGAGGGCTGGGCGGGAACCACGTCGAGGTGGCCGTGGATCAGCAGGGCCTCGGGTGAGCCGCCCGGGATCCTGGCGACCACGCTGGTCCTGCGGCTGGCCGACTCGAACACCACCGGCTCGATCCCGGCGTCGGACAGCAGGGTGGCGACGTGCTCGGCCGCCGGGCGCTCGCCGGGGCCGGGGTTGGTGGTATCGAACCTGATCAGATCCGAACAGATCTGCGCGACCTCACTCATCGACGAACGCTCCCCGGAGCCAAGAACCCAAATCTGGATCAAAGGTGCATACCCCTCCGGGTTGGAAATAGCACCTCGGGTGTTCGTCCGGAGCACTCCCGGCCGGCTACGACGCCGCTACCCCTCCAAGGGCCCGGGAGCTTGTCTCACTCGCTGAGCGCGCCCTGCGGGGTCTTTTTGGTCGAGCCCTTGGCAACGCTGGGGTCGCCCGCGGCGAACGCCTCGGCGACCTTTCCCCCGATGCGCCCGCGCTCGCTCACCTCGATCCCGTGGGACTTCGCCCACGCCCGGATCTCGGCGCTCCGCTCACGGTTGCCGCCGGAACCCTTCGCTCTGCCCTTGCGGCCCAGGGAGGTGCTCGCCTTGCGGGCGGCGGACTGGAACGGTTTGAGGGCCTCGCGAAGTTTCGTGGCGTTCCTCGAGCTCAGGTCGATCTCGTAGGCGGTGCCGTCGAGGCCGAACGAGACGGTCTCGTCCGCCTTCTTGCCGGTGATGTCATCGGTGAACGTGACGACTTGCTGACGTGCCATTGTGTGACTCCTTAATCTCGGCGCCGGAGCGTGCGGCTGTGAACCCGGCCGACGATGGTTCCCGCGTCTCTTCCCCGCGCGCAAAACTCTAGTCCCTTCTTTCACCGTCGCGCTCGGGAAACCTGTGTCCGCCGGAGATCCACCCTCTCAGGTTAATTACTCAAGACCGAACTCCGGCGTCTCCACGTCATTGGGAAATGCTTCCCGTTCGCGGGGGATTAAAAACGACGGCGGCGCCGGGGCCCCTTGGCGCCCTGTATGCCGAGATCTGTCGGTTACCCCCGGCGGGTTTTCCTGAAGGGACGGCGGGGCGCTTTGAAGTTTCATGACCTCCGGGTGGTTTCCGTGTCGGCCGTCCCGAAAAGAATCGACTTCCGCCACTTGGGACCACTCCGGTCCGTCGGTCCACTGCCGTTCGTTTTCCCGGTGGCGCCGTGCCGGGCGCGTCGGCTTCACGCCACTGTCCCTCCCGGCCGCGAACTGGGCTCTTCGTCCTCTTTTTACTGTTCACAATACCCGCAGGGACGAGATCGCACGCGGGGAACGGGCGGCCGGGCCGGGTTCGGGGCGGGGTGGGGAGGAGGGGTTCCGCGCGTGCCGTCCCGGGGCGCTCGACGGACAATTCACGCACGCCGGATGTCCGTAACCGAACGCGTTCCGGGATTCCGGAGGACAAATGACTTCCCCGTGCCCGGAATGTGCGCCGCCCGTCCACGTACCGGCATCCGGTGCCTTCGAAGGGACCCGCCGGCGCGCGGACGGTCACATTGGGGTGCGGTCTCGATACTCTCAGGTAAGGCAAGACTCGCCTTGCGGACCGTATGATTCCGGACGTCTCGCATTGTGGGGGACGGTGGACGGGGGTGTCGTTTGCTCCTTGGCGGTCATTGGCCCGTTCCATCACCCGTCCGGATCAATCAACCGGCGTTCCGCGAATTGTTCGAGAGCCGGTGGGAGATCGGATAGGGGCATTGACCGGATCGGGCGCGCGGGGCCCGGACACCCGCGCGACTATCCCGTGCGGTCCTGATCCCAGCCGCTCGGGGTGGGGGCGCCGGGGCGGCGGCCGGGGGGTCGCCGTCTCGCCGTGTGCGCGGAGAACCCGGCGACGGCGAGCTTGCGGACCAGCACCGTGAGCGCCGCCGTGGCGATCGCCGCCCAGGTCTGGGCCTGGGAGAGGCGGAGGAGCCCGGCCGCGAGGAGGAAGTCGAGCAGCACCGCCAGGGCGCCGACGGCACCGCCGCCGGAGAGCAGGACGGCGAGCGCGGCGACCAGCCCCATGACGACGATCAGGGGGACGAGCGTCCGGACGAGCTCAGCCATTCCCGCTACCGGGCGGGACGCGCCCGCCGGGGTCGTCCGATGAGCCGTGCCCGCCCGGGGCGTCCAGCGAGCCGCGCCCGCGAGCGTCGTTCACCGTGCGCCCCTCCCGCTCGATCTCCCTGTTGAGGAAGAAGTTCAGGGCGGTGCGGATGGCCGCGATCGCCGCGAGCTGCCCGATCTGCGTGAAACTCGGCGCGATGGCCGTCCGCAGCACGTCACTGGCCAGCTGGAACTCCAGACCGAGCGCGAGGAACCGTCCCAGGAACAGCCGTACCGCGATGAACCCGTCGTCGTGCCGCCGTGCGGCCACCAGCACGAACCGCACGAACGCGATCGCGGCGCCGACGAAGATGACGGCGGCTCCGGCCGCCTCGACGAGGCGGACCAGGAGGTTGACGAGCTGCCGGAGGGTCTCCTCCGGTAGGAGATCAAGCATGCGCTGCTGTTACCCGGTGGCCTCCCGCCCATGCGCCCGCGGTCGCCGCCCTGCCCGCGGCAGGTCAGAGGTAGAGGCCGGTGGTCTCCGGGGCGGCCGACGTGCGGTTGAGGACGCCGTCGCGGAGGGCGAAGAGCTCGGCGAGGGTCGCGCCGGAGGGGGAGAGCCCCTCGGTGGTGCCGAGCCAGCGGGCGGCCTCGTCGTAGGGGAAGGCACCGACCTCGACCTGCGCGAGGCAGCGCCCGGGACGGATGACGGCGGGGTGCAGGTGGGCGAGGTCCTCGTTGGTGGTGATGGCCACCAGGACGTCACGCCCCTGGCCGAGGAGCCCGTCGGTCAGGTTGAGGAGGCGCGACAGGCCCTGCCCGGTGGCCTCCTTGGCGCCGGACCTGATCAGCTCGTCGCAGTCCTCCAGCACCAGGAGCCGCCACCGGTCACCGGCCTCGTCGCCGTCATCGTCGTCGAAGCCGACCGCGACCTCCATGAGGTAGCCGGGGGAGTGGAACAGCTGCTCCGGGTCCAGCACGCAGTCGACCTGGCACCACGACCGCCACTCGTGGGCGAGCGTACGCAGCAGCGTCGTCTTGCCGGTGCCCGGCGGGCCGTGCAGCAGGATCAGCCGGCCGTGCGCCTCGGAGGGGGTGACGGACATCAGCCGCGACAGCGGCTCGCCGACCGACCTGGCGTAGTTTCCGGAGAGCTCCGCCCAGGGGGAGGCGGTGATCGGCTTCTCCGAGCGGTGGCTGCCCCGGGGGCCCTGCCACCAGAAGCCCATCTTGACGTGGTCGCTCTCGGGGGCGGGCTCCTCGGCGTCCCTGGTGACCTCCTCGATCACCGAGCGGGCCAGCGCCTCGTCGACCGCGGTCACGCTGACCGTGGCGGCGCGGTTGCGGTAGCGGACCACGCGCAGCGTCCAGCCCTCCCCGCGCAGCAGCCGCGAGTCGCGGCCGTCCTTCTCCGAGGCCGCCCGGACGAGCGTCCCCGAAGCGGGGGCGAGGGCGGCGTCGGGACGGACCCGCTCCAGGCTCGCGGTGCACGACCAGGGCTGGGCCCCGGTGGCGAACGGCGACAGCGCGAGCGCGTCGATCACGTCCACCGCCGCGTCACCGTCGTCGAGCCAGACATTCATCGGCAGCTCCACCGGGCGCGGCTCCGGCTGGAAGTCGACCTCCCTGAGTACGGACATGGCGCCAATGATCCTCGCGGGACGCCCGCCGGTCGAAGGGTTTTAACCCGCCCCGCCCGGCACACCCGCCCCGCCCGGCAGGGTTCGGGAGAGAGGGAGCGCGCGGCCCGTGGGGATCGGGAGCAACGGGGACTCACTGTGGCTCACTGTGGCTCACGGGGGTTCACGGGGGCTCAGGGGAGAGGGAGCGGGACGGGCACCTCGGGGGCGACGCGGAGCAGGGCGTCGACCAGCGGGCTCGGCGGACGGGTCAGCGGGCCGGTGAGGACCAGGGCACGTTCCAGGGAGGGTTTCAGCGGGATCATCACGAGCCCCGGAGGCAGGAGACCGCGGCCGAGGTCGGGAACCGCCGAGACGCCGATGCCCGCGGCGATCATGCCGATGAGCGTGCCGAGCTCGCGTACGTGCTGGGCGGGTGTGTAGGGGACGCCCGCCATGGAGCACAGGGTGCGGGTCTGGGGCTCGCAGCCACCCTTGGAGACCAGCAGCGGATCCTCCACCAGCTCGGCCATCGTGATGTGTGCCTGCCCGGCCAGGGGATGGTCGGCGCGGACCACCGCGTGGAAGGCGTCGCGGCCCACCACCACGTGCGCGGGCGGCGGCACCGGGTCGACGAGGATCGCGGCGTCGACGACGCCGGTCTCCAGCCAGGGGGACAGCTCGTCGTCGTCGCCCTCGAAGACCTGCACCTCGACGCCGGGGAGCTCCGCGCGCCACGTCCGCATGAGCTGGGGCAGCAGCCCGCAGCAGACCGTGGGCGGGGCGGCGACGCGGACGGTCCCCGCGTACTGTCCCAGGTGCGAGGAGACGACCTCGTCGATGGCGGTGACCGAGGCGAGCGCGGCCTGGGCGTGCGGCAGGATCGCCGCGCCCAGCGCGGTGGGGCGAGCGCTCCCGTGCCGCAGCACCAGCGGGGCGCCGAGGACGCGCTCCAGGGCGGCGAGCGCGTGGGAGACCGCCGACTGGGACATGCCCAGCTCCTCGGCGGCCACGCCGAAGCCGCCGTTCGCGATCACGGCGGTGAAGACGCGGAGTTGCGCGACCGTCGCACTCATGAGGACATCTCATCACACCTCGGAGACAACTCATTGGACACATGATCCGGGTGGTGACGAGACTGCTCCCGTGACCCGTGAAGGAACCGTCTCAAAGCCCCCACCTGTGCCGACGACGGACACCACGCCGCCCTCCACGGGACGGTCCGTGCTCGTCCCGTACCTGGCCCTCGCCCTGACGTGGGGGGCCAGTTTCCTGTTCATCAAGGTGGCCCTCAGCGGCCTCTCACCCGCCCAGACGGTGCTGGGGCGCCTCGCGCTGGGGGCGCTCGCCCTCAACGCGATCATGCTGGTCACCCGCCGGAGGTGGCCGAGGCGGCCGGTGTTCTGGGCGCACATGGGGGTGGTCGCCCTGTTGCTGTGCGTGGTGCCGTTCCTGCTGTTCGCCTGGGCCGGGCAGTACATCCCCTCGGGGCTCTCCAGCATCTACAACGCCACGACGCCCCTGATGACGATGCTCGTGACCCTGGCCGCGCTTCGGCAGGAGCGCCTCGGCGCGACCGGGGTGCTCGGCCTGCTGCTGGGCGCCGCCGGTGTCGTCGTCGTGCTGGCCCCGTGGAACCTGGACGCGGAGACCGGTCCCTGGTGGGCGCAGGCCGCCTGCCTGGGAGCGACGTTCTGCTACGGCCTCTCCTTCGCCTACACGCGGCGCTTCGTCCTCGCGTACGGCCACGACGCCCCCACCATCGCCGCCGCCCAGGTCAGCGTGGCCACCCTGATCATGCTCGTGCTGAGCCCGCTGCTGGCCACCGGTCCCGTACGCCTGGACCTCCCCGTCGTGGCGAGCGTGGTCGCCCTGGGCGTCCTGGGCACGGGTCTCGCCTACGTGTGGAACACCTCGGTCATCGCCCGCTGGGGGGCGACGGCCGCCTCGTCGGTGACCTACCTGACCCCGCTGGTGGGTGTCGTCCTCGGGGTGCTCGTCCTGGGCGAGACGCTGACGTGGAACCAGCCCGTGGGGGCGGTGATCGTCGTCGCGGGCATCATGACCGGCCGGGGTGTCATCGGTTCCTGGTCAGGTCGCCGGTCTCCGTGACCAGTTCGGGGCCGGGGACGTCCTTCCAGGTGTAGGTCAGGGCGTCACCCTTGCGCTTGAGCCACACGGTGCCGGGCACGCAGCCGGTGCCGGAGCCGAGGGTGAAGGTCAGCTCGTCGGCGGTGACCTTGGTCAGGGTGATCCGCCCCCTGCAGCCGTTGACCGGCTCCGCCCACTCGGCTCCGTCGTCGCCCTCCCTGAGCGTGACCTCGATCCGTTTCTCTCCGGGGGAGAACGGGTTGGTGGAGGTGACGCCGTCACCGGCCCACGCTCCGGCGAAGGAGGCGGGGACCTCGTCCCCGCTCCCCGGTGGGGCCGACCTCTCCGTGCCGGAGGGCTCCGGGGTGGGCGGGACGTCGCTCATGGACGGGGACGGCGAGGGTGTCGAGGGCGGCGGGGACGAAGGTGACGTGGGCGAGGACGTCGCCCGGTCGGTGTCCCCGACGACGGTCTCGGGGGAGCCCAGGACGAGCCAGGCGGCGATCCCCGCGGCGATCAGCAGTGACACCGTGACGAGGACCGCGCCGGTGACGATCCCCCGAGGGCCACGACGGGACTCCTCGGTCGTGAGCGCGGACCGTCCCGGAGCCGACTGTCCCGGAGGGGCGGCGATCCGGCTGCCGATCCTGGCCAGGTCCTCGGTGGAGGGGTTGGCCGCGCCCGGGTCGACGAGGCCGACCATCAGCGCGCGGGCCGTCGGGCGGCGGGCGGGATCCTTGTCCAGGCAGGAGGCGATCAGCCCCGCGAAGGCGGGGGGCAGGACCGACAGGTCCGGATGGTGGTTGACGATCCGGTTCAGCACGGCCGGCACGGTGTCGGCGCCGAAGGGAGGTCTGCCGCTCGCCGCGCAGAGCATGGTGGCCGCCCAGCCGAACACGTCGGAGGCGGGCGAGGCGGGTGCCCCGTTGATCTGCTCGGGGGACAGGTAGGCGGGGGTGCCGATCAGCCCGGAGGCGGTGGTGGCCGCGCCCTCCGCCCTGGCGATGCCGAAGTCGACCACCCGGGGGCCGTCGGGGCCGAGCAGCACGTTGGCGGGTTTGAAATCGCGGTGCACCACCCCGGCGGCGTGGATGGCCGCCAGCGCGGTCGCCGTACCGACCACCAGGCGCTCCAGCTCGCCGCCGCGCAGCGGGCCCCGCTCGCGGATCCGCTCCTCCAGGGAGGGGCCGTCGACGAACTCGCTGACCACGTACGGGAGGAAACCGTCCACGGAGGCGGTCAGCACGCGCGCCGTGCAGAAGGGGGCGACGTTCTCCAGGGCGGACAGTTCGCGGGCGAGCCGCGCCCGCGACGCGGTGTCGCCGCGGAACAGCACTTTCACCGCGACCCGCTCGCCGCTGGGCGCGTGCGCGAGGTAGACGACGCCCTGGCCGCCCTCGCCGAGTCTTCCGGCCAGCTGGAACGCGCCGAGCCGGACCGGGTCGTCAGGAGTGAGGGGGGTCGCGACCATGGAGGCAAGGCTATCCGTCCCATCCGTGATGGGGGGTGTCGTGGGGAAACGCGTGGTATGCCAGGGGGCGCGGACGGGGCTGAGGCTCCGGCCGGGGAGAACGCCGCCGCGACAATACGGCGGCTCGCCGCCCCTCACGGAGAAGCGGAGAAGCGGAGAAACGGGGAAACACCGGGAACCGGCGGACGGTTTACGGCGTCCTGCCGTGGTTAGAGGGGTGGCTTCGCCGCCCGACGACTATCCGGAGTGCTTCCGTGTCACCGTGTGACAAGGGATCAGTTGGTTTAACAGCCTCATATGGTGCCGTGCCAACCATTACCCTCCGATAGGGCAATATCGCTCAGACAGTGGAGACGTTCCGTGGCCATCGATCTCGTTACTCGCCGTGAGTGGGGCGCCCGCCAGCCGCGCGGTTCCTACAGCAAGCTCAACTCCACCAAGGGAGTGAAGGTCCATTACACGGGTGGCCAGGTCAGCCCGGACATCGTGAACGACCACGCGAAGTGTGTCGCGCTGGTGAAGTCCATCCAGAACCACCATATGGACGGCAACGGCTGGATTGATGTGGGCTACTCCATGTTGGTATGTCCGCATCGGAAGGTCTTCGAGGGCCGCGGCGTGCACAACGTCCCGGCCGCCAACGGCGCCGGGCTCAACAGCGACCACTACGCGGTGCTCGGCCTGGTCGGCTCCTCGGGGTTCACCAAGCCGACCGACAACGTCCTGCACGGCATCCTCGACGCCATTGAGTACCTCAGGGACAAGGGCGGCGCGGGCAGGGAGATCAAGGGCCACCGCGACGGCTACTCGACCAGCTGCCCCGGCGAACCCCTGTACGCGTGGGTCAAGCGGGGCGCCCCCCGCCCCGGCGGAGGTCCCGCCGAGCCGCCGGAGCCGCACCCCTCCTTCCCCGGCCGCACGCTCAAGCAGCCGCCGGTGATGAAGGGGGAGGACGTCCGCACCTGGCAGCGGCGGATGCGCGACCGGGGCTGGGCGATCGACGTCGACGGTCTGTACGGCCCCGGCTCCAGCGAGGTCTGCAGGAAGTTCCAGAAGGAGAAGGACCTGCCCGTCACCGGCGCCGTCGACCGTGCCACCTGGGACGCCGCCTGGCAGGAGCCCGTCACCTGACCCTCCTCCCCTCCTCGAACTCCCCCGCCGATCCCCCTATTGACCCCAGTGTTGGTATCCGCCCGCGACCCGGGGGGAGTTATCGGCGGGGCGGAGCTTAGGATCCGGTGCATGACCGTGCCGCCTGAGGAGTCTCGATCGGCCGCCGAGTTCCCACCGGTCACCCGTGACCGGTGGCGGGAGCTGGCGCTCGGGGTGCTGCGCAAGTCCGGGGTGGAGACCGGCTCCCCGGAGGAGGCGCTCGCCTCCACCACCTACGACGGTGTGACGATCGCGCCGATCTACGACGCGTCCGACCTGCCCGGCGACCCCGGCCTTCCCGGAGCCGTACCCTACGTCCGCGGCTCCCGTCCCGAAGGTGGCTGGGAGGTGCGGCAACGCCACGAGGTGCCCGATCCCGAGGCAATCCTCGCGGACCTGGAGAACGGCGTGAACTCGCTGTGGCTCGCCCTCGACCCCGAGGACCTGCCCCGCGCCCTGGAGCGGGTCCACCTGAACCTGATCTCGGTCACGCTCGACGCGGGCAAGCGGACCCGCGAGGCGGCCGAGGTGCTCCTCACACTGGCCGGGGAACGGGGATCCACGGCGTCCGGCGGACCCGAAACGCACGAAACGCACGAAACGCCTGGAACACAGGGAACGCAGGGAACACCTGGAACACAGGGGACCTCCGGGGGGCTCACCGGGAACCTGGGCGCCGACGTCCTCGCCGACGCGCGGACCGCGATCGAGCTGGCCCGCCGCTGCGTCAGGGA
Organism: Streptosporangium oxazolinicum; assembly: GCF_039537505.1. NCBI lineage: Bacteria > Bacillati > Actinomycetota > Actinomycetes > Streptosporangiales > Streptosporangiaceae > Streptosporangium > Streptosporangium oxazolinicum. The sequence goes on from NZ_BAABAQ010000005.1 coordinate 100,595, forward strand.
CCACCCTGGGCTCAGGGCGGCCGTCGTGGACGCCACGCCGTACCACGACGCGGGCGGCGGGGACGCGGAGGAGCTCGGCTGCTCCATCGCCGCCGGGGTCGCCGCGCTGCGGGCCCTGACCGGCGCGGGCCTCACGATGGAACAGGCGTTCGGGCAGCTGGAGTTCCGGTACGCCGCCACCGCCGACCAGTTCCTCACCGTCGCCAAGCTCAGGGCCGCCCGCAGGCTCTGGGCGCGCGTCGCCGAGGTGTGCGGTGTCTCCGGGGTTCCCGGCGCGGCGCAGCGGCAGCACGCGGTGACCAGCTCGGCCATGATGACCGCCCGCGACCCGTGGGTGAACATGCTCCGTACCACGCTCGCCTGTTTCGCGGCCGGGACCGGCGGGGCCGACGCGGTGACCGTGCAGCCCTTCGACGCCCGCCTCGGCCTGCCGGACGCCTTCGCCCGCCGCATCGCGCGCAACACCCAGTCGCTGCTGGTGGAGGAGGCCGGTGTGGCCCGGGTGATCGACCCGGCCGGAGGCTCCTTCTACGTGGAGCGGCTCACCGAGGACCTGGCGGTGCGGGCCTGGGAGTGGTTCCAGGAGATCGAGCGCGCAGGGGGCATGGCCGAGGCCCTCGCCTCCGGATTCGTCGCGGGACGGCTCGCCGCCACCTGGGAGCGGCACTCGGACGGGATCGCCACGCGCCGCGACCCGATCACCGGCGTCAGCGAGTTCCCCGACCTGGCCGAGAGGCCGATCGGCAGGCGGGCCAGGCCCGGCAGGAGCACCGAGGAGAGCGCCGGGGTGCACTACGCGCAGGGGTTCGAGGCGCTGCGCGACCTGGCCGACGCCCAGGAGAGTCGGCCCAGGGTCTTCCTGGCGACCATCGGCCCGGTGGCCTCGCACACCGCCAGGGCGTCGTTCGCGGCCAACCTGTTCCAGGCGGGCGGCATCGCCACCGTGACCGGCGGCGCCGTCACGGATCCCGGCGAGATCGCCGCCGCGTTCGCCGCCAGCGGGGCGAGGATCGCCTGCCTGTGCTCCAGCGACCGGCTGTACGCCGGGCACGCCGAGGCGGTGGCCGCCGCGCTGAGGGGCGCGGGGGCGATAAAGGTGTGGCTGGCGGGGAAGGGAGACTTCGAGGGCGTGGACGCCAACCTCCACGCGGGGTGTGACGCGCTCGCCGTGCTCCGGACGACCTTCGAGGACCTGGGGGTGGCTCGATGATTCCCGACTTCTCCGACATCGAGCTCGGCGCGCGACCGGCCGCTCCCGGCCCCGGCCTGGAGGGCTGGGCGCGATCCGTACGGGAGGCCACCGGGAGCGATCCCGCGGACCTGGTGTGGGAGACGCCCGAGGGGATCGGCGTCAAGCCGCTCTACACCGCCGCCGACCTGGCCGGGCTCGACTTCCTGGAGACCTACCCCGGCGCGGCCCCCTACCTGCGCGGGCCGTACCCGACCATGTACGTCAACCAGCCCTGGACCATCCGCCAGTACGCCGGGTTCTCCACCGCGGCCGAGTCCAACGCCTTCTACCGGCGCAACCTGGCCGCCGGGCAGAAGGGCCTCTCGGTCGCCTTCGACCTGGCCACCCACCGGGGCTACGACTCCGACCACCCGCGCGTGGCCGGGGACGTCGGCATGGCGGGCGTGGCCATCGACTCCATCTACGACATGCGGCAGCTGTTCGACGGGATCCCCCTCGACAGGATGAGCGTGTCGATGACCATGAACGGCGCGGTGCTCCCGGTGCTCGCGCTCTACGTCGTGGCCGCCGAGGAGCAGGGGGTGGCCCCCGAGCAGCTCGCCGGGACCATCCAGAACGACATCCTCAAGGAGTTCATGGTCCGCAACACCTACATCTACCCGCCGGGTCCCTCGATGCGGATCATCTCCGACATCTTCGCGTACACCAGCGAGAGGATGCCGAAGTTCAACTCGATCTCGATCTCCGGGTACCACATCCAGGAGGCCGGGGCCACGTGCGACCTGGAGCTCGCCTACACCCTCGCCGACGGGGTGGAGTACCTGCGGGCGGGCGTCGAGACGGGCCTGGACGTCGACAGGTTCGCGCCGCGCCTGTCGTTCTTCTGGTGCATCGGCATGAACTTCTTCATGGAGGTCGCCAAGCTGCGGGCGGCGCGGCTGCTCTGGGCGCGGCTGGTGGCCGGGTTCGGGGCCAAGAACCCCAAGTCGCTCTCGCTGCGAACCCACTCGCAGACCTCCGGCTGGTCGCTCACCGCCCAGGACGTCTACAACAACGTCGTCCGCACCTGCGTCGAGGCGATGGCCGCGACCCAGGGCCACACCCAGTCGCTGCACACCAACGCCCTCGACGAGGCCCTCGCCCTGCCCAGCGACTTCTCCGCGCGGATCGCCCGCAACACCCAGCTGCTGCTCCAGCAGGAGTCGGGCACCTGCCGGGTGATCGACCCCTGGGGCGGCTCCTACTACGTCGAGCGGCTCACCCACGAGCTGGCCACCAGGGCCTGGGGCCACATCGAGGAGGTCGAGGCCGCCGGGGGCATGGCCAGGGCGATCGACCAGGGGCTGCCGAAGCTGCGCATCGAGGAGGCCGCCGCCCGCACCCAGGCGCGCATCGACTCCGGGCGCCAGCCGGTCATCGGCGTCAACAAGTACCGGCCGGACGCCGACGAGCCCATCGACGTGCTCAAGGTCGACAACACCTCCGTACGCGCCCAGCAGCTCGACAAGCTGCGCCGCCTGCGCGAGGAACGCGACCCCGAGCGGGTGACCCAGGCGCTGGAGGCCCTGACCAAGGGCGCCGCGGGCGACGAAAACCTCCTCGCGCTCTCGATCGAGGCGGCCCGCGCGATGGCGACGGTCGGGGAGATCTCCGACGCGCTGGAGCGGGTGTTCGGGCGGCACGCGGCACAGATCCGTACGATCACCGGGGTCTATCGCGAGGAGGTGGGATCCGGCGTGGACGCGGTCCGTGCGGCCTGCGCCGAGTTCGAGCGCCTGGAGGGCCGCCGCCCCCGCATCCTGGTGGCGAAGATGGGCCAGGACGGCCACGACCGGGGCCAGAAGGTGATCGCCACGGCCTTCGCCGACCTCGGCTTCGACGTGGACGTCGGCCCGCTGTTCCAGACGCCCGACGAGGTCGCCCGCCAGGCGGTCGAGGCCGACGTACACGTGATCGGCGTGAACTCGCTGGCCGCCGGGCACCTCACGCTCGTGCCCGCCCTCCGGGAGGCGCTCGCCGCGCTGGGCGCCGACGACATCATGATCGTGGTCGGCGGGGTCATCCCGCCGGGCGACTTCGACGCGCTGCGCGCGGCGGGCGCGAGCGCGATCTTCCCGCCCGGCACCGTGATCGCCGACGCCGCCCGGGGGCTGCTGGCGGACCTGCTCACCCGGCTGGGCCACGACGCGGACGCTCTCACCCGGCCGGGCCATGACGCGGACGCTTGACGACTACGTCCAGGGGGTGAAGGAGGGGTCCAGGGCGTGGATCGCGCGGGCGATCACGCTGGTGGAGTCGTCCAGGGCCGACCACAGGGAGCTGGCCCAGCGGCTGCTCGCCGAGCTGACCCCGCTTGGCGGCGCGGCGCGCAGGGTCGGCATCACCGGCGTGCCCGGTGTCGGCAAGTCCACGTTCATCGACGCGCTCGGCACCCGGCTGACCGGGGAGGGGCACCGGGTGGCGGTGCTCGCCGTCGACCCGTCCTCGACGCGTACGGGCGGGAGCATCCTGGGCGACAAGACGCGGATGTCCCGCCTGGCGGTCGATCCGGCCGCCTTCATCCGCCCCTCGCCCACCTCGGGCACCCTGGGCGGGGTCACCAGGGCGACCCGTGAGGCGATGGTCGTGGTGGAGGCGGCCGGATACGACGTCGTCCTCGTGGAGACCGTCGGCGTCGGGCAGTCCGAGACCGCCGTGGCCGACATGGTCGACACCTTCCTGCTGCTCACCCTGGCCAGGACGGGCGACCAGCTCCAGGGCATCAAGAAGGGGGTGCTGGAGCTGGCCGACGTGATCGCGATCAACAAGGCAGACGGCTCCGAGGGCAGCTCCCACGAGCTGGACGCGCGCAGGGCCGCCAGGGAGCTCGCGGGAGCGCTCCGCCTGCTGGGCGCGGAGCGGACGCCCCCGGTGCTCACCTGCAGCGGGCTGACCGGCAACGGGCTGGACGAGCTCTGGCGGCAGGTCGTCCTGCACCGTGACGCCCTGGAGGCCTCGGGGGAGCTCGCCGAGCGCCGTCGCCGCCAGCAGGTCCGCTGGACCTGGGCCCTGATCACCGACAGGCTGCTCACCCGGCTCCGCGAGCACCCCGAGGTCGCGGCGATCGTCGCCGAGGTCGAACGCGAGGTCCAGGAGGGCACCCTCACCCCGTCGCTGGCCGCCGACCGCATCCTCGCGGCCTTCGCCAAGGGCGGCTGACGGTCCTTTCGGCCTTGACCAAGAGCGGCCGGGAGCGGCCAGGGCCCTCGCGGGGCGCGGCCGATGGCTCCGAGCGCGAGCCCTCCATCACTCTGGGTCACTCCAGGTCATCGCACGATTAGCGGCTGACCCGCCATTTAAGCGCTCATGTTAAGCAGATGTTAACGAGACTCGTGTCCGGAAGTGGCAAGATTTATATTCTATACGCGCTTGATCACTTCTATCGGGTCATGTGATACTTCGTGCGAAGATTAACTAATGTTGTGATGTGATGCGCTTTAGCGTGTAAAACACAGAATGAGACAGGCGAGGAGGCCCGGAGCGTCCCAGAGGGATTGTCGGCCGATCGGTCCTGATCTGTTGGTTGACCAGTCCTGATCCATGCCCCGGGTGGGAGCGGGGCAGGTGGGATGTCCCGGTTTCGAACACCGCCGCGCTTACCCGCGCGGGCGGTTGTCTCGTGCTGCGCGAATTCACGTCACACGAAGTGGGAGACGTTTGCCTATGTCTATGGACGTGCACGCCCGTCCCGGCCGCCGGGTGAGATCCATTCCGCTGCACCGAGCCCTGCCGAAGCTTCTCCGCGAACCGGCGGGCGCGCTCGCCGGGTTCGCGCGGGAGGCGCGGGGAGAGGTCCTCCGACTGGAACTGGGGCCTTTTCGGCCCTACCTGATCACCCATCCCGACCACGTCCAGAAGGTAATGCGTCTCGAGTGGACGAAGCACCAGCGCCTGGGGATGTTCTGGCGTCCCCTGGAGCGGCTCTTCGGGCACAGCATCATGAGCGACGGCGAACACTGGCAGAACAGCAGGAAGGTCCTGCAGCCCCTCTTCACCGCGCGGTACGTCGCCACGATCGCCGAGGAGGTCTCCAGGCGCGTCGCCGGGCGCGTCGAGGAGTGGGACGAGTACGTGCGGTCGGGGCGGGACTTCGACGCGGCCACGGAGATGTCCAGGATCCTCAGCTACATCGTCAACCGGGTGCTGTTCGGGGACAAGCTGAGCCGGGAGGACGGGGAACGCATTATCCCCGCTTTCGAACAGGCGTCCTATTCGCTGGTCTACCGAATTCTCATGCCGTTCATGCCGTATTTCATGCGGATACCCGGCGACCGGACCTTTCTGAAGGCCGTCCAGTCGATCGACGACGTGGTGTTCCCCATCGTGAGAAAGGCGATGGCCGAACCCGACGACAACCTCGACATCATCTCCGTGCTCTGCCGGTCCGTCGACGAGAACGGTGAGAAGCTCACCGAGAAGCAGATCCGCGACGCGCTCGTCAGCGTGTACGCCGCGTCGTCGGAGACCACCGCGATGGTCCTCACCTGGCTGTGGCTGCTGCTCGAGCAGCACCCGGACGTGGCGGCCAGGCTCCAGGCGGAGATCGACGAGGTGGTCGGCGACGGGCCGGCCGTGCCCGAGGACATCCCCCGCCTCGTCTACACGCGCATGGTCCTCCAGGAGACCCTCCGCCTGTACCCGGCGGGCTGGTTCCTCCCCCGCAGGGTCGTGGAGGACGCGGAGATCGGCGGCGTACGGATCAAGGCCGGTTCTTCGGTGCTGGTCACCCCGTACGCCACGCAGCGGCTGGGGGAGTTCTGGGAGCGCCCGGACGAGTTCGACCCGGAGCGGTTCGCGCCCGGGAAGGCCGAGAACGAGGGGCGCAGGCACAGATACTCCTACTTCCCCTTCGGTGGCGGCCCGCACAGGTGCCTGGGCGAGCCCCTCTTCTACGTCGAGGCGCCGCTCGTGGTCGCGAGCATCCTCAGCCGGTTCCGGATGTCGGTGCGCACCCCGGGACCGTTCGACACGGGCTGGGCCGCCTCGCTGCGTCCCCGGAAGAAGGTCGCGCTGGGGGTGTCCTTCAACGGACGTGACCGGAGCGAGGCCCTGCGATGACGCTCCAGCCCGATCCCGGCCTCCGGTCCGGTTCGGACGCCCGGTCCGATTCCGCTGTCCAGCCCGATCCGGATGTCCCGCTTGATTCCGGCGTCCGGTCCGATCCCGGTGTCCGGTCGGACGCCAGGGAGGCCGGGGCGATCTGCGCCCGCGCCGGGCGGTCCCAGCGGGACATGCGCGAGTGGGCGGAGACCTATCCCGGCCTGTTCTCCGCCAAGCCGTTCGACGCGGCCCTGTACAGCACGCTCTCGCTGGCCATGGCGTTCGGCGGCCCCTGGTTCGGCGCCGAGCAGTTGCGGATGGCGAACAAGGTCTCCCTCTGGGCGTTCGGCCTGGACTGGCTCGTCGACTACGTCGCCACCTCGCTGCCCGAGGTGGAGGACATCGCCCGGCGCTGCCTGGACGTGGCCGGTGGGGCCCCGCCGGTCCCCGGTGACGACCTCACCCGCATGCTCGGCGACATCCGCGACGAGCTCGCGGCCTCGCCCGCGTTCCCCGAGCTCGGGCCGGTCTGGCGCGACGAGCTGGAGCGCATGCTGGACGGGATGCTCGCGGAGTGGCGCTGGAAGACCGACAAGGTCACGCCGACCTACGAGGAGTATCTCGGCAACGCCGACAACCTCGGTTTCTCCTACGTGTTCGCCGCCCACTGGATCCACGTGACGGGCCCCGGCGCGGTCGCGGACGTCGGCGCGCTGCGCGAGGCCGGCTGGGCCGTGCAGCGGGTCATCCGCCTCCTCAACGACCTGGGCACCTACGAGCGGGACGTCGCCTGGGGGGATCTCAACGTCCTGCTGCTCGGGGTGGACCGCGCGGAGGTGGAGCGGCGGATCGCCGGGCTCGCGGCCCGCAGCCGGGAGCTGGTCGCCCCGCTGCGGGCCGCCCACCCGGAGCTGGCGGGCTACATGGAACGGCAGATGGACTTCTGTGCTGGTTTCTACCAGTTCGGTGACTACTGGGGGACGTTGTGAGCGTCGACCGCCTGTTCACCCTCACGGAACCCGGCATGGAGACCTACATGGAGACCGGCATGGAGACCGGCGTCGGCGTCCGTACCGAGAGGCGTGCGGAGATCGGCGCCGGGGCCGACGTGGCCGCCGAGGCGCGCGAACTGGTCGCCGGGCTGCTGGCCGAGCCCTGGGGCCGGGTGTCCGCCTCCCCGTACGAGACCGGCCGGGTGGTGAGCCTGGCGCCGTGGCTGACCGGGCACGCCGAGCGGGTCGAGTTCCTGCTCGCCACCCAGCGGCCGGACGGTGGCTGGGGGGCGGCCGGCGACCACGCCCTCGTCCCCACCCTGAGCGCGGTCGAGGCGCTCCTCGCCGAGCTCGGGCGCGGCACCTCCTTCGGCCGCGCCCTCCTCGCCGAGGCCGCCGACCGCGGGCTGAAGGCGATCGGGAACTGGTCCTTCCAGGCCACCTGGCCGCCGGACACGCCCGCGATCGAGCTCATCGTGGCGTCCCTGCTCGCCCTGATCGACGGTCACCTCGACGGGGAGGGGCCGAAACCGCCCCCGGGCATGGGCGGTGCCAAGCTGGCGGCCGTCAGGGCGTGGCTGGTGTCGGGCGCGCCGATCCCGCAGAAACTGGTCCACGCCCTTGAGGTCGCGGGCCCGGAGGCGACGGCCGCCTCCGGGATCCTCCCCACCCCGATGCCCGGCGGGATGGCGGCCGTCGGGGCCTCACCCGGGGCGAGCGCCGCCTGGCTCGCCGCGCCGCCCGATTCCGCACCCGCACCCGGGGCCGGGGACCGCGCCGCGCGGAGGGCCGGGGACGAGGCGGCCGTACGGCGGTACCTGGAGGCCGTCGTGGCCACCTCCGGCGGGCCGGTGCCGTGCGCCCTCCCCATCGCCGTGTTCGAGCGCGGCTGGACGCTGAGCTGGCTGCGGCGCGCGGGAATCGCGGTGGACGTGCCGCCGGAGCTGGTCGCGAGCCTGCGGGACGACCTCGGCCCCGACGGGGTCGCCACGGGTCCCGGCCTGCCCGCCGACGCCGACACCACCTCCGTCGCCCTGTACGCGCTGGCGCTGCTCGGCGAGCCGCGCGAGCCGGAGGGGCTGTGGCCGTTCGAGCTGGAGACCCACTTCTGCACCTGGCGCGGGGAGGAGGGGATGTCCCCGACGACCAACGCGCACGTGCTCGACGCCTTCGGTGAGTACCTGCGCCGGTGCGGGGGAGAGCCCCGCCACGCGGCCGTCGTCGCGAAGCTGGCGGCGTGGCTGCGTGACCGCCAGGAGGTGGACGGCAGCTGGACGGACCGCTGGCACGTCTCGCCGTACTACGCCACGGCCTGCTGCGCGATCGCGCTGCGCGAGTTCGGCGGCGGGGAGTCGGCGGGCGCGGTGGGCGGCGCGGTGGACTGGGTGCTCGGCACCCAGCGCGAAGACGGGTCGTGGGGCCGCTGGGAGAGCACCGCCGAGGAGACCGCCTACGCGCTGCAGACCCTGCTGCTGACCGGCGCGGCGCGGGACGGGCGGTGGCGGGAGGCCGTGGAGCGCGGATACCGCCACCTGCTGGCCGCCCGCGACGGCCGGGCACCGTCGCTCTGGGTCGACAAGGACCTGTACCTGCCGGTGGCGATCGTGAGGGCGGCCGTGCTGGGCGCGCTCCACCTGGCGCGGCGCGCGCTCGCCATTCCCGAGGATGACTCGTATTGAGAATTGACCGTGAATTCAAAACAGGACACCAGGGCGCATCTACTCTATCCGCCTTGAGGGTTTTTAGTGACATTGCTAAGGTTCGGCGGGTGTGATGTGGGATGTCCTGCTGATCCCAGCGACGTGGTGACCGTTTGACCTGCTTTGACCAGTATGTGTCAACCGCCACGAAAAATGCCGTCTATTTTCTTTCTGCTTCCCGGGGTGGATACCATGCGCTTGCGTAACGCGAGCTTGCGGACCAAGGTCACGGCACTTCTGGTGTCGCTCGCCGCGCTCTGGGCGTTCACAGCATGGGTAACGGTCCGTGACGGTCTGAACATGCTGGGCGTGGCGACCCTCAACACCGAGGTGGCCGACCCGAGTGAGCGGCTCATCGTCGAGCTGCAGGCCGAGCGGCGGCTGACCGCGATCACCCTGGGGTCGATCGGCGGGGAACGCCAGCGGCGCGAGGCGATGGCCACCCAGCGGAAGCGCACCGACGCCGCCAACGCGAACTTCCGGCAACTCACCAGTGGCGGCAGCGTGGAGCTGCTGGGAAGTCCCGCCCTGGAGCGCCGCATCGGCGAGACCCGCCGGTTGATGGACAGCCTGCCCGCCGCGCGCAAGGCGATCGACGTCGGCCGGGTCAACCGGTCCTGGGCGGCCACGGCGTTCACCGACATCGTCGACTCGATCTTCCGCGTCTACGACTCGCTGGCGACGCTGGACGACGAGGAACTCGCCAAGGACACCCGCACGCTCATCGCGATGAACCGGGCCAGGGACATGCTGTCCCAGGAGGACGCCCTGGTGATGGGCGCCCTGACGGCGGGAAGGTTCGCCGACGGGGAACAGGTCAGGTTCACGCAGATTGTCGGCACGCGGCGCTTCCTCACCGACCAGGCGGTGGCCGAGCTGCCCGCCGCCGACCAGGAGGCCCACCGGCGGCTGGTCGCCGGCGAGCAGTTCACCCGGCTGCGCGTCATGGAGGACCAGCTGATCGAGGACCCGAACGTGGTGTCGGCCGGGGTTGTCGACACCACGCGGTGGAGCTCCGACGCCCAGCCCGCGCAGACCAGGTTCACCGAGGCCGTGCTCACGGCCGGCAGCGGAGTGGTCGAGCGGTCGGGCCCGGTCGCCGTCGGCGTCATCGTGCGGCTCGCGCTGGCCGGCGGCCTGGGCCTCGTGGCCGTCATCGCCTCGGTCGTCCTGGCCATCACCACGGCCCGCGCCCTGGTCCAGCAGCTGGAGAAGCTGCGCGCCGCCGCCTGGGAACTCGCCAACGAGCGGCTGCCCGCCGTGGTCGAGCGGATCGGCCACGGCCAGGTGGTGGACGTCGCGGCGGAGGCTCCTCCCCTCAAGTTCGGAGACGACCAGATCGGGCAGGTCGGCCAGGCGTTCAACGCCGTGCAGCGGACCGCCATCAAGGTCGCCGTGGAGCAGGCCCAGCTGCGCCGCGACATCGCCGACATCCTGCGCAACCTCGCCCGTCGTACCCAGTCGCTCGTGCACCGCCAGCTGAGCGTGCTCGACGTCATGGAGCGGCGCGAGAACGACCCGCAGGAGCTGCGCGACCTGTTCCGGCTCGACCACCTGGCGACCCGCATGCGACGCTACGCGGAGAACCTCCTCGTACTCTCCGGCGCGTCGCCGGGCCGCGCCTGGCGCGACGCGGTCCCGATGATCGACGTGGTCCGCGGCTCCCTCGCCGAGATCGAGGACTACACCCGGGTCGACGTGATGCCCCTGGGAGAGGTCTCGCTGGACGGCAGGGCCGTGAGCGACGTCATCCACCTGATCGCCGAGCTCGTCGAGAACGCCGCCTCCTTCTCCCCGCCCTACACGACGGTGCAGGTCGGCGGATACCTCGTGGCCCACGGCTACGCGCTGGAGATCGAGGACCGCGGCCTGGGCATGAGCCCCGCGGACATCGCGGAGGCCAACGAGCGGATCGCCAACCCCCCGGAGCTCAAGCTCTCCGGCAACGCCCGCCTGGGCCTGTACGTCGTCAGCCGCCTGGCCGAACGGCACGACATCCGGGTGACCTTCAAATCCTCCCCGTACGGTGGCACGGCCGTCGTCGTCCTCATCCCGCAGGAACTCATCAGCGAAGAGGAGCAGGGGACCTCCGTCGGCGTCGGCGTGCCGCAGCAGGCGCGCCCGGCGAGCACCACCGAGATGAACGGCACCACCTCCGCGGTCGCCGCGGTCCGCGGCCGGGTGGGTGACCCGCTGGGTATCACCGGGGGCCCCGTCCGGGCCACCGAGGCGGAGGGAGAGATCATCAGCGAGCACGTTCCCGGCGCCAGGCCCGAGGCATGGGAGCCCGAGCAGCCCGCCAACGGCCGGTCGCGTCCCTCGGGACCCTCCTCCGGCGGCTTCGCCGACCCCGGGCGTCTCCTCACCCCGCCGCCCGGCCGTTCCACGGACCCGGGCCTCACCGGCGGTCGCGCCGACCAGGCGCCCTCCGGACGGCACTCGGCGGGTTCCACGCCCGCGGAGGACTACACCGACCCGACGTTCCCCGGCCGCTTCGCCGATCCCTCGGCGCTCAGGCAGATGCCCGAGACCGGGACGCCCGGCCGCCTGCCCGACTTCACGAACCCCGGGTCTCCCGTCTCGCAGGGCGCTCCCGGCGGCGGGGCGTCGCTGCCGCCCGTGCTGCCCCCGCCCGACAGCAGTCACACGCCGGGCGGCCTCCCGAGGCGCGTCCCCCAGACCCACCTCGCCGCCCCCTTGCAGGAGGACGAGCCGGAGGTCCCGTCGACCCCGGCCGACGGCGACGCCGACGAGCGCTCGCCGGAGATGATCCGCGCGGCCATGTCGTCCTTCCAGGCGGGTACGCGCCGGGGCCGCGACGACGCCGCCTACCTGCTCGATCGCGACGGCGATCCCGCGGACGAGGGCGGGACCACGGTGTGACCCCAGTGGATGATCTCAGGTCGAGGGTGCCGGGCAGGTGCCGATGAGCCGCCAGGGACCGGCGACGGAACGTCGGCAGGCAGAAGGAGAGGACAACGAGTGGTGCAGGGAACAGGATCTTTCACGGACCTGGCCTGGTTGCTGGACGACCTGGTCGCGCGGGTGGAGGAAGCTCAGCACGGGATCGTGTTCTCCACCGACGGCCTCCTGCTGGCCGCGTCGGCGGGGTTCTCCCCGGCCGACGCCGAGCACCTGGCCGCCGTCGGATCGGCGATCCAGAGTCTGGGCAGGGGAGTCAGCGACCGGGTCGGTGGCGGGCCGATGCGCCAGACCATCATCGAGATGCGGACGGCGTACCTGATCGTCACCGCGGCGGGGCAGGGAGCCTGCCTGGCGGTGTTCTGCAGTGCCGAGGCCGACGTCGGCCTGGTGGCGTACGAGATGGCCATGCTCGTCACCCGGGTGGGTCAGTACCTCACCTCTCCCACCAGGACGGCCGACTCCTCCTTCAGGGGCGACGGCACACGATGAGCATCTTCGACGAGCAGCCAGAGACCCAGTGGGTCGGCGACGAGGCGGGGCCGATCGTCAGGCCGTACGTCCTGACGCGAGGCAGGACCGAACCGAGCCGCGGCAGGTTCGACCTCATCACCCTGGTGGTGACCATCCGGCAGGTCTCGTCGAGGGAACCGGGTCTGGACCCGGAATGCCTGGCCATCGTCAGGCTCTGCCAGCAGGCCCAGTCGGTCGCGGAGATCGCGGCCCATACGAACCTTCCGGCAGGCACGGTCCGTGTCCTGCTCAGCGACCTGCTCGACCAGGGATTCATCGCCATGCAAGAACCGCATTCGGAGACGGACATGCACGACGAGAGGCTGTACAGGGCGGTGCTCGATGGACTCCGTGCGCTCTAGCCGCGACGCCGGGCGCATGAAGCTGCCCAAGGCGATCAAGATTCTCGTCGCCGGCGGGTTCGGCGCGGGCAAGACCACACTGGTCGGCGCGGTCTCGGAGATAGAGCCGCTGCGCACCGAGGAGACCCTGAGCGACCGGGGTATCGGTGTCGACGACCTGTCGGGCGTGGAGACCAAGCAGACCACCACGGTCGCGATGGACTTCGGCCGCATCACCATCGGCGACGACTACCGCCTCTACCTGTTCGGCACGCCCGGCCAGGAGCGCTTCTGGTTCCTCTGGGACGAGCTCGCCCTGGGCGCGCTGGGCGCGGTGGTCCTCGCCGACACCCGCAGGCTCGCCGACTGCTTCCCCTCGCTCGACTACTTCGAGCGGCGCGAGACGCCCTTCATCGTCGCGGTCAACTGCTTCGACGGGGCCCGTCGCTACGAGCTCGACGAGGTCAGGCTCGGGCTGACCCTGCACCAGGACATCCCGATCGTGCTGTGTGACGCCAGGCAGCGGGATTCGGGGAAGAAGGTGCTCATCGCCCTCGTCGAGCACGCGATGCGGATGCGGCTGGGCACGACGTCCTCGACGGCGGACGCCGAACCGTCCTCCGAGCGGACCGCGACCCGCTGACACGCCGGTCTCCCCCGGAGCGAGGCCGGAGCGAGGTGCGACTCGCTGACGCGCCGGTCTCCGGGGACGGACCGCGACCCGCTGACGCGACGGCCGCTCCCGGGGATGGCCTCTCCCGGAGGCGGCCGCTCCCGGGAAGGATGCTCACCGTCCCGGGAGCGTTTTTGTCCCTCCGATAGGGACGAATCCCTCACCACTGGACTTCTACCCGCGACGGTCTGTGCCCGGCGTGCCACGATAGCCGCGATCATCTGGCGTTCCACGTGCGGGGAGACCTATGTGTGACGATCCGACCATGCCGCTCAGCGTCGCCCGAGCGCTCGGGGAATACCGGGCGCTGCTCGACAAGCACGGCGTCACCTGGGGTGAGGATCCCATCTTCTACGTCAAGTCCATGGCCACCGACGCCTACCTGATGGGCACGACGAGCTTCTGGGAGGTCTGTTACGGAATGCTCGGCGCCCGCTACCCCGGGGCGCCGTTCGAGGAGCTCAGGAACCGGCTCGACGAGCTGGACATGGACGAGGTCGTCCGCGGCGTCCTCGCGGGCAGGGTGCTCGACAACCTCGCCGCGCTCCGCCTCACCGAGGAGGGCGCCGAGGTGCGGGCGCGGGCACAGGTCGTGCTGGACGGCAGGCCCCTGCGCACGACGCTGCTGGTCGACTCCACCAGACCCGGGCCCGCCACCGTGCTGGTGGACGGGCGGGCGCACGTGGTCGGTCCCGGCGGCGCCCGGCTCATCAAGATCACGAGCCGGAGCGAGGTGGTCGCCGACGGCGTACCGGTCGACCTGTCGCCCCTGACCCGCACCGCCCCCTCGGCCCGCCTGCGGGTGCGCGCGGGAATGCCGTGCAAGTGGAGCGTGTACGGCGAGCACGGCCAGGGCTGGTACCCCGAAGGCGCCCCCGACCGGCACGACTACCACGTGACGCCCTACTTCCACGGCGACGACCTGGTCCTGGACGTCCCGGCCGAGACGTTGACCGTGCGGGTGTCCAGGGGCATGGAGTACGGCTCCGCCCAGGTCACGGTCACCCCGGAGCCGGGCGGGGAGACCCTCGTCGAGCTGACCCCCGAACGGCTCTACGACGCGGCCGCCCTCGGCTGGTACGGCGGCGACATGCACGTCCACCTCAACTGGGCGGGCGACATGGTCGGCACGCCAGAACTCGCGGGGATCATGCAGCACGGCGAGGACCTGCACGTCCTCAACCTGGTCGCCGGGAACGTCTCCTCCGAGCGGGTCTACGACTCCGAGGCGCTCGAACACTGGGCCGGGCGGGACCTGCCCTGGTCCGACGCCTCCCACGTGGCCAGGATCGGCGTCGAGTACCGCAACGACCTGCTCGGTCACCTCTACGCCTTCGGCGTCTCGGCCCCGCCCTCGCGGTTCCACACCGGCTTCCTCGGCACCGCCGACTGGCCGCCCAACAGCGTCGCCTGCGAGGAGCTCCGCGGCCTGGGGGCCGTCACCGGCTACAGCCACCCCTTCCACAATCCGTTCGCCGACACCGACGCTCCGGACAAGGCGCTGCAGTGGGGGCGCAACTGCTCCTCCCGGGAGATCGTCGCCGACGCGGCACTCGGCCTCGTCGACACCCTGGACGTGCTCAGCCAGACCTCGATCACCGCGACCGCCGCCGTCTACCGGCGCCTGATCGGGGCGGGCAACCGCGTCGCGGTCACCGCGGGCACCGACGCGATGGTCTCCTTCGCCCGGCGGGGAAACCAGTCCAACCCGCCCGGCTGGGCGCGCGTCTACGCCAGGGTGGACGGGCCGCTGACCGCCGCGTCGTTCGCCGAGGCGGTCAGGCGGGGCCGTACCTTCGGCACCACGGGACCCTGGCTGGAGCTGTCGGTCGCCGGTCACGGCCCCGGCGCCACCCTGGACCTGTCACCGGGCGAGCGGATCACGATCACCGTCAGGTCGGTCGGCCCGGAGGTGGAGCGGCTGGAGATCCGCACCGCCGACGGCGTGCTGGCCGAGGGGCCGCCCGGTGAGCTGACCGCCGAGCTGACCGTCGGCGACCCCACCTACGTCGTCGCCGTCGCCACCGGCGGCCCGCACGAGCGGTCCTTCACCGGCGAGGTGTACGCCCACACCAGCCCGGTCTACCTCGACGTGGGCGGCCGTCACGTGGCCAGGGCCGAGGACGTCGGCTGGTGCCTGGAGTGGCTGGACACCCTGGAGACGCTGCTGCGTGAGGAGGGCACCTTCGAGACCGCCGGGCAGCTCGACGACCACCTTGTCCTGATCGGCCGGGCCAGGGAGATCTACCGGGGCCGCCTGGCCTGACGGCACTGCGGCGGGTACGGACATGCGAGGCTTGTCGGCATGAACCGCCTGTCTGAGGTCGACCTTTCGCAGAAGCTCTCCAAGAAGGACGCCTCCGAGCGCCTCGACGCCGCGCTGGACCGCCTGCTCCGCCTGCGGCTCACCCTCGGCGGCCAGGTCGGTGAGCAGCGCATCGGCCCGCCGCTGTGCGTGGTCTTCGAGGGCTGGGACGCCTCGGGCAAGGGAGGGGCCATCAAGCGGCTGGTGCGCCCGCTGGACCCGCGCCACGTCCGCGTCTCCCAGTTCGCGGCGCCGACGTACGACGAGAAGCGCCACCACTTCCTGTGGCGGTTCTGGCCGGTCCTGCCCGGCTGGGGCGGGATGGCGGTGCTCGACCGCTCCTGGTACGGCCGGGTGCTGGTGGAGCGGGTCGAGGGCTTCGCCACCGAGGAGCAGTGGTCCCGCGCGTACGGGGAGATCGTGGAGTTCGAGCGGACCCTCGCCGCCGAGGGCATGATCATGGTCAAGTTCTGGATGCACGTCTCCGAGGAGGAGCAGCTCAGGCGCTTCCAGGATCGGGCCGGTGACCCGCTCCGGGCCTGGAAGCTCACCGACGAGGACTGGCGCAACCGCGAGAAGCGCCCGCAGTACGAGGCCGCGGTGGAGGAGATGCTCGCCCGTACCGACCACGAGAAGGCGCCGTGGTACGTGGTCCCCGGCGACGACAAGCGCCTGGCCCGCGTCACGGTCGCGGAGACGGTCTGCGCCGCGATCGAGGCCGAACTCGCCGCGAGGGGCCACCGGCCGGTGGCCCCCTTCCCGGCGGGCGGCGCCGCGGACGAGTAGCGGGGCGCGGCGGGCGTCGTCGGCGCCGTTCCGGTGAGAACTATGGGAGCGGCGGAAACGCCCCGGGCGCGGGGGTACGCGGCAGAATCGAATGGCTGTCCGCGCGTTCGTCGTGGCGGTTGGCCGTTGTGGTTCGTCATTGCTTTTTGTCATTGCTTTTTCGTCATCGCAGGAGGGTGCGGCGCATGCGGTTGGGCTCGCGGCTGAGCAGGCTGGACCGGCGGGTGTTCGCCATGGTGGCGGGCGCGAGGTTGCCCGGTCTCGAACGTGTCGTCCCCGCGCTGTCGCGCGCGGCCGACAACTCGCTCCTGTGGGCCGGGGTGGCCGGGGCGCTGGCGGTCAGCGGGCGGCGGCCCCTGCGCCGGGCCGCGACCAGGGGACTGCTCGCGGTCAGCCTCGCCAGCCCGCTGGTCAACCTGGTCGGCAAGCAGGCCTTCCGCAGGAACAGGCCGTCGGCCGAGGGGCTCCCGCTCGCCCGGCTGATCAAGATGCCCGCGTCGGCGTCGTTCCCCTCGGGACACTCCGCCTCGGCCGGAGCCTTCGCCGCGGCCGTGGCCCTGGAGGCGCCCCGCACGGTCGCGGTCCCCGTCGCGCTCCTCGCGGCGGCCGTCTGCTTCTCCCGCGTCTACACCGGCGTGCACTATCCCGGCGACGTGCTCGCCGGAGCCGGGATCGGGGTGGCGGCGGGGCTGATCACCCGTCGCATCTGGCCCGACGCCGGTGAGGCGGGGCAGGCGCGCGCCGCCCTCACGGCACCGTCCGCGCGGCTCGACCCGGAGGGCGAGGGGGCGATCGCCGTGGTCGACGGCTCCGCCGACGCCGTCACGGGAACGGCCGAGGCGCTGCGCGCGGCCTTCCCCCGGGCCGAGGTCGTCGAGGTGGCACCGGGCGACGACCTCGGAACCGCCGTGCGCGACGCCGCCTCACGGGCCAAGGTGCTCGCGGTGGCCGGGGGAGACACCGTGGTCAACCTGGCGGCCCAGGAGACGGCGGGCGGGGCGACCCCGCTGCTGGTCGTTCCCGCGAGCACGCACGGCCAGTTCGCCCGCGCGCTCGGGGTGGAGACCCCGGACGAGGCCGTGACGGCCTACCACAGCGGCGACCTCGTGGCCGTCGACGTCGGTGAGGTCGCGGGCCGGACGTTCGTCAACACCGCCAGCGTGGGCGTCTACCCGGCGCTGGTGGAGCGCAGGGAGCGGCGGCAGAGCCGGATCGGCAAGTGGCCCGCGCTGTTCTGGGCGATGGCCGAGGTGCTCGGCCCGGGGGGCGCGCAACCCGTCGATCTCGTCGTGGACGGTGTGCCCCGGCGCGTCTGGATGGTGTTCGTGGGCAACTGCCTTTACGAGGCGCGCGGCGGAGCCCCCGCCAGGCGGCAGCGTCTGGAGGACGGCCTGCTGGACATCCGGGTGCTCGGCGCCGCCGACCGGCTGCCCCGGCTGCGGGTGTTCCTCAGCCTGCTGGCGGGACGGGTGAAGCTGTCACGCCACTACCAGCAGTGGCAGGCCGACACGCTGCGCGTCTCCGCGCCCTCGGGACGGCTGCCGCTGGCACGCGACGGTGAGACGTTCACGGTCACGGGCGAGGTGGAGTTCACCAAGCGCCCGCGGTCGCTCCTCGTGATCCGACCGGCCGGCTGACCTTCCGGGTGACGTCCCGGCCGCGTCCGCCGTCGGCCGTGGTCTGTCGTTTCGATGTCCCGGCCGTGTTCGCCGTCGCTCCCGGTCTGTCGCTCCCGGTCTGTCGCTCCCGGTCTGTCGCTCCCGGTCTGTCGCTCCCGGTCTGTCGCTCCCGGTCTGTCGGTCCCGGGATCGATCGCGTCACCCGGCGGTTGCGCGCGGGCCGGGAGGGGGCGCTGTCAGAGATTGCCGATTCTCCGGCACTGTTTGACGCCCAGTGATCGATCCGGCGATAGTTGTGCAGGTGACTTCCCCCCGTTTGCTCGCCTGTGCCATGGTCACCCTGGTGGCCCTGACCGCCTGCACCTCGTCCCCGGGTGAGCCCGTGGTCGGCCCGGCCACCGCGGGTGGCACGGTGGGGACGGGACAGAGGTCCGGCGGCCCGGTCTCCTCACCCGCCGCCGCGACGCTGACGCCCGACGAATACCGGGCCGAGCTGGAGGAGGCGCGCGGCCCGGTGCGCGCCGAGGTGAAGAAGCTGGCCGCGACCGGCGGGCTGAAGACCCTCGGCAAGCAGTTGCAGAAGACCTCCGGCGCGGTGGAGGGCGCGGTGACCCGGCTGTCCGCCCTGGCTCCTCCCGCCGAGGTGAAGGCCCAGCACGACAGCTACGTCGAGGCCCTGGGCCGGCTGCGGACCTCCTTCGACACCGCCCTTCAGGACGCCGAGGAGCAGCGGGTGTGCACCGGCCCGGCCGTGCTGACCGGCATGGCCCAGGCGGACCAGCTGTCCGACGTGGAAGACGTCGCCAAGACGCTGAGCGGGTATCCGGCGAGCGTCATCCCGGTCAAGGCGGTGAAGGAGCGCGACCGCCGGCTGTCCAACGGCAGCTTCATCGCCTCCGAGGGGCGTCCGGGCCGCGCCTACCTCGAACTGCGCAACGGCACCAAGCAGGACGCCGTCGTCGTCCTGGTGCGCGGCAAGAAGAAGGCCATCACCGTGTACGTCCGAAGGAAGTCCAACTTCAAGATCCGGGGCGTGCGGGACGGCAGCTACAAGATCTACTACACCCTCGGCGAGGACTGGGACGCGAAGGCACGCACCTTCACCCGGTCGTGCACCTTCGAGCAGTTCGGCAAGACCGTGCGGTTCAAGACCACCCACACCGCGACCCAGATCCGCTGGACCGACTGGACGATCACCCTGCACGCGGTGAGCGGGGGCACCGTGAAGCCCAAGAAGGTCAAGCCGGGCGACTTCCCCACCTGACGCGCTCCTCGCCGGTGGCCGGGCGGAGGGGCGTCCTTCCCGTCGGGGCGACGCTCCTCCCGCGAGGCCGCGAGGCCGCGAGGCCGCGAGGCCGCGAGGCCACGAGACCGCGGGGTCGCGGGGTTGCGAGACCGCAGGGTCGCCAGGCCGCGGGGGCGCCGCGAGCCGGGGGCGCCGGGAACGCGAAGACCGCGACCTCGTGACGAGGCCGCGGTCTCGGTGTCGCCTCGGTCGATCAGGTCGAGACGTAGGTCGAGATCAGGTCGAGATCAGGTCGAGAAGAGCATCCCGACCCAGCTGCGCTGGCGGTGGTGACCGTAGTGGCCGTGGTGCTGTGCACCCCAGGCGGGAGCGCCGTAACCGGGAGCGCCGTGCACGGGCGGCGGCGGGGGAGGCGGCGGAGCTGCGTGGGACTGCTGCGACCACTGGCTCTCCATGCGGGTCAGCGTCTCGAGCTCGCCGTAGTCCAGGAAGATTCCGCGACAGCTCTCGCACTGGTCGATGTGGACGCCGTTGCGCTCATAGGTGCGCATGGCGCCCCGACACTTGGGGCACTGCATCTGGCTGGTCTCCTTGTTCTGGCGTGGTAACCGAGTAACCACAACCTACTGCGTGGGCACACTATGGCAGGCGCTTCGATGCCGGACAATCCTCAGGCAGGACTCGACCAGCATCTCCTCCACCTCGTCCAGCGCACGCCCCGCCCGTTCCGCGGCGGCCACCGCGGCCGCCGCGAGCTGCACGGTCATCGCCTGCGCCGGAATCTCCAGCCGTCCCCACGGGTCGCCGTCCGGCGGGACGGCGACCCCGCCCTCGGCGCGGTAGGCCCCGAGGAAGCGGTTCCACACCTCGGGCTCCAGCAGTCCGGCCGCGAACCAGGCGGCGGGCCTGGACAGATCCCAGGCCTGGTCGCCGAGGCCCAGGTCGTCGACGTCGATGAGGATCCACCTGTCCGGCGCGCGGACCATCTGGCCCATGTGCCAGTCGCCGTGGGTCAGGCCGGGAGCAGCCGTACCGGAAAAGTCACCGGGAGCCGTACCGGGGGAGCCATCGGGAGCCACGACGGCGGAGTTCGTACCGGCGGGTGAGGAGGGGGAGGGCAGGCAGGTGAAGGCCCGGCGCACCGTCAGCGCGGCGGCGGAGCGGTCGCCCAGGCGGGCGACGGTCGAGGCCACCCGCGCCGGTCCTCCCGCGGCCCGCAGCGGGGGCAGCGCCCGCGCCGGTACGGCGTGCAGCCACGCCAGCAGCCGGGCGGCGGCCTCCCAGGGCGCCGCGTCCGGATCCGCGTGGTCCACCGGCGTCCCGGCCGGCCAGACGGTGACCAGCCGGTCCCCGGCGGTCATGACCTCCTCGGTCACCGGTTCGAGCATGATCCCGCGCAGCGCCGGGTGCGCGGTGGCCCGCATCCGCTCCACCAGCGGTTCCCGTTCCGCGCCCGGCGCGTGCGCCTTGACCACCACGGAACCGGCCCGCACGATGATCACGTCCGGCCTGGTCGGCAGGACCGTGCCGGGCACACCGCCGTACCGGGCGCCGATCCGGCGCAGTTCGTCGATCAGGTCCTCGCTGTCCATCCGGCAAGTGAACCACCGGTCGGCGCTCCCGCCCACCGGCGGAATAAAGTGCGAGGTATGAGGATTGGTTTCGCGGTGCCGATGTCGGGGTCCTGGGCGACGCCGGGCAACATGGCGCGGGTCGCCCGAGGCGCCGAGGATCTCGGCTACCACGAGCTGTGGACCTTCCAGCGCCTGCTCTACCCGCAGGGCCATCCCATGGGCCCGGCCTACCGCGACGTGCACGACCCGGTGGTCACGCTCGCCTACCTGGCGGGCCTGACGAGCCGCGTCCGGCTGGGGGTGGCGGTGCTCAACCTGCCGTTCGCCTCGCCCGCGCTGATGGCCAAGCAGCTGGCGAGCCTGCAGTCGGTCTCCGGCGGGCGGCTGGACGCGGGGTTCGGGCTGGGGTGGCTGCCCGAGGAGTTCGTCGCCTCCGGGGTGCCGATCGAGCGGCGCGGGCGGCGCGCGGAGGAGTACGTCCCGCTGCTGCGGCGCCTGTGGACGGAGGAGACCGTGGAGCACAAGGGCGAGTTCTACGAGCTGCCCCCCGCGCACCAGGGCCCCCGGCCGCCCGTCGCGCCGCCGATCCTGCTGGGCGGTTCCGCCGACGTGGCGCTGAGGCGCGCGGGGCGGCTGGCGGACGGCTGGATCAGTTCGAGCCGCGAGGACCTCGGCCGCATCGGCGAGAGGATCTCCATCGTCAAGGAGGCGGCCCGTGCCGCCGGGCGCGACCCCGAGGCGCTGCGCTTCGTCACCCGAGGCGTCACCCGGGTCCGCCCGTCGGGAGCGCCCGGCCGCGAGCCGCTGACCGGCTCGTTCGAGGAGATCAGGCGGGACGTCGACGAGCTCGCGGCCAAGGGGGTCACCGAGGTCTTCCACGACCTCAACTTCGACCCGGAGATCGGGTCGCCCGACGCCGACCCCGGCGAGTCGATGTGCAGGGCGGAGGTCGCGCTGGAGGCACTCGCGCCCTGACCTGGGCCCCCGGCCACGGCCCCGGCGTGCGGGAACCGGTCAATGAAGGGCCGCGCGGTGGCCGGAGGCCCGCGTGGACGACCGTTCATCTCCGCGATGTTCTGATGTACGGATCTGATGACGCGTGTCCGGCCCGGCCCTGTCATCCTTGTTCCGGTACGTACCCGGCCCAAACAGGGGAGAACGGTGGACGAGCGCAAGCCGATCGAGTGCTGGCTGTCGGACATGGACGGGGTTCTCGTCCACGAGGGACATCCGGTGCCCGGTGCCGACGAGTTCATCCGACGCCTGCGCGAGTCGGGCAAGCGCTTCCTCGTGCTGACCAACAACTCGATATACACCCCGCGCGACCTGGCCGTACGGTTGCGCGCGGCCGGTCTGGAGATCCCGCCGGAGTCGATCTGGACCTCCGCGCTGGCCACGGCCAGATTCCTGGACGGCCAGCGCCCCGGCGGCTCGGCGTACGTGGTGGGGGAGGCGGGGCTGACCACCGCGCTGCACGAGATCGGCTACGTCCTGACCGACATCGCCCCCGACTACGTGGTCCTCGGCGAGACCCGCACGTACAGCTTCACCCAGATCACCCGGGCGATCCGGCTCATCGAGGGCGGTGCCCGGTTCATCGCCACCAACCCCGACCCGGTCGGGCCGTCGAACGAGGGGTCGCTGCCCGCCTGCGGCGCGGTCGCCGCGATGATCACCAAGGCGACCGGGGTGGAGCCCTACTTCGTGGGCAAGCCCAACCCGATGATGATGCGCAGCGCGCTGCGGGCCATCGACGGCCACAGCGAGAGCACCGCCATGATCGGCGATCGGATGGACACCGACATCGTCTCCGGCATGGAGGCCGGGCTGCACACGATCCTGGTGCTCAGCGGGGTCGTCAGCAGGGACCAGGTCGATCGCTACCCGTTCCGCCCGTCCATGGTGGTCGACTCGGTGGCCGACCTGATCGAGCTGATCGACTAGGCCGCCTCTGTTCTCCACATGTCGAACCGGCGGCGCGGTGAGGAAGATTCAAACGCTCGGCACATCCGGGCGCTCTAACCGGACTTCGCCTGTTATGAGTTTTTGTGCGTTCTTCTTTGATTCCTGTTGCCGCGCTTTGGTGATCTTCCGCCTACGTTGGGGACCATGGCCGAGAAAAATGTCACCTTTGTGCTGGACAAGAACCTTGGGCTTCCGACGGACCAGGAACCCCTGAAGGGCATTCTCACCGCTGCGGGCGTCACGGCGGAGGCCACGACCGACCTTGTCGCCATCGACGAGCGGCTCGCCGGTGACGGTCCCGACATCGCCTACGTACCCGGGGCGGACTTCTGCAGGCTCATGCTTCAGGGAAACCAAGCCTATCTCGGCCTGGTGATCGCGACATCGAAGTTCACGGGCGAACCGGGCCAGCGCACGCTGCTCGTCGTCCGCAGGGACGATCCTGCAAGCGGTATCGGTGATCTCGCCGGTGCGGAGTACGGATACATGAACGAGTCCTGCTCGTCGAGTTACTTCCCACCCGCCATTCTCCTGAACAAAATGGGCGAGAGGCTGGACGAGTTCTTCACGATGAAGGAGGTAGCGGGCTGGCAGGAACGGGTTGACGCCGTCGTGTCCAGGGAAATCCGGGCGACAATGATCCTCCAGGACGTCTGGAAGATGACACCGCGCAACCCTGAGAACGCCAAGGTGATCGGTGAGTACGCGCCGAGCCCGCCGGCGATCCTGGTCGTCAGAAAGGAGCTCGACGGCAGGGTCGTCAGTGCGCTTCGGGAGCACCTCCTGCTGTGGAGGCCGGACTGGAGGAATATCTACGGCGCGTTCCGCCCGTACTGCTTCGCGGACGTGCAGACCTTCTACCATGACCTCGGCGAGCTTCCCGCCGACATCCGATCCCCTCGGTCCTTCGACCACCGGTGAACCTTCCCCGTGATCGTCGATCACGCCGCACGGCCCCCGGGTCGTCCTCGCCCGGCTCCGGCCTCTGCCGGAGCCCACGGATCCGGCCGGCCGCGTGGTCACCGCTGGTGCGCCGCCCATTCGTTGTCATCATACGGTGTGGGTGACGACGTTTCTCGTTTGTCCGCCATATCCGTATCGATGCTATTTAAGGCTAACAACAAGACAAATCCACTTTCTGTGGATTAATTATTGTTTTCGATGCAGCGCTGTTGGCTTGCTCCTTTCTTTGTCGTGGAACCGTTTTGCGACTCTGTCCATGTGGGTATTCCTGGCCTCGTATGCCTATTCCGGTGATTCAAGTAGAAGAATCTCACCCATATGACGAGTCAGGAAGCCCAGTGGTCGTTCGAAGCAACCGTGGATTCGAGCAGGCGGACAGGTGGGCGCGCACCGCCGTGGATGACCCCCGCCGGGCGCCTCGACGATGTGGTCCCGGATCTTCGCGAGGCCCGCCACCACCGTGAGACCCGGGGAGACAGGGATTCCCGGGTCGCCCATGCCGGGACCGGCCTTCGTGGCGGCGATCGCGCACGTGGTTTCCCGGAACGCCGACGTCGGTCGCACCGCGGGCGCGACACCCGGCCGGACGGCGGCGTGGGTCTTCGTACCTGGCTGTCCACCGCCGCCCCCCGCTGTTCCGTCATGCGAACGAGGGTCCTTGCGATGCACGACGACAGGTCCGACGCGGATCGTCCCCCGTACGAGATGGTGATTCCCGTTTCCCTGCCCAGGATACGGATCAGATTTTTCGCCTTCGCCGTTCTGGCCGTCGGCTCCGCGTTCTCCGGCGCGTCCATCTGGCTTCCCCTGGCGTTGACGCTCACATGTGTCGCGATTCTCCTCGCCGTGGCGGCTACGGGGGGAAGGCGATTGGTCCACTCCCTTTTCCTGATGCCGTCGAAGCAGTGATCGAAAAATGATTCGAAAGGATGACCTCATATGACCAGATCCACGCGGTCGGAAATTCCACAGCCGCAGCGCGACGGCAAGGGTGGCACCGACACCGGCCCGCGGAACATCGACCTGGACCTGCAGAACCCCGACATGCTCACTCCACCGGAAACCGACCACGGCACCATCCCGAACATGAAGTTCTCCTTCGCCATGACCCACACCCGGATGGAGGAGGGCGGCTGGACCCGTGAGATCACCCAGCGCGAGCTACCGATCGCCACCACGCTCGCCGGTGTCGACATGAAACTCAACCCTGGCGCCTACCGCGAGCTGCACTGGCACAAGGAGGCCGAGTGGGGCTATGTGCTGGAGGGAGGCTGCCGGATCGGCGCCGTCGACCAGGAGGGCCGCAACTTCCTCGAAGACGTGGAGAAGGGCGACCTGTGGTTCTTCCCCAAAGGCGTGCCGCACTACATCCAGGCGCTGGAGGAGGGGGTGGAGTTCCTGCTGGTCTTCGACGACGGCGGGTTCTCGGAGAACTCCACCTTCATGATCAGCGACTTCTTCGCCCACACCCCGAAAAGCGTGCTGGCCAAGAACTTCGGCTGGACGCCGGAGCAGATGGCGAACATGCCGGAGAAGGAGAAGTACATCTTCCAAGGTCAGGTTCCTCCTCCCCTGGACTCCGACCGGGTCGTCAGCCCCACGGGTGACGTGCCTCGTACGTTCAAGCACAGGATGCTCGCGCAGCAGCCGCAGCGTTTTTCCGGCGGGTCCGTCCGGGTCGTCGACTCCACGAACTTCAAGGCGGCCACCACGATCGCCGCCGCGCTGGTGGAGGTCGATCCGGGCGGCCTGCGCGAGTTGCACTGGCACCCCACCGATGACGAGTGGCAGTACTACATCTCCGGTTTCGGCCGGATGGGGGTGTTCGCGAGTTCGGGGTTGGCTCGTACGTTCGACTTCCGGGCGGGTGACGTCGGCTACGTGCCCTTCGCCTACGGGCACTACGTCGAAAACCTCGGTGACGAGCCGCTGATCTTCCTGGAGATGTTCCGCAATCCCCGGTTCGAGGACATCTCGGCCACCCAGTGGATGGCCAACCTCCCACCCCAGGTCAGCGCCGACACCCTGAACATGCCTCGATCGATGATCGAGGCGCTGCCGCAGGACAAGCGCCCCGTCGTCGCCTGAACCAGAGCCCCGGCGAAGCATGCTCGGCGGGGTTACCCCGGGGCGGTCGTCGGAGAAGGTCAGGTGGTCCGCGCCGAAGACGGGGAGCGCGCACTGGAGCGGCGGGATCGTGGTGGAGCCGCACAGGGGGATCCGGGCCGTCGCGTCGGTCGCGTCAATGGTGTGAAATAGCGCGATGTGATGGGTGTCGTAGAAAAGAACAGGGCCCGGTCCCGCCTGCCGGAGGCGATCCCGGCGGTGGCGGCGGTGCTGATCGGGCTCTGGGGCATCACCACGCCCTCGTTCTGGCGCGACGAGTCGGTCAGCACGCTGGCCGCCGCGATGCCCATCGCCGACCTGTGGTACCTGCTCGACAGCATCGACCGGGTGCACGCGCTCTACTATCTCCTGCTCCGGCCGGTCGCCGCGTTCTCGACCGGTGAGCTGGCCATGCGCCTGCCCTCGGTCGTCGCCACGGCCGCCGCCGCGTACGGCATCGCGGTCCTGGGCAGGAAGCTCGCCGCCCCGGGGGTGGGTCTTCTCGCCGCGTCACTCTACGTCGTGCTGCCGATGGTGAGCCGGTACGCCCAGGAGGTGCGCAGCTACGCGATCGTGACGGCGGTGGCCGTCCTGGCCACCTGGGTGCTGGTCGAGGCGACGAGGCGATCGAGCCTCCGGTGGTATCTGGCCTACGGGGCCTGCCTGGTGCTGCTCGGCTGGTTCCACGTCTACGCCCTGCTCCTGGTCGCCGCGCACGTGGTGACGGTGCTGTGGTGGTACCGCGCGTCGTCGTCCCGGCCCGATGTCGCGCGGTTCGCCGGGGCGCTGGCCGTGGCCGTGGCCGGGATCGCCCCGCTCGCGCTCCTGGCGGCCGGTCAGCGCGAGACCCAGCTGTCGTGGCTGAAGCCGCCGAATCTCGGCGACCTGCCCTGGCTCGGGGAGCAGGTCGCGGGCAACGTGTGGCCGGCGCTGCTCCTGGTCGCCCTCATGGTCGTCGGGGCGTTCTCCGGGGGGCGGCTGACGGCGGTCGCGCTGCCCTGGGCGCTGCTGCCGTTCGTGTCCATGGCGATCTCTCTGGTCCATCCGGTCTACAACCCGAGATACGTGCTCTTCGCCGTCCCCGCCATGACGCTGCTCGCGGGGGCGGGCCTGAACGCCCTGCGGCCCCGGGCGCTGGGCTGGATCGGGCTGGTCCTCGTCGCGGCGCTGACCGTCCCGACGCACCTGACGATCCGCGAGCCGGACGCGCGGCCCGACAACCTGCGTGACATGGCGGCCACGCTGCTGGCCAGGCAGCGCCCCGGCGACGCCGTGCTCTACGTGGAGGAACGCAGGCGCCTGTTCGTCGCCGTGTACGAGGACGCGTACCGGAACCTGCGTGACCTCACCTACGCGCCCGGCCGGCGTACGCCGAGAACCGCCGCGCAGCTCACGGCGGCCCTGGACGGTGTCGAGCGCGTCTGGCTGGTCACCGGCGGCAGGAAGCACAAGAACAGGGCCTTCGTCGAGGACGACGAGCGCTATCTGGCCCTCATGGCCAACCGCGACTTCACCCTGAAGTCCACCGACGACTTCGGCTACTCGTGGTTCGGCCTCTACGTCCGCAAGCGGCGCTGATCCTCCGGGGCTCCCGTGCGCGGGAAGTCAGGAGGTCAGGAGGTCAGGAGATCAGGGCGGGCAGGCGGGTGACGGTGTCGGCGAGGTAGGCGCCGAGCTCCGGGGGGACGAGGTTGATGGCGGAGATCTCGGCCGGGTCGAGCGGGAGCCGCACCACCTCGTACTCGCCACGGGCGGGGTCGTCGAACTCCGGGCCACAGCGCAGCGCGGGATCCATGGAGACCAGGCGGCAGCCGTAGACGTGCTGGGTCTTGACCCCCTCGTCGCGCAGGCACTCCAGGGTGGTCAGCGGGGTGACGCCGGAGACGACGGCACCCAGCTCCTCCATGACCTCGCGGTGCAGGGTGTGCTCCAGGGAGGCGTCCTCGGGCTCGACGTGGCCGCCGGGGATGGACCAGTAGAGCTCCTTGCCGGGGACCGTGCGGCGGAACACCACCAGCCGGTCGTCGTCGAGGAGGACGGCGCGGACGCTCGGGACGTCGGACATGGGGCCATTGTGCCACCGCCCCGGCGACGCGACCGGCATCCGGGGACCGGGGCCCGGGATTTCGGTGTGGCGCGTACGGGCCGCACCCCCGGGGAGTCCCAGGGCCTGTTTTGTGGATCCTCGCCGTAGCGAGGATCCACAAAACAGGCCCTAGTGGTGGTCTCTGCGCAGGCGCTTGAGGTCGGAGCGCTGCTTCTTGGCGGCGATCCGCCGCTCGACCGCGCCCCTGCTCGGCTTGGTCGGGCGGCGCTTCTTGGGCGGCGGGGCGATCGCCTCGCGCAGGATCTGGGCCAGGCGCGTCTCGGCGGCCTCGCGGTTGCGCAGCTGGGAGCGGAACTCCGAGGCGGCGATGGTGATCACCCCGTTCACCAGGCGGGGACCGAGGCGTTCGAGGGCGCGGGCCTTGAGGGCGGGGCCGAGCGTCTCGGTGGCGGCCAGGTCGAAGCTGAGCTCGACCCGGCTGTCGGTGGTGTTGACCCCCTGGCCGCCGGGGCCGGAGGAGCGGGAGAACCGCCAGCCGAGCTCGGCCTCGGGGACCGAGACCGAGCCGCTGATCTGGAGCGGACCGGGCATGGCGGTGACTTCCTTCGCGAGAGGGGGTGTGTTGCCAGGGTATCGAGGAGCCATCGGCGTCAATCAAATGGTTTTATGCCCAGTTTGATGCCTGTTGATGTTTTTGGGGTTGCCGCCGTCTCCGCGAGAGCCGCCTCGGCCTTGTGGGGCGGGGCTTTCTTCCGCCACAGTTGCCCGGGGGACGTGTTGTCAAACACCCGTGAGAACAGGGCATCCGAAAGCAGGAGGCGGGGGCGCGTGAACACCATCGTCGGCGTGCACGGCATCGGAAAATACCGCTACTACCGCGACGCGGGTAACTCGGTCACCGGCGCCGCCGCCGCGATGCGCGACAAGTGGGACCGCTACCTGCACAAGGGCCTGACCGGCGGCAAGCCGCACGCCAAGGAGCGCTACGTCACCGAGATCGCCTACTACGCCCACCTGCTGGGCGAGAGCAAGGACGACTCCGTACGCGCGGTGCGGAGCATGGACGTCGGCGCCCAGGAGGTCTTCGTCGCCTGGGCCAAGCAGCTCGACGTGGTGGGGGAGGGGCTGACCGGCGCCCTGCACCGGCTCACCGGCTGGCTGCTGGACCGGCTGGAGGTCAACGCCGCCGACTTCGCCAGGCTCTTCTGCCCCGAGGTCGCCGCCTACATGGCCGCCGGGGGCGAGACGCGCGCGAAGTGCCGGGCCGCCGTGGCCGAGGTGATCAGGCGCAACCGTCCCAAGGTGGTGATCGCGCACTCACTGGGCAGCGTGGTGACGTACGAGACGCTCTGGGCCAACCCCGACCTGGAGGTCGACCTGCTGATCACCCTCGGCAGCCCGCTCGGCATGCGCAATGTGATCTTCGAGCGCCTGATGCCCGCCCCGGTCAACGGCTGGGGCGAGCGGCCCCGCAAGGTCAAGCGGTGGGTCAACATCGCCGACAAGGACGACATCGCGGCGATCCCGCCGGGGCTGAGGGGCCGCTTCACCGGGATCGACCAGGAGTCCATGGTCAACCTCGACTGGATCGACTTCCACACCGTGGAGAAATACCTGGGCTGCGGCGCCCTCAACCCCCACCTCAAGCCCTACCTGCGCTGACCTCACCCCCGCTTCCCACCTCACCGCTCCGGGCCGTCCCCGAGTCTCCGGCTCGCCGTCGCCCGCGTTCGTCCCGGCTTTCGTTCACCGCCCCGGGTCATCCTCGAGTCTCCGGCTCACCGTGGTCCGCGTTCGTCCCGGCTTTCGTTCACCGTCCCGGGTCGTCCCCGAGTCTCCGGCTCGCCGTCGTCCGCGTTCGTCCCGGTCCTCGTTCACCGTCCCGGGCCGCCGTCACTCCCGGTGCCGCGTGGCCACCGGCGGGAGGCCGGACCTTCGTCACGATGTCGCCGGAAGGTCGGCCGTTGTTCAATCACCGTGGGTAAGGCACTTGTCTGTGCAACGGCTGTTCATCTCGCCTTGATTCGCAGGCCACGACGGGGAAAGCTGGAACGGTTGCACTGATGACGTGGAGCAGAAGCCGTCACGCAGAGTGTTCCTTTCCGTCGCCGCCGCCGGTACGGGCGGCCTGTTGCTGACCGGGGCGGGGCTCGGCCCCTCCCGGACCCTCGCCCGCGACCCGTTCACCCTCGGCATCGCCTCCGGCGACCCGTCGAAGGACGGGGTCGTGCTGTGGACCAGGCTCGCCCTCGACCCGCTCGGCGCGAACGGCCGGGGTGGCATGCCGGTCAGGGACGTGGACGTCGAGTGGCAGCTCGCCACCGACGAGCGGTTCTCCAAGGTGGTCCGCAAGGGCACCGAGAGCGCGCGCTGGAAGGAGGCGCACAGCGTCCACGTCGAGGTCGACGGCCTGGAGCCCGGCCGGGAGTACTTCTACCGCTTCCGCGCCGAGGGCCACCTGTCGCCGACCGGCCGCACCCGTACGGCCCCCTCCGCGGTGTCCTCGTCGGCCCCGCTGACCTTCGCCGTCGCCGCCTGCGCCCACTACGAGCACGGCTTCTACACGGCGTACCGCAGACTGGCCGAGCAGGACCCGGAACTGGTCGTGCACCTGGGCGACTACATGTACGAGTACGGTCCCCAGGGGTACACGGCGCTGGGCGGGAGCGTCCGGCAGCACACCTGGGGCAAGTGCGCCACGCTGGCCGACTACCGGATGCGCCACGCGCAGTACAAGAGCGACACCGACCTGCAGGCCGCGCACGCGGTCGCGCCGTGGCTGGTGGCCTTCGACGACCACGAGATCGAGAACAACTGGGCGGGGGACGTCTCCAGCTCCGGCGCCCCGGCGTTCGCCCGGCGCAGGGCCAACGCCTTCCGGGCGTACTACGAGAACATGCCGCTGCGCAGGACGAGCGTGCCCGGAGGGGCGTCGATGCGGGTCCACCGCCGGGTGGACTGGGGGCCGCTGGCCCGTTTCCACCTGCTCGACACCCGGCAGTTCCGCGACGACCAGGCGTGCGAGGACGGGCTCAGGTCCGGCTGCGACGACCGGCTCGCGACCGGCCGTACCCTCCTCGGCGAGGACCAGCGGCGCTGGCTGCTGGACGGCCTCGCGAGCTCGGGCGCCCGCTGGAACCTGGTCGGCCAGCAGATCCTGATGGCCCAGCGCGACTCCAAGGTCGGGCCGGGAACCGAGGTCAACATGGACTCCTGGGACGGCTACGCCGCCGAGCGCACCCGGCTGCTGACCGGTTTCCGCGACTCGGGCGCGGCCAACCCGGTCGTGCTGACCGGCGACGCGCACATGCACCACGCGGCGGACCTCAGGCTCGACTTCGACGACCCCGACTCGCCCCGCGTGGCGGTGGAACTCGTCACCTCCTCGATCGCGAGCGACGGCGACGGCTACCGGGACGAGGGCCGGATCGCCGAGACGGTCGCGGAGAATCCGCACATCTCCTACCTCGACCAGCGGCGCGGCTACATCGTCTGCCGGGTCACCCCGGAGGAACTGCGGGCCGACTTCCGCACGCTCGACTACATCAGCAGGCGCGGCGCCCCCGCGAAGACCGGCGCCCGGTTCACCGTGCCGTCAGGACAGGCGTCACTGACCTGAAACGTGAGAGGAATTCCGGAAAATTTAGTGGATGATGCCGCTTATGAGTCCCCTCACCACGAGGCTCACCGCCGCGGCTCTCGCCGCGGCGCTGGGCGGCACCCTCCTCGCCCCGACCCCCGCCACAGCCGCCGGATCCGCGTTACCCGCCTTATCCGCCGCACCCGCGGTCGCGCCCTCCGCCATCGGGTACACGGTCACCTTTCCCGCGCACGTCCGCCGAGGCCAGTCCCTCGTCTACTCGGTCAAGGTCAGCAACAGGAAGGCCAACGGCCAGCGCTACGTGGCGCTCATCGGGGACTTCTCGAACCGCTTCCGCAAGATCAAGGTGGTCTCCAAGCCGCGCAGCGTCAAATGCTCGGTGAAGGGCCGTGACCTGTCGTGCTGGATCACCTCCCTCGACAAGGGCGACTCGACGACCGTGCGGATCCGCGCCTGGGCCGGTTCGCGCCGGGGCACCGCGACCGCCGCGTTCGGCGTGATCGCCACGTCCGACGGGAACGCCGACCTCCGCAAGCTCAAAAAGGAGATCAGCCGCAAGATCAAGGCCACTACGCGCATCCGCTGACCTCGACCCCGCTCCGGAACCGGGCCGGGATCAGATCCCGGCCCGGTTCCGGTGGCGCGGAGAGAGACCGTTCGGCTTCGGGGCCGGGTTCGCCTGCAGGAAATCCTCGATCACGAGGGTGGCGGCGCCCAGCGCGACCGAGTCGACGCCGAGGCGCCCCAGGCCGATGGAGACCGTCTTGTACGGCTGCGCCAGGCAGTTGTCCGCGGCGACCTTCCTGATCCTCGGCAGCAGGTGCTCGCCGAGCAGCACGCCGGCCCAGCCGCCGATGATGATCCGTTCGGGATTGAACAGGTTGATCAGGTTGGCCAGCCCGACGCCCAGGTAGGTGACGGTCTCGTCGATGACCGGGGAGCCCGCGGCCACCAGCGCGGCCAGCGCGGCCTGCTCGTCGACGGTCTCCGTCCAGACCCCGGCGCGTTCCAGGATGCCCCTGGCCCCCACGTACGCCTCCAGGCAGCCCTGGCCGCCGCAGCGGCACCTGTGCCCGCCGACCATGATCTTCGTGTGGCCCCACTCGCCCGCGCTGCTGTTGGCCCCCAGGTAGGTGGCCCCGTCGGTGATGATGCTCGCCCCGACTCCCGAGCCGATCAGCACCACCACGGCGTGCCTGGCCATGCGCCCGACGCCGAACCACAGCTCGGCCTGCCCCATCGACTTGGCGCCGTTGTCCACGAAGAGCGGCAGGTCGGTGCCCGCCCGCAGCAGCCTGCCGAGCGGCACCGCGTCCCACCCGAAGGTCGGGGCGTGGATCAGGGCGTCGGATCCCATCTCGACGACCCCGGGAACGCCCACCCCCACGCCGAGCACCCGCTCCCTGGGCACGCCGCTCTCGCCGAGGACCACGTCGATGCCCGCGAGGATGTGGCGGACGACCAGATCGACGTCGTGCCCGGCCGGGCGCAGCGCGTACTCGGCCCTGGCCTGCCGGTTCATGTCCAGGTCGAAGAGCTCGACGCGCACGTGCGTCTCGCCGACGTCGACGCCGATAGCGTAGCCGTGGGTGGTGTTGACCCGCAGCAGTACGCGGGGCCTGCCCCCGTCGGAGTCCGCCAGACCGGCCTCGACGATGATCCCGCTCGCGAGCAGGTCTCCCGTCACGTTGCTCACGGTGGCGGGGCTCAGCCCGATGGTCTCGCTGAGCTCCTGACGGCTGGCGGGCCCGTGGAAGTAGAGGGCGCGCAACACGATGGCTCGATTGCCCCGGCGTAGGTCGCGGACGGTCCTCTGCTGTGCGTCGAACATGCTCATCATCTTAGGTAACGACGTGAAAAAAGTGGCTGGCAATCTCCTGCCACCGGTGGTGAAAGCTCATATCGATCAGGCTGGTTTGAGCCGCGAATTAAAAAAGGGACCCTCTATCGCGAGGGCGGGGCCGGTCCCCCTCAGGTTTTCACCGCCGCTCCACAAAAAACCTCCACCTGCTCCACAACGGACCTCCACCGCCGGTCCGCCTCAGGTCTCTATCGGGGAGAGGACGGACTCGCGAAGGTGTAGCCGAACAGGGTGTCCTTGGGAGCACTCGCCAGTGACCTCGCCGACGACGGGCGGATGCCCGGGTAGGAGCCCTTCCGTACGGTTCCGCGCAGCAGGGTGAGCCTGCCGCTGCCCGGGGCGGCGACGACCAGGCCTCGGCCGGGGACCGTGGCCAGGGCTCCGCCGAAGTCGCCGCCCTCACCGGTGACCAGCAGGTTGTGGTTCCTGGTGAGGCCGCCGGAGCGGGTCCCCGCGAGCACCTGGACGGCGTTCTCGCCCGGCACCCCGATCGCCAGTTCGTCGTCGCCGTCGCCGTTGAGGTCCCCGGCGGCGAGGGCGGCGCCGAAGCGGTCGAAGTAGCGCGGCTCCCCCTTCACGGAGCGCTGCGACCAGGCCTCGGAGACCGCCGTGCGCAGCCCCGAGCGGGAGCCGTAGACGACGTGCACGGTGCCGTCGCCGTAGTCCATCGCCCGCTGGTTGCCGCTGAGTCCCTCCCCCGGCACGCCGATCGCCAGGTCGTCGCGGCCGTCGGCGTTGAAGTCACCGGTGGCCAGGGCGGTGCCGAAGAAGTCCCAGACCTCGGCGAGGCCGCTGATCCCGGGGCTGTCCTGGGTGAGTATGGTCGCCCTGCGGCGCCGGACGTCGAGGACGGTGACCGAGCCCTGGCCGTTCTTCAGCACGGTGTCCGCGGGGGCGCCCACGGCGATCTCGGCCCGGCCGTTCCCGTCGAAGTCCCCGGTGGCGAGCACCGCGCCGAACTGGTCGGTCTTCCGCTCGCGCTGCCCCACCCAGCCGGTCTCCTGCGTGATCATGTACGGCTCGCGCCCCTTGAGCCCGTACACCCCGACCGCGCCGCCGCCCAGCCCGGGGGCGCCGATCACCAGCTCGTCGTCGCCGTCGCCGTCCAGGTCCCCCGCCGCGAGCGCGGCGCCGAACCGGCCCGGCTCCCGCTTGCGGCCCAGGTCCCCGGCGTCGATCAGCTTGCCGGGCCGCAGGCCGTCGGGCGAGCCGTGGAACAGCTGTACGGCGCCGTCGCCGTCCTCTCCCGGCCGGGAGCGGTCCTCCTCCGAGACGCCCACGGCCAGGTCGGCGCAGCGGTCGCCGTCGAAGTCGCCGGTGGCCAGCGCCGAGCCGAAGGAGTCCCCGGTCTCGCTCTCGCCGGGCACCCCGGCGTTGTCCTGGGTCAGCTCCCTGGCGGTGCGCATGCCGTACAGCACGGTGACCGACCCCGCGCGGGCGTGGTCGCCGGAGCGGGTGTAGGGCGCGGCGACCGCGAGATCGGCCCGCCCGTCGCCGTCGAAGTCGGAGGGGACGCCGGAGCAGGCGGCGGCCGAGGCGTGGGCCGGGAAGGCGGCGGGGACCAGCAGGGAGGTGAGGACTGCGGAGGCGAGGAGCGCGGCTCTCATATCTGTGATGGTTTCCGGTGATTCGGACACGCGGCCCACCGGGACATGAAATTCAAGTGGCCGGTACGCGTAAAGAACATGCCAGGATTGGCGGCATGGAAATCGACCTTGCCGACCTGGGATTCTGGCGGCGGCCGCTCAAGGAGCGGCATGAGGCGTTCGCGCGGCTTCGGGATCTCGACAAGCCGGTGTTCTTCGAGGAGAAGCGGGTCCCGCTGCTCCGCTCGGGCAAGGGTTTCTACGCGCTGGTCCGGCACACCGACGTGGTGGAGGCCAGCCGCAACGCCAAGGTGTTCTCCAGCGAGCCCGGTGTGACCAGCCCCGAACCGCCAGGCTGGGTCAAGCACGTGTTCGGCGAGTCCATGGTCAACATGGACGACCCCCGGCACGCCCGGCTCCGCCGCATCGTCTCCCGCGCCTTCAGTCCGAAGATGCTGGGCAACCTGCAGGGCGACATCGACGCCGCGTGCGCGCGGATCGTCGACGACGTGACGGCCTCCGGGCCCGGCGACTTCGTCGGCCAGGTGGCCGCCAAGCTGCCCATCCACGTCATCTGCGACATGATGGGCGTCCCCGACGACGTGCGGGCCAGGGTCCACCAGCACGTCGACGTCTCCACCGCCTACTCCGGCGTACGGCCCAGCCTGGCGCACACCGTCAGGATGGCCGCCCAGAACACGCTCGCGCTGCTCGCCCTGCAGCGCCTGGTGATCGACCTCGGCAAGGAGCGCGCGCGGACGCCGCGCAACGACCTCGTCTCGGCGCTCGTCACCGCCAACGTCGACGGCGAGAGGCTGACCGACCGCGAGCTGGGATCGTTCTTCACGTTGCTGCTCGTGGCGGGCAACGAGACGGCCCGCAACACCATGGCGCACGGCATCAAGCTGCTGACCGACAACCCCGAGCAGCGGCGGCTGCTCGCCGGCGACTTCGACGCGCACATCGGCGGCGCGATCGAGGAGATGGTCCGTTACGTCTCACCCATCATGCAGTTCCGCCGTACCGTCACCGAGGACTACGACCTGCGCGGCCTGCGCCTGAAGGCGGGCGACAAGGTGGTGCTCTTCTACGGCTCGGCCAACCGCGACGAGACGGTCTTCCCCGACGCCGACCGGTTCGACATCACCCGCGACACCAAACCCCACGTGGGCTTCGGCGGCCCCGGACCGCACTTCTGCCTGGGCGCGAACCTCGCCCGGCAGGAGATCAAAGCGATGTTCCGCGAGCTGTTCACCCGGCTGCCGGAGATCCGCTCGGTCGGCGAGCCCGAGCTGCTGGTGTCCAACTTCGACAACAGCGTCCGCAGCCAGGCGTTCGCCTTCTGACGCTCACTTGCCCGGCTGGGGGGCCGTCACCGGGCAGCCCAGCTTCGGCTCCGCCTGGATCAGCACGTTCTCCCGGATGGTGAGGAAGGTGAGCAGCGCCGCGACGCCCAGCATCGACGCGCTGACCAGCATCGTCGTGTGGAACCCGGTGGTGAAGATCTCGGGGGAGTCGAAGGCGTCGCCGGTCAGCCCGGCCAGCGGGGGGATCGCGGCCACCGCGAGCAGCCCGCCGGTCCTGGCGACGGCGTTGTTGACGCCGCTCGCCACCCCCGCGTGGCGCTCCGCGGCGGTGGCCAGCACCGTCGCGGTGAGCGGCGCGACCGCCGCCGACAGGCCCAGCCCGAACAGGGCCGTCGGGAGCAGCACGTCCACCACGTACGACGAGCCGGGGCCGATCCGCGACATCAGCAGCAGGGCCCCGGCGCAGACCAGGATGCCGGTCGTCATCGGCAGCCGGGGCCCGAGGCGCTTGGCCAGCTCGCCCGCGCGCGCCGACAGCAGCAGCATCAGGATCGTCACCGGGATCATCGAGGTCCCGGCCAGCAGGGGGGAGAAGCCCGCCGACACCTGCAGCTGGACGACCAGGAGGAAGAACACCACGCCCATCGCGGCGTACATGATGAAGGTGACGATGTTGACCGCGGTGAACACCCTCGACCTGAAGACCTCGACCGGTACGAGCGCCCCGGGCGAGCGCCTGATCTCCAGCCAGACGAACGCCGCGCCCAGCAGCACGCCCGCGGTGATCGGGACGATCGCCAGGTCGATCAGACCGTAGGTGATCCCGGCCAGCGCCAGCGCCGCCAGCATCGCG
This sequence comes from Streptosporangium oxazolinicum, assembly GCF_039537505.1. Taxonomy (NCBI): domain Bacteria; kingdom Bacillati; phylum Actinomycetota; class Actinomycetes; order Streptosporangiales; family Streptosporangiaceae; genus Streptosporangium; species Streptosporangium oxazolinicum. The sequence continues at coordinate 137,826 of NZ_BAABAQ010000005.1, forward strand.
CCCAGGACGTCGAACCGGCCGGTGGCCACCGGGTTCCTGCTCTCCGGGACGTGCCGTACGGCGACCGCCACGACGAGGGCCGCCAGCGGCAGGTTGATCAGGAACACCCAGCGCCATCCGGCCGTCTCGACCAGCCACCCGCCGAGCAGCGGGCCGACGGCCGCGGCGACCCCGCCCAGGCCCGACCACGCCCCGATCGCCCGGGGCCGGTCATCGCGGTCGAAGGACGCCTGGATGATGGCGAGGGATCCCGGGGTGAGCAGCGCCCCGCCGACGCCCTGCAGGGCACGGGCCGCGATCAGCGTCTCCACGTTGGGCGCCAGGCCGCACAGGGCCGACGCGAGGGCGAACCAGACGACGCCGACGAGGAAGACCTTGCGCCTGCCGTACCGGTCGCCGAGCGATCCGCCCAGCAGGATCAGGCCCGCCAGCGTGAGGGTGTAGGCGTTGACCGTCCACTGCAGCCCCGCCATGTCGGCGCCGAGATCGGCGCCGAGCGCGGGCAGGGCCACGTTGACGACCGTGCCGTCCAGCATGGCCATGCCGGAGCCGAGCACGGTGGTCAGGAGAACCCAGCGGCCCGTCGCGGAGTTGAAACGGATGTGACCATTGTCCATGCTGCTGTCCATGCTGCTCATCATCGCCGACCTTACGCACCGCTCTGACCGGTGCCGACGGCTCCGGGAGCGGGGCGGCCACCTCGACGATCACCCCCGGACCCGCCCGGCAGGCGTTCTCGGTTCCGAGAGGGGCGCACCTCTGATAGGACGGTCCGGTCACAGTCGAGCCTGACGGGGAGCCTCCGATGGAGTACAGCGAGTTCAACGACGACGTCGACGGTCTCTACCGCGGAGACTACGCGGGCCTGCCCATCGTGAGCCTGCGTCCCCCGGGCGCCCCCATGCCTCCGGCGGGCGAGGCGGCGTGGCGGGTCTCGGTCCACGTCTACAACGCCAAGGAGACCTTCGAGGAGCACTTCGCGCGCTTCACCGAGACCGTCGACACCACCGAGGTCAGGGCACTCATCGTCGGAGGCTGGACCGAGGCGTACGAGAAGGACGCGTCGGGGCCCATCCGGTTGCTGACGGAGAACGCGGCGCGCCTCCCCGCGCTGCGCTCGCTCTTCTTTGCCGCGATGCCGCAGGAGGAGTGCGAGATCTCCTGGATCCAGCAGAGCGACGTCACGCCGCTGCTGGAGTCCTTCCCGTCGCTGGAGCGGCTGGAGGTCCGGGGCGGGACGGGCCTGGAGCTGCGGCCGGTCCGGCACGAGCACCTCAGGGTGCTGCGCTTCGAGGCGGGCGGGCTGCCCGCCTCCGTGGTCAGGGGGGTCGGCATGAGCGAGTTCCCCGCGCTCGAATACCTGGAGGCCTGGCTCGGCACGAGCGAGTACGGTGGCGAGACCACCGCGGCCGATCTGGAGAACATCCTGTCCGGCGAGCGGCTGCCCGCGCTCAGGCACCTGGGGCTGCAGAACAGCGAGATCCAGGACGAGGTCGCCGCTCTCGTCGCCGCCGCCCCCGTCGTGGCCCGGCTGGAGTCGCTCGCCCAGTCGATGGGGGTGCTCAGCGACGAGGGCGCCGAGGCCCTGCTGTCGGGGCGGCCCCTCACCCACCTCGAACGCCTGGACCTGCACCACCACTACCTGACCGACGCCATGGTCGAGCGTCTCACCTCGACGTTCTCCGGCTCCGGCGTCCAGCTCGACGTGTCCGACCAGAAGGAGCCCGACGGCGAGTGGCGCTACGTCGCGGTCGCCGAATGAGCGGGTCGCGGGTGAGCATGTCCCAAGTGGGCGGGGCGTGGGTGAGCGGGTTCTGGGTGAGCAGGTTCCGAGCGGGCGGGTCGCGGGTGAGCGGGTTCCGGGTGGCCGGGTTCTGGGTGGCCGGGTTCCGGGTGGGCGGGCACGGTCGCGGCCGGTGTTCGGCCACCCGGCGTGTCGCGGTCGCCGCGTGACCGCCCTCGCCGTCGTGGGCACGCCGGGCGACCGGCGGGTGACCATGTTCGCCGACGCCTGCGCCCGGCAGGGACTGGACGGCCCCGCCGTCGTGCCGTGGACGTCCGTGCTGCGCGGCGAGGAGATCCGGCTCGCGCCGGAGACGCTCGTGCGGATCGACTCGCCGGGGGAGGACGCCGAGGCGGACGCGCTGCTGCGCGGCCCCGGCGAGCCGTCCCGGATCGGCGGCGGTGCCCGCTGGTACGCCGGGTTCGTCGCCGGGTCCGCCCGGGTCCGCCGGGCCGTGGCCGCGACGCCGGGGGCCGTACTGCTCACCGACGTCGAGGACGTCTCGGTGATGTTCGACAAGCGGCGCTGCCACGCCAGGCTGTCGGCGGCCGGGGTGCCGGTGCCACCGGCCCTCACCGGGCCGGTCGGCGGCTACGCCGAGCTGCGCGAGCGAATGGACGAGGCCCGCTGGTGCCGGGTGTTCGTCAAACCGGCCCACGGCTCGTCGGCCTCCGGCGTCATCGCCCTGCACGCGTCGGGCCGCCGGGTCAGGGCGGTGACCTCGGCGGAGCTGGCCTCCGGCGAGCTGTACAACTCCCTGAGGGTGAGGTGCTACGAGGACGAGCCCGATCTGGCGGCGATCGTCGGCCTGCTGGCCGCGGACGGCCTCCACGTCGAGCGCTGGTTTCCCAAGGCGAGCCTCGGCGGGCGCGCGATCGACCTGCGGGTGGTCGTCGTGGACGGCACGCCCACCCACGCGGTCGTCCGCGCGGGCCGGGGCCCGATGACCAACCTCCACCTCGGTGGCGTACGGGGTGATCTGGGCGCCGTCACGGCCGGGCTCGGCCCCCGGGGGTGGGAGCGGGCCCTGGAGATCTGCGCGCGGGCGGCGGCCTGCTTCCCCGGGAGCCTCGCCGTCGGGGTCGACCTGATGATCGGGGTCGACTGGCGGGAGCTCGCGGTGGCCGAGGTGAACGCGTTCGGCGACCTGCTTCCCCGGCTGGAGGGCCTGCCCGGCGGCGGGGCCGAGGGTCTCGACACGTACGGCGCCCAGGTCCGCGCGATCCTCGCCCGGCACACGCCCCGGGGTCTCGGCGGTCTCGGCGGCGGGGCGGGGGCGTGACATGAACGCGGCGGTGGGCGGCCATGCCCTCCGGGCCAGGTCCCGTACGGGCGTTCTCCCGGCCGCTGCCTGGATCTCGTCGTGCGCGTGACGGCCGTTCCCGCGGAGGCTCAGATCCCGTCAGGGGAGCCGAGGGAGCCGGGGGAGCCAGAGGGGCCGGGGGAATCCGGGACGCTCCGGGAACCGAGGCCGCGGAGCACGAAACCCGAGACGATCCTCTCGGCCTCCTCGGGCGTCACCTCGCCACTGAGCAGCGGTACCCGTTCGGCGCCGATGACGGCGAGGATGATCCGGGCGGCGGCGGCCACGTCGGGGGCCCGGAAGTCGCCCGACGACACGCCGCTGTCGATGATGCCCGTCAGGATGCGCTGCATCGGCTCGACGTGGTCGGCCAGGCGCTGGTAGGCGTCGGGGCCCAGTGCCGCCGACAGGTCGGCGGGGCCGGGGTGGGGGTGGGCGAGCAGCCCGTCGAGCTGGAGCCTGACGAAGACCCGCAGCCGTTCGGCGGGCGAGGCCCGGTCGGGCAGCTCCCGCTCGTAGCTGTCGATGAAGTAGTGCGTCACCCGCTCGGTGAAGGCGAGCAGCAGCGCCGCCTTGTCCGGGAAGTAGTTGTACAGGACGGTACGGGTGATCTCGGCCTCGCTCGCCACGTCGGTCATGGAGATGGCGTCGATGCCCTGGTCGCGCGAGAGACGGGAGACGGCCCGCAGGATGCGATCCTGGGTCTGGGCGCGGTGCTCGCCGATGGTCGCGGCCGAAATCCGGGGCATGGCCCCATGGTCGCACAGTACCGGCACCTCGGTCAGACGCCGTCGTGCGGTCCCTCACGGCGGGGTCAGCGATGAAGCCGGGCCGTGAGCATCGCGTTGCGCATGTCCTCGGCGCTGGGGGCCGGGGGGAGCGGGGGAGCGATCCGGTCGGCGCGGCCGGCGCGGCACGCGTCGAGGATCAGGCCGATCAGCCGCCGCCACGCCTCCGGGGCGGCGCAGCGGGTGGAGCCGAGCACCCCGGCGTTGGCCATCATGATCAGCATCAGGTCCTGGCCGGTGAAGTCGGCGCGCAGCGCCCCGGCGTGACGGGCTCGCTCGATCACCCGGTCGACCGCCGCCAGCGCCCGCGCCCTCGGTGCCTCCAGCGCCTCCCCGGGGAAGCAGGAGGTGAAGCCCTCGGTCACCCCCTGGTCGGCGGCCTGCATCCCGCAGATGTGCTCGACCAGCCCGGCGAACGCCTCCCACGGGTCGTCGACGCGCTCCGCCGCCTCGGCGGCCTCGACGAACTCCGCCATGCGGTCGGCCAGGATCGCCTCGATGAGCGCCTCGCGGTCGGGGAAACGCCGGTAGAGGGTGGCGATGTTCACCTCCGCCCGGCGGGCGATCTCCTCCAGGGGCACGTCGAGGCCTCCCTCGCGGAACGCGACGCGCGCCGCCGCCACGATCCGCTCCCTGTTGATCTCGGCGTCCTTGCGCAATCCCCGCCGTTTGCACGCGTCCATGAGCCGATTCTACAAAGTGAAGGCGATCCTGCGGTTGTGCTACGGTGACTCCAAGCGAAGGGCATCCTTCACTTATTTCCTCGGAGCGCATCATGAACGTCGCCCTCTGGATCGCGCAGATCCTGCTCGCCGCGGTCTTCCTCCTCGCCGGTTTCATCAAGGCCACCAGGTCCCGCCAGGATCTGTCCGGCCAGATGCCGTGGGTGGAGGACTTCTCGGACGGCCAGGTCAGGATCATCGGGATCCTTGAGCTGCTGGCCGGGCTCGGCCTCATCCTGCCCGCCGTCACCGGCATCCTGCCCGTCCTGACCCCGCTCGCCGCCGTCGGCCTGGTGATCACGATGATCGGCGCCATCGCCGTGCACCTCCGCCGCAAGGAGTACCCGGGGATCGCGGTCAACGTGGCCTTCCTCCTGCTGGCCGCCTTCGTGGCCTGGGGCCGCTTCGGGCCCTATGCCCTCTGAGGTCCGGTCCTCGGTTTCGGAGAGGGGCCGCGCCCTCCGGGCGCTCCGGGCCTTCGAGGCCCCCGGACGTGGAAACGCTCCGGTACGAGATCTCGTACCGGAGCGTTTCCACGTCCTCGAAGCCTGAAGATGTCCTTGAAGGCGTCCTCGAAGCCGTTCCGGGGGACGTTCCGGAAGACGCCGGGAAGATGGGCGGGGCGTCAGGCGACGAGTTCGGAGCGGGCCACCCGGCCGAGCTCGCCCAGGACCTCGGTGTTGAGCAGGTACGCGAGCCGGGTCTCGCGGATCAGCCGCCCCTTCTCCGCCTCGTTCAGGGGGAGCGCGTCCAGCCGGGCCCGATACTCGTTCTTGAAGCGGGGCAGGCTGCCGATCCCGTCGAAGAGGTAGAAGTCGACGCCGCCCCCCGGCTGGTAGCCGTAGATCTTCTGCAGCTCCATCCGGATGAACTGCCCGCCGGACAGGTCGCCCATGTAGCGGGTGTAGTGGTGGGCGATGTAGCCACCCGGCCAGGTGGCCACCTGGTTGATGCGGGCGACCAGGGTGAGGGTCGGCTTGGAGGGCTCGATCCTGGACCTCCAGCCGGACCCGTAGATCGTCTCCAGGTCGCGGACCAGCGCCTCCTCCCGGTAGAGCTCGGGAATGACGAACGGCGCCGCGACGGGATCGGCGGCCAGCGAGCGGGAGGCGCTCTCCAGGGCCACGTAGGCGAAGTAGTGCTGGGCGACCATCTCCCCGTAGGCCTCGGGGCTGAGACTGCCCGCCATCAGCGCCTTGAGGTAGCTCTCGTCCTCGGCGGACTCGTGATCACCCCAGGTGGCGTTCCTGAGGACTTCGGAGAAGGGCGAATCGCTCATGATCACTCCGCGACGAGAGAAACTTTATGACGCAGTGTCACAAAAATCGTGCCGCCTCGTCAAGCCGATGGCGACACCCTGTCATTACATCGCCCGCGCACCGATCCCGGAAGCCAGGCGAGCGCGAGAACGGCCGCGAACACCGGCAACCAGGCCAGCCGGTGCAGCAGCCAGACCGGCTCGTCGGGTACCGCCAGCAGACCGGGCACGTCGCCGAAGCGCAGGGCGGCGACGGCGATCACGGTCGCCGCGCTCTGGTGCCACAGGAAGAGCGTCATCGCCGACAGGTTGGCCAGCGCGACCACCGCCCACAGCCGGGGACGCCGCATCAGCCGGGCCAGCGGCGCGCGGACGAGCAACGCCAGCCCCACCTGGGCGAGCCCGAAGCAGACCGCGGCCAGGCTGGGCGGGCTGAGGTTGGAGACCGCGTCCCCGGTCACGCCCACCATGCTCGCCGGATACCCGAACCCGCCAACCAGCAGCGCCGCCCCGGCCACCCCGCCGGCCAGCAGGCCCACCGCCACCCGCCGCGAGGCGAGCAACCCGCCCGCCCAGGCGATCCCCAGCGCGTACGGCACCAGCCACCCGGCCGCCAGGTTCGCCCACCCCGTCCAGGCGGGGGCGCCGAGCCCGAACCTGGCCAGGTCCACCCCGAGCACGACCGCGAACGCCACGGCGGCCGTGACGACCGGGTGCGCGCGCAGGAGAAGGGGAGTGGCCGCGGTCAGCGCGGCGAAGACGGTGAGGAACCACAGTGGCCCGATCGCCGGGACCACCATCGCCCTGATCGTTCCCACCGAGGTCCCGCGCAGCGCCATCCCCACCGCGATCCCCGCCCAGATCAGGACCAGCGGCACCGCCGGTCCCAGCAGCCTCCCCATCCTGGCCCGCACCCAGGTTCCTGAGGCGCGGGCCGCCGCCGAGCGGAGGCCGCGCGCCGCCGCGTAGCCGCCGACGAAGAAGAACACCGCCAGCGTCTGGAACACCCACGACAGCGGCGTGAACTCCGGCAGGTGGGCGAGCGGGCTGGACATGTGGACGGCCCCCGCCGCGCCCGGTGCCCACGCCGTCACCAGCCAGTGCCCCAGCACCATGCCCGCGATCGCCAGCGCCCGCAGCGCGTCCACCCCGCGGTCCCTGCCCTCGGGGGTGGCCGCCTCGATCCCGGCCGCGAGACTAGCCACGGGACACCTCGCCGCCCCGGCCGAGCGCGATCAGGGTCAGGTTGCGCAGGGACTCGCCGCCCGGTTTGAGATAGTCGCTGTGCCCGGCGGAACCGGTGCCGAACAGGCGCGCGCCGAAGGCCGGGGCGGTGGGATCGGGGCCGAATCCGAGCGGCCCGATCCTGAGCTTGGGCACCCCACGCATCCAGTCGCGGGCGCCGCTGCCCGCCCACAACCGGGTGCCGCCCAGTTCGGCGGCCGACGAGACGCCCAGCCCCGGGCTGCCGAAGACGGCCGTGTCCGCGACCCCGGAACCGGGCACGGCCCCGGCGCACACCACCGAGCCGTAGCTGTGGCACAGCAGGCTGACCCGTTTCCCCCTGAGCGTCTCGCTGACGTATCGCCGCAGGTCGGCGGCCCCTCTTTCGGCGGCCCCGATGGTCAGCACGCCGATGCTGAGCGTCGCCGGGCTGTCGTAGCCGAGCCAGGCGACCACCGCCAGCCTCGCCCCCGGGTCCAGCGTCCGCGCCTCGGCCAGCAGCGCCCGCGCCCCGCCCCCCGGTGTGATGTACGTCCTGACCCTGCCGCCGTCGAAGGTGGCGGCCGTGGTGTCGGAGCCGGGGACGACGACCGCGACGTACTCGGCCGTACCGAGGTCCCCGTAGACCCGCACCACCCGGTCGCCCACGGGCTCCGGCACCGTCACGTAGGCGAGCGACGCGGCGGCGGCCACGGCGAGCGTGCGGCGGAACATGCGAGCCTCCTGTCCGGTCTGAGGAACCGGGCAGAACGCTAGGAATCACGGCCCGTAACCCGCGTCACCCCGAGGGGGCGCCTTTCCCGTCCCTCCCGGGAACGAGGGGGCTGAGGCCGGACACGCGCCGGATGGTGAGAGGCTGCCGCGCGTCCGACCGACGCGAATCTCGTTGCCGACGTATCTTCCGCTCCTCCACTGTGAGGCGGCCCGTTCCGCGCTGAGGCCGAATCATGAGCGCGATTCCGTTGGACCACGTGGGAGAAGGCGGGATCGCCATCGATGCGCCGATCTTGCGGCCTTCGTGGAACGCCACGGCGGCACGTCGCCGGATGAAGTATGAAAGTTGGCGGCGCCTCGGAAATGTCGCAGAATAAAAAACCGGAATCTGTTCTCGTGCCGTAGTCCACGGCCGAGCCGCGCACGTCTTATACGCATTGACTCGACGGCGGGCATGCCGTCGATCCGATGCCGGAGGAAACGATCAGGGAGCACCCCTATGCCTTCAGCGAATATTCTGTCCTCTTTTTGGTTGGAACGGCGAAGTGTCCGGATCGGCGCTTCCATTGTGACGGGACTGGTGCTTTCCACGCTGCTCGCCGGGTGTTCGAGTGAGGGGGCCGCCGAGGTCGACCCGCCCACTCCCAGCGCCGCTCCCGTCCGCTCGGCGGAGCCCGTGGAAACCGTCAGCGAATTCACCGACGACGCGGCCGACGCGGATCGGCCCACCGAACCCGCGATCGAGCAGAACATGATTCCTCTGTCCGACCACGCGTCCGAAGATCCGGATGATTCGTCGGTCCTGGAACGCTGGTCTGACGATTCCGCGGAGGACGAGAACGACGATTACGTCGATGGTGACCCTGTGGAGGAGTCCGGTGGTGAGGAGGACGAGGAGGACGGTTATGAGGAGGACGAGGAATGAGACGAGCGATTCTCACGGCTCCGTCCCCGACCTGTCTTCCGCGCACCCGTTGACCCGCTTTCGTCACCGGCTCGCCACACTCCTGGCTCCCGATCCGGGACGGACGCCCCCGCCTCCGTCTCCCTCCACGCCTCCGTCTCCCTCCCCGTCCCCATCCCCGCCGTCCCCGTCCGTCCCGATCGCGTCGCCTCCGGCGGCCGCGGAGGGACCCGGAAGCCGGTCCGTCGCGGGGCTCTGGGAGACGGTCTCCGCGCTGGGCGGCTTACTCACCGTCGGCGCGGCCCTGCTCGTCTACTTCGGCTGGGTGCGCACCGCCACCCTGTCCGACTATCTCGGCTTCGACGACTCCCTCATCGGCATGTCGATCCAGGACTACATGCTGCGCAGTGTCAACGTGCTCTTCGGAGTGTTCGCCGTGGTGATCGGTCTGGCCCTGGGTGCCTTCCGGGCGAGCGCGCTGCTGCGCCGTAGCCTCGCGGACCGTCCAAGGCGCGCTCGCCTGGTCCGGGGGGTTCTGGCGTCCGCGCCGGGGAGCCTGCCCGCCCTCGCGTGGTCGATCACCCGGGCGGATCCCGGCTGGTGGCCGCTCGCGGGGCCGTGCTCGTTCACCCTGGGGCTCGTGTCGCTCTGCCTGGCCCTCTCCCTCCCGCGAGCGCGGGATCCGGATCCGGCCGGGTGGTGGCGTACTCCAACGGGAGTTCTCCTCGCCTTCCTCCTGATCCTCGGTGTCTTCTGGTCGGCGGGCAGATACGCCGAATACGTCGGGCGGGCGAACGGAGCCGAGATCGCGAGGGAGCTGTCCCAGCGCACGTCGGTCGTTCTCTACAGCGCCAGGAACCTGCAGATCAACGTCCAGGGCGTGCGGGTCGCCGTACTCGGGGATCCGCCCAGGCCCGCGGCGACTCCAGCGCCCAAGGGCGACGGCCCGCCGGAGCTGCGATTCCGCTACACGGGCCTCCGGCTGCTCGCCAGGTCCGGCGATCGCCTGCTGCTCCTTCCGGACGGGTGGACCTACCAGCGGCCCCGGTTGATCGTCGTCAGGGACGACGAGAACGTGCGGCTTGACTACGGCCGCTGGCGGTAGTCCCCCCATGGGTGGGGGTGGGGGTGGGGGTGGGGGGCGGGGGGTTCACTCGCCCGGACGGACCAGGCCCGTCTCGTAGGCGTGGACGATCGCCTGGGCGCGGTCGCGCAGGTTCAGCTTCGCGAGGATCCGGCCCACGTGGGTCTTGACCGTCTGCTCCGACAGCATGAGATCCTCGGCGATCTCCTGGTTGGACCTGCCCCGCGCGATGAGCGCGAGCACCTCCGTCTCCCGCTCGGTGATGTCGTCCAGCCGCCCGCGCGGGCGGCTCGGGCCGACGCGGGCGAACTCCGCGATCAGCCGCCGGGTCACCGAGGGCGCCAGCAGCGCCTCCCCGGCCGCCACCACCCGGACCGCCTCGGCCAGTTGCTGCGCGGAGGCGTCCTTGAGCAGGAAGCCGCTCGCCCCCGCGCGCAGCGCCTCGTACACGTAGTCGTCGAGGTCGAACGTGGTCAGGATCAGCACCTTCGGCACGGAAGGCCGAGCGCCGGGATCGCCAGGCGAACCAGAGGGGCCAGACGGGCCGGAGGACGCGGGGGAGCCCGGCCGTGCGGAGAGGGCGGAGAGGTGTGTGGACGCGACGGGGCCGGGGTCCGGCCGTCCGGAGGAGACCGGGGGAGGGGTGGGAACGGCGAGGATGTGGCGGGTGGCGGTCAGGCCGTCCATCACCGGCATGCGGACGTCCATCAGCACCACGTCGGGCCGCAGCTCGGCCACCCGCGTCACGGCCTCGGCGCCGTTGGCGGCCTCGCCGACGACCTCGATGTCGGGCTGCGAGCTCAGGAACACGGTGAAACCGGTCCGTACCATGCCCTGGTCATCGGCTATGAGCACCCGGATCGTCATCGAATCCCCTTGAGCGTGGAGACCCCGGGTTCCGGCCCGGGGGAGGAGGTCATGCGTCCTCGGTGATCGGCAGTATGGCGGTGACCGCGAAGCCCGTCCCGGCCGGCCCCACCCAGAGCTTCCCGCCGAGCATGGACACCCGTTCCCGCATCCCGATCAGGCCGTGTCCCATGTGTCCCCGTTCCTCGGTGGAGCGGTGCCCGGAGTTGTTCGTCACCTGGATGTGCAGCTCGGTGCCGTACCGGGCGATCTTCAGCAGGACGGTCGAACCGGGGGCGTGCCGCATGGCGTTGCTGAGCGACTCCTGGGCGATCCGGTAGGCGGACAGGCTCACCGCGGTGGGCAGTCCCATCAGGTCACCGATCAGTTTGAGCGTCACGGTGAGCCCGGCGGAACGCGCGGTGTCGACGAGCTCCTCCAGGCGGCCGAGGCCCGGCTGCGGCGCGGTGTCGGCGTACCCGTCCCCCTCCCTGAGGACGCCCAGCACGCGGCGCATCTCGGTCATGGCCGCGAGGGACAGCGCGCGGATCTCCTTCAGCCCCTCCTCCAGGCGCCGCGCGTCCCCGGACGCCTGCAGCGGGACGGCCTCGGCCTGGATGGCGATCACCGACATGTGGTGGGCGACGACGTCGTGGAGCTCCCTGGCGATCCTGGCCCGTTCCTCCAGCGCGGCCTGGGCCGCGAGGGCCCGCTCGCTGCGTCGCTCCTCCTTGGCCAGGAGCCCGGCGGCCAGCCGCCGGGCGCGCACGTTGTAGCCGAACAGGACGGCCACCGTGACCATGCCGGTGACGACGGCCATCGAGTCGGGGTGGATCATCCAGGCGCCGAGGACCGAGACGATCCACACCCCTATGGTGATGTGCCGTTCGCAGCGGACCGCGACCGAGTAGACCACGAGGATGTACATGATCGCGGAGGCCGCGGTGTAGGGGATGCCGCTGAGGAACTGCCGTGAGACGACCGTCCCGAGGGGAATGAGCAGGGCCGCCGACCGCCAGGCGGCCAGCGGCCATCGGTCGCGCAGCGCGAGCGGCAGGGAGAAGGCCAGGGCGGCGAACATGATCCACTGCGGGTCGAGGGGCGAGCGCGCGTCGGCCGCCTGGCTCTCCAGGGAGGAGAGGCCGGAGCCGAACAGCGTGAAGGTCAGCAGCAGGTCGCCCAGCAGGACCAGGTCGATCGTCTGGAACGGCAGCAGTCCCAGCATGCTCGGCACGCGGGCGCGGGACCGGGGTCGGGCCGGATCGGCCCTGCCGGTCACCAGCGCCTCGGTGAACGGGCGTGTCAGCCGTACGACGGTCTCCCACACCCCCCGCGTACGCCGTGCGAGGGACTGCCGCGCGGGACTGGGAGTCATCGGAACAGCCTAGGCAGCGCGGACATACTCCGCGTCCCGCCGTGGGGTGACGCCTCGGCGTCACCCCACGGAGCCACGGAGCCACGGAGCCACCGAGCTATGGAGCCACCGAGCCACCGGACCACCGGGTGTCCGGAGGACCGTCCGGGTGTCCGGGTGTTCGCGGGTGTCTGGTGATACCCGCGAGTGACGAAAGCGCTTGAAATGATAACTTAAAGTAACGATTACACGATTACGATCGCTCACAGCGAACACGCTCAACCTCGGGAACATTCGCTGGCTCCCATTAATTGAGTGTGTATAACTCAACCCTTGGAGTTCACATGAGTGAGAGCTTGATCCTCCCGGTCCTGCCGCTCGACGACGAGGTCGTGCTGCCGGGCATGGTCGTCCCGCTTGACCTGTCGGAGACCGAGGTCCGGGCCGCGATCGACGCGGCGCAGGCTCTCGCTGACAACAAGCCTGAGGTCCTTCTCGTTCCCCGGATCGACGGACGATACGGCTCGGTGGGCGTGAGGGCGATCGTCGAGCAGGTGGGCAGGCTGCCCGGAGGCGAGCCCGCGGCCGTGGTGCGCGGTGTCGACCGGGTCCGCGTGGGCACCGGCACGACCGGCCCCGGCGCGGCCCTGTGGGTGCAGGCCACCCGCATCCCCGCCGTCGCGGCGGGCGAGCGCGCCCACGAGCTCGCCAAGGAGTACAAGGCGCTGGCCACCACGATCCTGCAGAAGCGGGGCGCGTGGCAGGTCGTCGACGCGGTCAACCAGATGGACGACCCCTCGATCCTCGCCGACAACTCCGGGTACGCCCCCTGGCTGAGCACTCCGCGCAAGGCCGAGATCCTGCAGACCGCCGACCCCGCCGACCGCCTTTCGATGCTGGTCGAGTGGTCGCGTGAGCACCTGGCCGAGCTCGACGTGGCCGAGACGATCCGCAAGGACGTCCAGGAGGGCATGGAGAAGCAGCAGCGCGAGTTCCTGCTCCGCCAGCAGCTCGCCGCGGTCCGCAAGGAGCTCGCCGAGCTGAACGGCGACACCTCCTCGGAGGAGGAGGACTACCGCTCCCGCGTCGAGGCCGCCGACCTGCCCGGGAAGGTGCGCGAGGCCGCGCTCAAGGAGGTCGACAAGCTGGAGCGGACCTCCGACCAGTCTCCCGAGACCGGCTGGATCCGCACCTGGCTCGACACCGTCCTCGACATCCCGTGGAACGAGCGGACCGAGGACTCCTACGACATCGCCGCGGCCCGCGCCGTCCTCGACGCCGACCACACCGGCCTCGACGACGTCAAGGACCGCATCATCGAATACCTGGCCGTCCGAGGGCGCAGGGCCGAGAAGGGCCTCGGCGTGGTCGGCGGGCGCCGCAGCGGCGCCGTGCTGGCGCTCGCCGGTCCCCCCGGGGTCGGCAAGACCTCCCTCGGCGAGTCCGTGGCCCGCGCCATGGGCCGCAAGTTCGTCCGGGTCGCCCTCGGCGGCGTGCGCGACGAGGCCGAGATCCGCGGTCACCGGCGCACCTACGTCGGCGCCCAGTCCGGCCGGATCGTCCGGGCCATCCGGGAGGCCGGTTCGATGAACCCGGTCGTGCTGCTCGACGAGGTCGACAAGGTCGGCTCCGACTACCGGGGCGACCCGACGGCCGCGCTGCTCGAAGTGCTCGACCCGGCGCAGAACCACACCTTCCGCGACCACTACCTGGAGGTGGAGCTCGACCTCAGCGACGTGCTCTTCCTGGCGACCGCCAACGTGCTGGAGGCCATCCCCGGCCCGCTGCTGGATCGCATGGAGATCGTGACGCTCGACGGCTACACCGAGGACGAGAAGGTCGCGATCGCCCGCGACCACCTGCTCCCGCGCCAGCTCGACAAGGCCGGTCTCACCGCGGAGGACGTCACCCTCGACGAGGGCGCGCTGCGCAAGCTCGCCGGTGAGTACACCAGGGAGGCCGGGGTCCGGTCCCTGGAGCGCTCGATCGCGAGGATCCTGCGCAAGGTGACGGCCAACGTCGCGCTCGGCGAGAGCGAGCTGCCCGTGACGGTGGAGGACCTCGTCCCCTACCTGGGCCGTCCGCGCAACGTGCCGGAGTCCTCGCTCCCCGAGTCCAGCCAGCGTACGGCGGTGCCCGGCGTGGCCACCGGCCTGGCGGTCACCGGGGCGGGTGGTGACGTCCTCTACGTGGAGGCGTCCCTGGCCGACCCCGAGACCGGCGACACCGGCCTCACCCTGACCGGCCAGCTCGGCGACGTCATGAAGGAGTCGGCCAAGATCGCGCTCTCCTACCTGCGCTCGCGCGGCGCGGAGCTGGAGCTGCCGGTCGCCTCCCTCAAGGACCGCTCGGTGCACGTCCACTTCCCGGCCGGAGCCGTTCCCAAGGACGGCCCGTCCGCGGGCGTCACCCTGATCACGGCCCTGGCCTCGCTGCTATCCGGCCGCCAGGTCCGCGGTGACGTGGCCATGACCGGCGAGGTCTCCCTCACCGGCCGGGTGCTCCCGATCGGCGGCGTCAAGCAGAAGCTGCTCGCCGCCCACCGGGCGGGCATCACGACCGTGCTGATCCCGGCGCGCAACGAGCCCGACCTGGACGACGTCCCGCAGGCCGTCCGCGACGAACTCACCGTGCACACGGTGAGCGACGTGCGCGAGGTCCTGGAGATCGCGCTCACCCCGGCCAAGGTGGCCGAGCACGCCGCCGCCTGATCCCCGCTCCCCGCGCGGCCCGTCCTCTCCCCGGAGAGGGCGGGCCGACGTCGTTTCCGTACGGAACGGGCTTATCAAATATAAATGGGCAAATCATCAAGTCGCTTGACCGAATGATTCGTTCATGCTGGCATGGACTCCATGCTGTACGGAACGCCTCCCCTGGAGGCCGTCGACGAAGCGGTCCTCGGCGAGATCGAAGAGATGCGCCGCGACCTGAAATACCGCCTCGCGGAACCCCACCGCTGGGACGGCCAGCTCCGGCGCCAGCTTCAGGCGCGGGCCATCCAGGGATCCAACTCGATCGAGGGCTACCGGGCCAGTGTCGAGGACATCGAGTCCATCATGGCCGGTGAGGACCCTTTGGAGACCTCCGGTGCGGTCGCCAGGGAGATCTCCGGTTGCCAGCAGGCGCTGACCTACATCCAGGTGCTCTCCCGGGCGCCGGTGTTCGCGTTCGACGCCGGTCTGCTCCACGCGCTCAACTTCATGATGATCGGCCACCACCACGACAAGACGCCGGGCGCGGTGCGGCCCGGTGGCATCTACGTCCGTAACTCCGCCACCGGGGAGGTCGTCTACGAGGGGCCCGACGCCGAACGGGTGCCGGAGCTCATGGCCGAGCTGGTCGGCTGGCTCAACGAGGGCGACCTGGAGGCGCCGAGCTACGTACGGGCGGCGATGGCCCACTTCAACCTGGTGAGCATCCACCCCTGGCGGGACGGCAACGGCCGCATGTCGCGGGCGCTGCAGACACTTGTGCTCGGCAGGGACCGGATCACGACCCCGGAGTTCTCCTCCATCGAGGAGTGGCTGGGACAGGACAGGAACACCTACGACTACTACGACGCTCTGGCCGGGGCGCAGCGGCGGCACTGGAGTCCGCACGGGGACACGCTGCACTGGGTGCGCTTCTGCCTGCGCGCCCACCACCTCCAGGCCCAGCGGGTCGGACGCAGGCTCTCCGAGGCGGGGGAGGTGTGGATGCTCCTGGAGAAGCAGGTCGACGCCGACGGGCTCAACGCCCGGACCGTCTCGGCGCTGTACGAGGTGTTCGTCAACCGGCGGCTGCGCCGGAGCAGATACCAGCTGGACGAGTCGCTCAGCCAGGGACAGGCGGCCAGGGACCTGCGTGACCTCGCGGCCAAGGGGTGGCTGACGCCGTACGGGGAGACCAAGGGGCGCTTCTACGCGCCCGGGGCGAGGATGCGGGCTATCAAGGAGGACTTCGCCCAGAGGGTCGTCCCCCTGCGGGACCCGTACCGGTGAGGACCTGCTCGCCGGAGACGGGAACTCGTGGCGGGTGATCGGTCTCACATAACATGTCGGGAATGAGGGCAAATAAGGGTCGCGTTGGTGACCAGCTGTGATCGATGTATCTGGCCTGCGGAAGGTCTATCAGGATCGGGGCCGCGAGGTGGTCGCCGTCGACGGGGTGGATCTCCACGTCCGCGAGGGTGAGATATACGGCGTGCTCGGGCAGAGCGGCGCCGGGAAGAGCACCCTGCTGCGCTGCGTGAACCTGCTGGAGCGGCCCACCTCCGGCACCGTCTCGGTGGCGGGGCAGGAGCTGACCGGCCTGCGCGAGGGTGACCTGCGCAGGGCCCGGCAGCGGATCGGGATGATCCACCAGCACTTCGCGCTGCTCTCCTCCCGTACGGTCGCCGGGAACGTCGCCTTCCCGCTGGAGGTCATGGGGGTGGCCAAGGCCGAGCGCGTCAGGCGTACGGCCGAGCTGCTGGAGCTGGTCGGGCTGGCCGACAAGGCGGGGGCGCACCCCGCGCAGCTGTCGGGCGGGCAGAAGCAGCGGGTCGGCATCGCCCGCGCGCTGGCCGGAAGCCCTCCCGTCCTGCTCTCGGACGAGGCCACCTCGGCGCTCGACCCCGGCACCACGCAGTCGATCCTGGCCCTGCTCAAGCGCCTCAACCGCGAGCTCGGCCTCACGATCCTGCTGATCACCCACGAGATGCAGGTCGTCAAGTCGATCTGCGACTCGGTCGCCATCATGCGGGACGGCCTGGTCGAGGAGTCGGGGACCATCGCCGAACTGCTCTCCAGGCCGGGCTCCAGGCTCGCCGCGGAGCTGTTCCCGCTGCCCGATCCGGAGCCGGGCCACGTCACGATCACCTTCACCGGGCAGGCCGAGGAGCCGGTGGTCTCGCAGGTGGTCCGCAAGTTCGACGTGGACGTCAACATCCTCGGCGGAGCCCTGGAGGAGGTGGCGGGCGTCTCGACGGGACGGCTGCGCCTGCTCGTCACCGGTGACGAGCGCGCCGCCGCGCTCACCTACCTGGCCGAACGCGGCCTGCTCGTCGAGGAGGCCCGATGACCTGGGAAGAGATGTTCCCGCTGCTGCTGGAGTCGACCGGGCAGACCGTCCAGATGGTCCTGTGGTCGACCCTGTTCACGGTGATCCTCGGCCTCCCGCTCGGGGTGGCGCTGGTCGCCACCGACCGGGGCGGGCTGTTCCCCTCGCCCGCGCTCAACCGGGTGCTCGGGCTGATCGTCAACATCGGCCGCTCGCTGCCCTTCATCGTGCTGATGATCGCGATTCTCCCGCTGACCAGGCTGATCGTCGGCACGACCATCGGCACCATCGCCTCGGTGGTCCCGCTCACGCTCGGCGCGGCGCCGTTCTTCGCCCGGCTGGTGGAGACCGCGCTGCGCGAGGTCGGCAGGGACAAGGTGCAGGCCGCCCAGGCGATGGGGGCCGGACGGGGGACCATCGTCGGCAAGGTCCTGCTGCCCGAGGCGATGCCCGGCCTGGTCGCGGGGCTCACGGTGACCGTGGTCGCGCTGATCTCGTACTCGGCGATGGCCGGGGCGATCGGCGGGGGAGGGCTGGGGGACCTGGCCATCCGCTACGGCTACCAGCGTTTCGAGACCACGCTCATGATCGTCACCGTGGTCGTGCTGGTCGTCGTCGTACAGCTCGTGCAGACCCTGGGGGACACCGTCGCCCGCCGTCTCGCGCGTAACTGACCGGATTATCAAACTGATCATTTAGCGCTATTTTACGACTTATCCGGCAAGTAATATGATTTGATCATTGGCATGACCTCGTCTTTTAAGTGAAGTGAAAGTTACGGTCAATCGGCGCATCGTACAACTTGGGCGTCAAAATCCTCACTCCCGAGAGGAACCCCTCGAAATGCGATTCGCCAGCCGAATCCTCCTGGGCGCCGGTACGGCCGCCCTGCTCGTCACGGCTACCCCGGCGATGGCCAACGCCGAGACCGTGACCCCCGTCCAGACCGTCGCCGCGAGCACCTCCGCGACCCCCGTCTTCGCCGACACATGGGGTCCGTACTACTCCGGTGACAAGAAGGCGGAGGCCGAAGGCAAGGTCACCGTGGAGAAGAAGTCACAGAAGCACTGGTACTGGAAGAAGTACTCCAAGATCGTCAAGAAGTGCACCTGGTACAAGGGTGAAAAGAAGTGCAAGTGGGTGAAGCAGTGGTTCAAGAAGCGCGCGTGGAAGTGGGAGAACGAATACCACTACACCGTCGACACTAAGCTCACCAACCACAAGTGGTGGAGCAAGCCCAGGCACTTCTGCGCGTGGGAGACCTTCAAGGTCGTCGGCTTCGACGGCTCGACCAGCTACAAGAGCTTCAAGAACTGCTCCAAGAAGCCCGGCTTCTACTCCTTCTCCGGTGAGGGCGCCGAGCACATCTACGTCAAGGTGAGCCGGGGCGACCACGGCCGCCCCCACGGCTACCAGAGTGGCTGGGAGCACATCTACAGCCACGCCTGATCCATACGGTCTGATCTACCGCTGGGCCGCGATCTCGTCCACGAGGTCGCGGCCCAGCCGCGTGCGGGCACTTCTCGCAGCCTCCGAGGGGCCTGGGGGAACTTCGGAAGGACCCAAGGCCGGCACCGGGGGCCCGGCCGCGCGGACACTTCTCAGCACACTTCTCACCGAGTAATGTTCGGTTTCATGCACCCGGGAGCGATCGCAGCCGTCTCGCCGGACAAACCCGCTGTGATCATGGCGGACTCCGGGCGGGTCGTCACCTACCGTGAGCTGGATGAGGAGTCCAACCGCCTCGCCCACCTCTTCCGCGCCGCGGGGCTGCGGCCGGGTGACCACATCGCCTTCATGCTGGAGAACCACCCGCTGTTCCTGGTGGTCGCGTGGGCCGCGCACCGCTCGGGCCTGTACTACACCGCGATCAGCTCGCGCCTGAAGACCGACGAGCTCGCCTACATCGTCGACAACTGCGGCGCCCGGGTCTTCGTCTCCTCGGCCGCCCTCGCGGACGTGGCCGCCTCCATCGTGGACCGCACGCCCGGCGTCGGGCTCCGGCTCATGCTGGACGGCGTGGCCCCCGGCTTCGACTCGTACGAGAAGGCCGTCGCGGCCCACCCCGCCACCCCCGTCGAGGACGAGTGCCAGGGCGCGGACATGCTCTACTCCTCGGGCACCACCGGACGGCCCAAGGGCGTCAAGCCCACCCTCTCCAGGGCTCCGCTGGACACCCCGGGGCCGCTGCTGAAGCTCATCCGTTTCCTGTTCGCGCCCTCCGCCGACAGCGTCTACCTCTCCCCGGCGCCGCTCTACCACGCCGCCCCGCTGCGCTACTGCATGAGCTTCCAGCGCATCGGCGCCACGCTCGTCGTCATGGAGAGGTTCGATCCCGAGCGGGCGCTCGCGCTCATCGAGAGGCACCGCGTCACCCACTCGCAGTGGGTGCCGACCATGTTCATCAAGATGCTCAAGCTGCCCGAGGAGATCCGCGCCCGCTATGACCTGTCGTCGCTGACCTGCGCGATCCACGCCGCCGCCCCCTGCCCCGTCCCCGTCAAGGAGAAGATGATCGACTGGTGGGGGCCGATAATCCACGAGTACTACGCGGGGACCGAGGGCAACGGCCTCGTGTACGCCGGACCGCAGGACTGGCTCGCGCACCGGGGCACGGTCGGCCGCCCGCTGCTCGGCGTCGTCCACGTCTGCGACGAGGACGGCAACGAGCTGCCGCCGCGCGAGCACGGCACTGTCTACTTCTCCAAGGGTCCCCGGTTCGTCTACCACGGCGACGAGGACAAGACGCGGGCCTCGCGCGACCCCCTGGGCCGGGGCTGGACCACGCTCGGGGACATCGGCTACCTCGACGAGGAGGGTTTCCTCTACCTCACCGACCGCCGCTCATACATGATCATTTCTGGTGGGGTCAACGTCTACCCGCAGGAGGCCGAGAACGTCCTGTCCGTCCATCCGAAGGTGGCGGACGTGGCCGTCTTCGGCGTCCCCGACGAGGAGATGGGCGAGCAGGTCAAAGCCGTCGTCCAGCCGGTCTCCATGGACCTGGCGGGCCCGGAGCTGGAGGCCGAGCTGATCGAGTACTGCCACTCGGCGCTCGCGCCCTACAAGTGTCCCCGGTCGGTCGACTTCCGCGAGGAACTGCCCAGGCATCCCACGGGAAAGCTCTACAAACGCCTCCTGCGCGACGAGTACCGGCCCACCTCCTCCTGAGCCGCCCGGTGGCGGCACCTTCCCGCGAGATGTCCGCCGGTGATTTTCAGTGGCCGTGACCCGTGTTGAGCACGGCGGATAAAGCCGTTGTCAGAGGATTCCGATCGTCGCGATCAGGCCCTTAACCAGGTCTTATGCGGGATCAGGCATTGTTTTCCCTAATCGGTGAACACCGGCCTCCGCCCCGTCGAACCCGGGGGGATGTAGGACTTGGGGGAAGACATGGACCCGAACAGGAACGAGCAGCAGGGCACACCGGCCGAGGCGACCCCCGGGAACGACGGCTGGACCCAATTCGGCAAGGTTCCGCCGCGCGTCGGCGCCTACCGCGCCGACGCCGATGCCGACACCGGGCCGCAGCCGACGCTGATCCACCCGGTGCCGGAACAGCTCGCCGCCGAGGCGCCCGGAGGGGCCGGAGGGCCCGGGGGGCTCGGGGGATACGGGGGACCGGGGGCGGTCCCCCCGCAGCGAGGGCGGCTCACCGCCGGGCAGAAGATAGGCACCGGTCTCGCACTGGCGGCCATGGCCGTCGGTGGCGGGGTCGCGGGGGCCTTCGTCGCGACGAGTCTTAACAGCGGCGCCACCGCCCAGGTCTCGTCGTCCAGCCCGGTGGTCAGCCCGGTCGGCAACGCGACCACGGTGGCCGACATCGCGCAGGCCGTCCAGCCCTCCGTGGTGTCGATCGAGATCAGGACCGCCGCCGGAGGGGGCGAGGGGTCCGGGGTGGTGCTGTCCGAAGACGGCCTGATCCTGACCAACAACCACGTGGTGGAGGCCGGGGGCCAGGGGGGTCCGGGCAGCCAGGTGACCGTCAAGTTCAGCGACGGGAAGTCCGCCACCGCGAAGATCATCGGCACCGATCCGGCCACCGACCTCGCGGTCATCAAGGCGGAGGGCGTCTCCGGCCTCACCAAGGCCTCGCTCGGCGACAGCGACCGGCTGAAGGTGGGAGACTCCGTCCTCGCCATCGGCAGCCCGCTCGGCCTGTCCGGCTCGGTCACCGCGGGAATCGTCAGCGCGCTGAACCGTACCCTGACCGTCGGCGGCGACCAGGGCCAGCAGCAACTCCCGCCCGGCTGGGGCAGGCAGCAGCAGAGCGGGAGCGGGAGCACCACCATCGGCGGCGCCATCCAGACCGACGCGGCGATCAACCCCGGCAACTCGGGAGGGGCGCTGGTCAACGCGGCCGGGCAGGTGGTGGGGATCAACACCGCCATCGCCACCAACGGCGGGGAGGGCAGCATCGGCGTCGGCTTCGCCATCCCCATCACCACCGCCAACCAGGTCGCCCAGCAGCTCATCGAGAGCGGCAGGGTCTCCCACGCCTTCCTGGGCGTGAGCGTGACCGACGCCACCGGGGACGCGGGCGGCGCCCTGGTCGGCCAGGTCACCGAGGGAAGCCCCGCGGCCAAGGCGGGCATCGAGCAGGGCGACCTGATCACCAAGATCAACAACACGACCGTGGACGAGGCCGCCACCGTGGTCGGAGCCGTCCGCGGCTTCAAGCCGGGCCAGCAGGTGACCATCGCCTACGTCCGCGACGGACAGCCCGGCACCGTCACCGTGACCCTCGCCGAGAAGACCGGCGAGTAAGCCTCAGCGGCGGGCGTGCCGCCGGGGTCATGGCCATGCGCCACGACCCCGGCGGCACGTTCAGAGCCTCCATCGAAACCGGAACGCTGGTCGTCGGCCGGGTACGGCAACGCAACCCTGGGAGGTCTCTCGCCGCACCCGACCAGTGATCATTTGATGTCGTCGGTTCTCAGCGGGTGTTTTCCGCGACTGCCCGGAGTGCGGTGGTGGAGCTGGAGGCGGGTTATCGCGGCATCGACCAGGCGGCCGAGGTTGCCCAGTTCGTACAGCATTCGGTGGCGCTCAGCCTCCTCCCACGCCCTGATGACCGACCCGATGTCGCCCGACTTGTCGGCCGTGACGACGACCTCCTGGCCGTTGACGCGCTTGGTGGCCGCATCGCCCAGGATGACCCAGCCGTGCACGGTCACGACCTCCGAGCGGCCACGATCAGGGCGACCACCTGTTCGGGATGCTCGCTTCGTACCGCCAGGAGATCGGAGCCGTCGCGCAGGGAGAGCAGATAGCTGCCCGAGCGCGGACCCATGGTCACCGTGGCCTCACGTCCGCCCCGGGCACCGATCACGGCCAGCTCAGGCGGGTGGCGTTCCGTCCACCAGCTCACGGGCTTGTCGGGCGAAGGAGGTTCCGCCGCGCGACTGGCGAAAAGTCCGAGACTGATCGTGTGATGACGGTGGGTACGGATTCCCCGCTCCGCGAGCAGCCGCTGAACGACGCGCAGCGCCCTGTCGTGGATCTCCACTGTCGTCATCGTCAACGGCGGGCGGGACGGTTCTACAGTTGTCCATGGGTCGCACCTCCAGTGTGCGATCAAGGGACCCGTACGGCGTTACCGCGCCTGCGGGTTCCGTTTTTCCTGGTGCTCCCATGACATCGCCGAGTATCCCGCGCCGACAGTGAGAGTGGGGAGACTGGGGGAGACAGGAGGATTCGACGTCCCCCGAGGTGCACACAATGGGTAACGTTCCGGCCTGGGCGCTGCGGTTGCGCGCCGCGAGGCGTGGCGAGTTGTGGACGCAGCGGGAGATGGCCCGGCAGCTCGCCGAGGCCGCCGATCCGCGCACTCGTGCCCGCCTGCCCGAGCGGGATTCCCTGATCCGCGCCATCAAGGATTGGGAGGCGGGCAAGCACCGGCCCAAGGACCCGTACCGGCTGCTCTACTGCCGGGTGTTCGGCATGGAAGAAGCCGAGCTGTTCAGCGAGGAGCCGGACAGCGCGACGCCGGGCACCCCTCACTTCGCCGAGGAGATCGAGGCGCTGGAGCTGGCCCGTCGTGTCGCCGCCAGCGATGTGGGCACCGAAACGCTTGACCGGCTGGAGTCGGCCGTCGACGACCTCGCGATGGCCTACCAGGCGACACCACCGGCCGAGTTGCTGGAACGGGTGCGTCGGCACCTGTCGTACGTCTCACACCTGGTCGATGCCAAGAAGACGTTCGCCGAGCACCGCCGCCTTCTGACGGCCGGTGGCTGGCTGTCGCTGCTGGCCTCCACCTGTCACATCGACCTCCGTCAGTTCGGGGCCGCCGGAACGTGGCTTCGGACGACCGCGCAGTTGGCCGAGCACGCCGAGCATCCCGAGATCGCCGCGTGGTGTCTGGAGACGGAGGCGTGGCAGGCGGTCACCACCGGCGACTATCGCCGCGCCCTGACCCTGACCCGGGGGGCGCAGGCGATCGCACCGCGCACCGGTTCGGCCTACATTCAGGCGACCGCGCAGGAAGGCCGGATCTGGGCACGGCTCGGATCCGGCCCGGAGACGCGGGACGCCCTGAACCGCGTCGCCCGGTTGGTCTCGCCGCTGTCGGTGCCCGAGCATCCCGAGCACCACTACCGCTACGACCCTTCCAAGAGCGAGGCGTACGTGGCCACCACGCTGTCATGGCTGGGGGACCCGGCCGCCGAGCCGTACGCCCGGCAGGTGCTCGCCCGCCTGGAGTCGGCCGCGGACGGGCTGGTTCGCCCGCGTCGGGCGGCCTCCGCGCGCCTTGACCTCGCTCTGGCGCTTCTCGCCACCGACCAGCCCGACGAGGCGGGTCAGCTCGCCCTCACGACCATGACGAGCGGCGTGCTGGTGCCGTCCAACTACTGGAGGGCACGCGAGGTGATCGGCGCGATCGAGACGCGCCGCATGCCGGAAGCCGCAGAACTACGCGAGGCGTATCAAGAGCTGAGCGGCCCCGAGTGAGACTGAGACAGTCGCGCCACTTCTGAGTAGCCCAAGAGCGCTCTACCGGCTCGGACGGGCACATCACTGAGTGACCAATTGGGTGACGACGACCCTGGACGAAGCCGGATGACGGTGGATCACCGTGGACTGTATGTGCAGGTGGAGCCGGGTATCACCCTTAGCTTCGAACGCGCTCAGGGAGCGCTTCGGAGGCGCTCACCGCCCGGCGGTGAGCGCCTCCGAGCGCCACAGGTCGCGGTAGTAGCCGGGAGCGGACACCAGCTCCCGGTGGGTGCCCCGCTGCGTCACCGAACCGTTCTCCAGCACGACGATCTCGTCCATCGGCTCCAGCCCGCGCAGGCGGTGCGTGACGAGCAGCGTCGTATGACCGTGGGTGGCGTCCAGGAGGTCGGCCATGAGCGCGTCCGCCGTCGCCTCGTCCAGGGCCTCGGCGGGCTCGTCCAGCAGCAGCACCGGCGGGTCGTGCAGCAGCGCCCTCGCCAGCGCCAGCCGCTGCAACTGGCCCCCGGACACCGTACGCCCGTCCTCCCCGAGGATCGCGTCCCAGCCGGTCCGCTCCACCCACCGGTCCAGGCGCGCCCGCCGCACCGCCTCGGCCAGCTCCTCGTCACCGGCCTCCGGGCCCGCCAGCCGCAGGTTGTCCCGTAGCGACGTCTGGAAGACGTACGGATCCTGCGTCAGCCCGGTCATCACCCGCCGGGCGTCGTCGGCGGCCAGTTCCCGGACGTCCACCCCGCCGACCCGGATCGTCCCCGACTCGGGCTCGACGAGGCGCATCAGGGCCGACAGCAGGGTGCTCTTCCCCGCGCCGCTGGGGCCGACCAGGGCGACGCGCCTGCCGGGGGTGAGGGTCAGGCTGACGCCGTCCAGCGCGGGGGCGAGACCGGGGCCGTGCCGGACCACCAGGTCCTCGACCTCGACGGTCGGCGGCCCGTCGGGGACCGCGACGGGAACGGCCGGTTCGGCCACCGCCGGTGGGGTCGCGCCCACCTCCCGCAGGCGGCGCAGGGCGGCGAGCACCCCGGTCAGCCGCTCCCCGGCCGCGGCCATCGGCAGCACCGGTTCGAAGCACACCAGCGAGATCAGCGCGAGCACCGCGGTGGTCACGGCGCCCGCCCCGGAGTTCCTCGCCAGCAGGACGACGGCCGCCACGGTCAGTCCCTGGGTGAGCAGGCCCAGGGCCGAGGCCACCGCGTTCGCCCGCGCCTGCCTGCGCTCCAGCGCCGCCAGCCGGGCATCGGCCTCGGCGGCGGCGGCCAGGGCTCGCTCGTCCGCGCCGTAGGCGGCCAGGTCGGCCGCCCCGTGCACCAGGTCGGCGACCCGGGACGCCAGGTCCGCCCGCGCCGGGGCGATCCGCGCCGACCAGCGCCGCGCGGCGGCGGCCGTGCTCGCCGGGATCAGCACCCCGGCCACCAGCAGCCCGGCCAGGAGCGCCGGCACCGCCACCGGGAGCAGGAACAGCCCGATCACCACCGCGGCCACGCCGGTGACCAGCGCCGCGACCGCCGGGAGCAGGCAGCGTACGAGCAGGTCCTGTACCGCGTCGGTGTCGTCGACCATGCGGCTGAGCAGGTCGGCCCCCCGCTGGTTCGGCGACCCGGCGGGGATGAGCGCCCGGTAGAGCCGCTCCCTGGTCGTCGCCTGGGCCCGCAGCGCCACGTCGTGACCGGCCAGGCGCTCCCCGTAGCGGAAGACGCCCTTGGTCGTCGCGAACGCCCGCACCCCGACGATCGCCACGCTCAACGCTGCCAGCGGCGGCTGCTCGGCGGCCCTGGTGATGAGCCACGCGGCGGACCCGATCAGCCCGAGCCCGACCAGCTCGGCCGCCGCCCCCGCCGCGGCGGCGAGGACCAGCCGCCCGCCGCCCCGGCTCGCCGATCGCTCTACAGGCTTCTCGTCTGTCCGGCTCGTCGGCCGCCCGCCGGTGCGGTCCACCGGCCCCTGGTCCGTTCGGCTCGTCGGTCGTTCGTCCGTCCGGGGCACCGGTCGTCCACCCGTCCGGCCCGCCGGGATCCCGTTGCTGTCGGTCACGAGGAGATCTCCTCTCGTGTCCCCGCCCGGGGTCTCTCCCCGGCCACCACGCGGCCGTCGGCGATCCGGATCACCCGGTCGGCGAGGTCGATCATCGCGGGCCGGTGAGCGACGATCACGGCGGTGCGGCCCTCGGCGAGGTCGCGGGTCGCGCTCACAACCGCGCCCTCGCTGCGGCCGTCGAGCCGCGCGGTCGGCTCGTCCAGCAGGAGCAGCCCGGCGTCCGGGCGGCAGAACGCGCGGGCCAGCGCGACCCGCTGCCGCTGCCCGGCCGACAGGTTCGTCCCCCGCTCGCCGAGCACGGTGTCGTACCCCTCCGGCAGCGCCGTGACGAACTCGTCGGCCTGCGCGGCCCGCGCCGCGGCCCTGATCTCGCCGATGGTCGCGCCGGGGGCGCCGAGCCCGATGTTGTCGGCCACCGAGGTGGCGAAGAGGTGCGGGCGCTGCGGTACGAACGCGAGCCGCGCGCGCCAGGAGTCATGGTCGTCGATCTCGGCACCGTCGACCAGCACCCTGCCCTCCGAGGGGGTGACGAAGCCGAGCAGCAGGTGGAGCAGGGTGCTCTTGCCCGCTCCGCTCTCGCCGACCAGCGCCACCCGCTCACCGGGCGCGATCACCAGCGACACGTCCTCCAGCGCGGCCTCCTCCCGGTCCGGGTAGCGCACCGTGACGTGCTCCAGCCGGATCTCCGGAGCCCTTCCCGGCCCGGATCCCGGCGCCGATCCCGGTTCCGGTTTCCACGGCGTTCCCGCCGTACGCGTGCCCGCCCGCCCGCTGCGCGCGAGCCCCACCCCGGAAACGTCGGAGACCCTCGTCGCCCCGGCCTCGCCGTCGAGTACGGCGAACGCCTCGTCGGCGGCGGCGACCCCCTCCATCGCCGCGTGGAACCTGCCGCCCATGGTGCGCAGCGGCAGGTACGCCTCCGGCGCCAGGAGCAGGACCAGCAGCGCGGTCGACAGGTCCAGGGAACCGGACAGCAGCCGCAGGCCCACCGGGACGGCGACCAGGGCGAGCGACAGCGACGCGGCCAGCTCCAGCACCAGCGAGGACAGGAACGCCACCCGCAGGGTGCGCATCGTCGCGGCCCGGTGGGCGTCGGCCACCCGCCGGATCACCTCCGCCTGGTAGCGGGCCCTGCCGAAGGCGCGCAGCGTGGGCAGGCCCCTGACCACGTCCAGGAAGTGGCCGCCGAGGCGGGACAGGGCCCTCCACTGGCGTTCGGTCACGGCCTTGGTGTGCATGCCGACCAGCGCCCCGAAGATCGGGATGAGCGGCAGCGTGACCAGCACGATCACCGCGCTGGCCAGGTCGGCGGCGAACAGCCGGACGAGCACCGCGATCGGCACGACAGCCGCGACCGCCACCGCGGGCAGGTAGCCCGACAGGTAGGGGTCGAGGGCGTCCAGACCCCGGCCGGTCAGGGTCACCAGCTCGCCCGAGCGCTGGGAGGCCGGCCTGACGGGGCCCAGATCCCGCAGCCGCGCCAGCAGGCGGTGCCGCAGGGCGGACTTCACCCCGGTGGTCATCCGCCCGGCGGCGATCCCCTGCCCCAGGGTGAGCAGCGCCCGGACGCCGACGACCAGTGCCAGCAGGACCAGGGCCGGGGCCGCGAACCGCCCGGACAGCACCCCGGCGAGCAGCTCCGCCTGGACGAGGACGAGCAGCCCGGTCAGGACGGCGGCGGCCAGGCACACGGCCAGGTGACGGCGGACGGCCCGCTCACCCAGCGCCAGCCGTACCAGATCCTTGTGCATGCCAACCCTAGGGAGATCAGAAGAACGACGGAACCCGATCGGAGGCGGCGCGCCCGGGACCGAACGTCCGCCACACCCATACTTGCGCACCCACCATGACCGGCGCGAAGGGCAGAATCATGACACTCAACACACTTAGCGTCCCGGTGGGCGCCATCCGGTCGAGCAGCCAGGGGGCGAGTACGGCGAGCAGCACCGCGACGGGCGCCGCGGCGGCGCACGCCGACAGCAGGAGCGCCCGCCCGGTGCGGCGCGCGCCGGTCACCCGGCCGGGCAGCCGCCACGAGGCGAACGTCCACCCGTGGAAGGCGAGCAGCACGGCCACCGCCAGCCCGCCCGCCAGCCCCGGCAGGCCGATCGCGGATCCCGTCAGGCCGCCGGCCACCGCGACCAGGGCCATGCCCCAGCTCAGCGCCAGGCCGTACGAGCCGACGACGATCGCCCAGTCCCAGGTCGCCCGCCACGCGCTCCCGTCGGCGCGGCGGCGGAACCAGAGCCCGGCGTCGCGCACGATCCACGACACCAGCAGGGAGACCACCAGCGGGTAGAGGCCGAACAGCACATCTCCCTCGATCGAGGGGAACACGCCGAACAGCACGCCCGCCACGGCGACCAGCCACACCTCGTTGGCCAGGACGAACGGCGCCATCGCGGCGACGACCTCGTCCCGCTCCCTCCGCGTTCTGCCGAGTACGGGCAGCAGCATGCCCAGGCCGATGTCGAAGCCCTCCAGGGCGAAGTAGCCGATCAGCAGGAGGGCGAACACGCCAAGCCAGAGGATGTCCACGATCTCTCCCTGGAAGCTCTAGTGGCTGAGCGCGTGTGCGCGCTCAGGGGGGTCGGCCGGCGCGTCCGCGCCGAGGGTGACGGCGGCGGGGCCGCGTCGCACGGTGCGGGCGATCAGCACGTAGTCGATCACCGCGAGCAGGGCGAGTACGCCGCCGAAGGCGATGAGCGAGACGGTGACCATCCCGGGGGTGAGGCCGGGTGACATGGCGTCGGCGACGGTCAGCTTTCCGTTGACCATCCAGGGCTGCCGGCCGGACTCCCTGGCCAGCCAGCCGAGGATCGCCGCCACGAACGGCAGCGGGGTGAGCGCCATCAGCACGGGGTGCGTCCAGCGCCAGCGCGGCAGCCAGTACACGGTCGGCGCCAGCACGAACAGGATGAGGAGCTGGATCAGCTGGCCGATTGTGATCATGAAACCGAGTCCCAGTCCGGCGAGGCCCCCGTCGTCGAACTTGCCGGGCTGGAACTGGGAGATCGGGCTGAACTGGGCGTAGCCGAAGCCGACCGTGATCAGCGAGCCGATCAGCGAGGTGATCACTCCCGTGCGGAGCGAGCTCGTGAAGAACTCCCGCTCGGCGGTGCGCCGGAACAGCTGGTACGCGCTGGCCCCCATCACCACGAAACCGCCGGTCCACAGGCCCGCGCCGATGACGTGCGGCAGTGCCATGGTCAGCGTCGGGTTGGTGAGCAGCGCGCCGAAGTCGGTGAGGACCAGGTGGCCGTCCCGCTCCACGGCTCCGGCCGGGTTCTGCAGGAACGAGTTGGCCGCCATGATCCAGAAGGCGGAGACGTAGGCGGTCAGCGTCACCACCCAGATGCACGCCACGTGGAGCCACCTGGGCAGCCGGTGCCAGCCGAAGATCCACAGACCCAGGAAGGTGGACTCCAGGAAGAAGGCGCCGAGCGTCTCGATCGCGAGCGGCGCGCCGAAGATGTCCCCGGCGTAGTGCGAGAGGCCGCTCCAGTTCATGCCGAACTGGAACTCCATCACCAGCCCGGTGAGGATGCCGAGCGCGTAGTTGATCACATAGATCTGGCCCCAGAACCGGGTCGCCCGTTCGTGGACCGGCCTGCCGGTGACGGCGTAGCGGGTGTGCATGATCGCGATCAGGGGGGCCAGGCCCAGCGTCAGCACGACGAACAGGAAGTGGAGGCTCCCTGTCACGGCGAACTGTGTCCGGGCCAGGTCGAGCACGTCCACGGTCTCACCTCCTTTGTTATGTCTGTCTACCTATAGACACTCTACATGTAGAACGCCTACATGTAGTATGTCTATACGAGAGGTAGGCTGACGACGTGAGCGAGCGAAGCGAACGGACCGCCGGACGCGGTGACAGGGGACCCGCCCGGCGGGCGGAGGTGGCCGGGTGAACACCGACGCGCTCCGCGGTCACATGGACGCCCTGCTGCTCTCCGTGCTGGAGCACGAGCCGCTGCACGGCTACGCGATCATCGAGGCGCTCCAGGCGCGCAGCGGCGGCGCGCTGAACGTGCCGACGGGCACGGTCTACCCGGCGCTGCGACGGCTGGAGCAGGCGGGATACCTGGCCAGCGAGTGGGCCACAGTGGGCGGGCGCAAGCGGCGCACCTACCGGCTGACCGCCTCGGGACGCACGGCCCTCGCCGGAGAGCGCTCCGCCTGGCGGGAGTTCGCCGGAGTCATCGGCAGCGTCCTGGAACCGCGCACCACCCGCTGACGCCTCGCGGAGCCGCCGGTCACGCCTCTACATCCTCTACAGCCCGGTCCCGGACCCCCGGCGCCACGCGCGGGGGCTCAGGCGGTCACCGGCCTCAGGTGACCGCGGGGGCGGGCTCGCGCCGGGTGACCCTCAGGCAGTGGAAGGCCCCGTACAACTGCAGGAGCCAGACCGCGTAGCTCACCAGCGACGCGCCCATCCCCGGCGGGTAGCCGCTGAAGTCGGCCGACCCCCGCGAGCCGTACATCAGCGCCCCGCACAACACGAGCATGACCGGCAGCATGGCCCAGACGAACAGGGCGAGGGCCCGGGTGACGAGCCGGGGCCGCCTGATCCTGCGCAGGCCCCTGCGCAGCGCGAACAGCGTGAGCCCGCCGATCACCCCGATGAACATCTGGAGCATGTCCACACCGCGGGCGACCGGGACGAACCAGTCCGGCATGCTCTCGTACGTCGCCGGGGCGGAGGGAAAGATCTTCCAGATCACGCTCCACATGATCGCGGTGAGCGGCACGCTGACGAACAGCAACGCGGCCAGCCTCCGCCCCGCCGCGTTGGACAGCTCCTCCTGGTAGCCGGGCGCGATCTCGCGGATCGACCCGAACTCCTCGACGGCGGCCCGCTCGGCCTCCTCGCGCCTCAGGCCGCCGCCCTCCAGCGCCTCGGCGGTGTCGAGCAGGCTGTCGCGCGCCTCGGTGATCATGTCGAGCTTCGGTCGCCGAGGACCCCTGAGAGTACGGCTGAGGCCGGTCACGTAGTCCTCGATGACCCCGGTGCCTGCCATGTGCTCTCCAGTCGCCCGATTTCCATCCAGGGTATGCGTTTCCCATCCTGGTATCCCGTCCGGGACCGGCGCATCGGGGACCACCCTGAGAACACCCCGAGCCGACCTACGCCCACCTGCGAATACGCTCGAACCCAGCGACACCGGCGGGAGGGAAGGTTTTGTCGTGAGGATCAGGGACCTTGAGGTGCGGGAGGGCACCCTGGCCAACGGCCTGCCGTACTACGCCCTCGGCGACGGCACGCCGCTCGTCGTGCTGCGCTGGTTCACCCCCGCCCACACCAACCCGACCGGGGTGGCGCGCGGCGTGGAACTGCGGGTGCTGGCCCCACTGGCCCGCCACTTCCGGCTGTACGCCGTCGGCCGGGCTCCCGGCATGGTCCTCGGAACCACCATGGCCGACATCGCCGCCTGGCACGCCGAGGCCCTCCGCGCGGAGTTCGACGGCCCCGTCGACGTGATGGGCCTGTCGTCGGGAGGTTCGGTGGCGCTGCAGATGGCGGCCGACCACCCGGACGTGGTCCGCGCGCTGGTCGTCGCCGGGGCGGCCCACCGGCTCACACCGCGCGTCAGGCTCCTCCAGCGTCGCTACACCGAGGCGGTCGCCGCCGGGCGGCGCGGCCTGCAGCACCAGGCGGTCACGGCCGTCGCCTCACCCACCGGGCAGGCACTGGCCGGGGCGCTGCTGTGGCTGCTGGATCCGCTGGCGCGCCCCGACGACCCTCGCGACATGCTCGCCTTCGCCCGCGCGGAGGACGGGTTCGACCTGACCGGCCGCCTCGCCGACCTCGTCGCCCCCATCCTGGTCATCGGTGGCGAGAGGGACCTGGACTACCCGGTCGAGCTCTTCAGGGAGACCGCCGAGGGGGCCCGCGACGGCCGCCTGATCACCTATCCCGGTCTCGGCCACCTGGGGGCCTTCCGCAGCAGGCGGTTCGCCGGAGACGTCGCGGCCTTCCTGGCGGGAACCGGCCCGGGGGAGGCCCCCCGCCCGATCCCCTAGCCCCGGCTCTCCGCGCCGTCCCCCAGTCCTGCCAGTCCAGCCGGTCCAGCCCTCGGTTCTCCGTGCTGTCCTCCCGGCCCGGCCACGGGTTCGCGGGCCGGACCACCGTGGCCCGCGCGGTGCCGCGAAACGGTCTCACCCGTGGCCGGGGGCGCGCCACAGGGACCACCAGCGCGACCCCAGACGCGTCCCGCGCGGGACGACGGCGAGTGCGCAGCCGCTCATCCGCAGCCCCTCGGGGTGGCGGATGCCGGTGAAGAGGCAGGTGCTGAGGTCCAGGTCGGCGAGCTCCAGCTCCTCGGCGTCCACCTCGTGCAGCGAGGTCACCCGGGCGCCGTCCCGGCCCCGTACCGTGGCGGGGCCGTGCAGGGTCGCCCCCTCCAGGTCGGCCTCGGCGTCGTCGAGCCGGACGGTGAGCCGCCCGCCCACCTCCAGGCGCCGCAGGTCCACCGAGCACCCGCCCGTCGTCACGTCGAGACCCTTGCCCGCCCACGCCCCGGCGAGGGTCAGGTGGCGGCCGACCGAGATCGGGGCGAGGTAGCCGCCCGAGGAGAAACGCGCCCCGTCGAACCCGGCCAGCCCGCCGAAACTCGTCTTGCGGAAGGACACCGTACGGCGGAACCTGCACCCCCGCAGGGTCGCGTCGCCCGCGAAGCCGGTGCCGTCGAAGGTCACGAAGCCATGGAAGTCGGCGTTCTCGAACGACGCGGTCCGGTTGAAGAGGGCCCCTCCGAACAGGGCGTCACCGTCGATGGAGACCCGGTCGAAAGCGGCGTGCCCGGTGATGGCGACCCCGTGCAGGGACAGCCCCCGGTCGAACCTGGCCTCCCTGAACGAGGCGTTGCGCGCGAAACGGGCGTCGAAGAACGAGGCGAGGCGCCGGAAGTGCGCGTGGTCGAACGAGACGTCCCCGCCGAACGCGATGTCGCCGAACCGCACGCCCTCGGGAAAGGTCGCCCAGTCGAACCGGGCCCGGCCCAGGCGCCCTCGGGTGGCGGTGAGGATCCGTTCCAGCAGGTCCCTGCTGACGACGGTGGCCCGCAGGTCGACGGCGGAGCCGGGGGAGAGGCCGTGGACGACCTCGTCGAGCTCGGCGGTGTCCAGATGGGCCAGGCAGCGCCCGTACGGCTGCCGCGCGGATCCGGCGCACTCCGGGGAGGCGGCGCAGGTGACCCAACCCACGTCCAGAGTTCTCATATTCCAGTGATACCCGCAGACGGCGGGGCAAGCGACCTCCAGGTCAAGGAAAGCCATATCTGGCCAGGCTGGATATCGCCGTCTCCAGCCGACCAAATGGATCGGCTTCCCTCGGACCGACCCGCGCCGACCCGCGCCGACCCTGGTCGGTCACAGGGGTCGGTCACAGGGGGGCGCCGCCGAACCCGATCTCGTTCCCGTCGGGGTCCCGGTAGGTGGCCTTGCGCACGCCGTTGGCGTAGGTCTCCCGCTCCGCGGGGTCGAGTCCCCGCTCGGCGATCCGTGTGACGAGCGTGTCGAGGTCGTCGACGAAGATCGTGTGCATGGCGTGGCCGGCGTGCTCTGGCCGCCACTCGACGAACACGGACCGATGTTCCGCGAGTTCCCATACGGCCTCCGTGTCGCTCGCGACGAACGTCGGAGGGGAGCCCAGCAGTTGTTCGTACCACTTCAGGGCCGCCGCGTAGTCGGTGACCGGAATTCCCGCGTACAGATCGAGTGCCATGCCGTGATCATACAAATCCGGCTGATTCCGCGACCAGCGGCGGAGCCGTCCGCGCCGTCGCGTGCGCCCGGACCGGACACCGGCGTACGACCCCGTGAGCCCCAGCCGTCCCACCTCGTTCAACGGGGTTCCGTGCCCGGTGGGATGGCGGGATGGAATGCGCGGGGAGGGGAAGTGGTTATGCCAGCCATACAGACGTGAACGACAGGAGGAGCCACCGGTGGCCACCATCGAGGTAACCGAGAAGAACTTCAACGACATCGCCGACGAGGGGATCGTCCTGCTGGACTTCTGGGCGGCCTGGTGCGGACCGTGCCGCACCTTCGGACCGATTTTCGAGAAGTCCTCGGAGAAGCACGCCGACATCAAGTTCGGCAAGATCGACACCGAGGCCGAGCAGGCGCTCGCGCAGGGGTTCGAGATCACGTCGATTCCGACGATCATGGCGATCCGTGATGGCATCGTCGTCTTCGCCCAGCCGGGCGCGCTGCCCGAGCCCGCCCTTGAGGATCTCATCGGTCAGGTTCGCGCACTCGACATGGAGGCGATCCGCGCCGAGCTCGCCAACGAGCTGGGCGTCCAGAAGGGCTGATGCCCGGATCGCGAAAGCCCCGTGTCGCCGGAGAGGGAGACCGATGACGCGGGGCTTTTCGCATGATCACAGGCCCGGGGGGCCGGTTCGTGAGGTCAGACCGAGCGGTAGAGCTCGGCCACCCGGAAGGCCAGGTCAAGCGACTGGCCACGGTTGAGGCGCGGGTCGCAGGCCGTCTCGTAGCGTCTGGCCAGGTCGTCCTCGACGATCTCGGCGCCGCCGCCCACGCACTCGGTGACGTCGTCGCCGGTGAACTCGATGTGCACGCCGCCCGGGTGGGTGCCGAGCGCGCGGTGCACCTCGAAGAAGCCCGCCACCTCGTTCAGGACGTCGTCCAGACGGCGGGTCTTGTGGCCGCTGGGTGCCTCGAAGGTGTTGCCGTGCATGGGGTCGCAGATCCACGCCACCTGGGCGCCGCTCGCGGTCACCTTCTCCACCAGCTCGGGGAGGTGCTCGCGGATCTTCGACGCGCCCATCCGGGTGATGAAGGTCAGGCGCCCGGCCTCGTTGTCCGGGTTGAGCTTCTCGATCAGTGCGAGGGCGTCCTCGGCGCTGGTCGTCGGGCCGAGCTTGACGCCGATCGGGTTGCGGATGCTGGCGAAGAACTCCACGTGGGCGCCGTCGAGCTGGCGGGTGCGCTCGCCGATCCAGACCATGTGCGCCGAGACGTCGTACGGGTGGCCGGTCCGCGAGTCGATCCGGGTGAGCGCCCGGTCGTAGTCGAGGATCAGCGCCTCGTGCGAGGAGTAGAACTCGACGGTGTGGAACTCCTCGGGCTCCGCCCCGCAGGCGCGCATGAAGGCGAGCGCCTGGTCGATCTCGCGGGCGAGCTGCTCGTAGCGCTTGCCGGCCGGGGACTCGATCACGAAGTCCTGGTTCCAGGCGTGCACCTGGCGCAGGTCGGCGTAGCCGCCCTTGGTGAAGGCGCGGACCAGGTTGAGCGTCACGGCCGAGGAGTGGTACGCCCGCAGCAGCCGCCACGGGTCGGGGACGCGGGACTCGGGGGTGAAGTCGAAGCCGTTGACCATGTCGCCCCGGTAGGCGGGCAGCTCGACGCCGTCGCGGATCTCGGAGTTCTTCGAGCGCGGCTTGGCGAACTGCCCGGCCATCCGGCCGATCTTCACCACGGGGACCTTCGCCGCGTAGGTCAGCACGATGGCCATCTGGAGCAGTGTCTTGAGCTTGTTGCGCACGTCGTCGGCGGTGGCGCCGCCGAAGGTCTCGGCGCAGTCTCCGCCCTGGAGGACGAAGGCCTCGCCCCGCGTCACCGCCGCGAGGTCGGCCTTGAGGTTGTCGCACTCGCCCGCGAAGACGAGGGGCGGGAGACCTTTCAGCTCGGTGACGACCTTGTCCAGCTCGCCGCGGTCGGGCCACTCGGGCTGCTGCGCCGCAGGCAGCCGCCGCCAGGAATCGAGGTTGATGCTCACGACATACCAGGCTATTGCAACCGGCTCTTCGAACAGACCCGATTGTCCACGTAGTGAGAAGGTCTTTATACCTGGTGAGATTCTACCGGGCTGGAGACATGTTCCGGAAGCACACCCATGCCGATGAAACGCCTGGCCAGGAAGCCGATCAGCGGGAGGCGGGAGATGTCGCGCGGCAGCCGCACCGCCTGGGAGCGCTCGGTTAGCGCCGGCCGGATCAACCGGTTCTGGACGGCACGCTGGGCGAGCTGGGTGATCACGGTGGGCGGGGTGCGCCGCCGCTGGACCCGCGCGAGCAGTGATTCGGGAATCTCGGCCCCGGAGGCGAGCGGCCCGGCGATCAGGTTCGCGGCGGCGACCGCGTCCTGTACGGCCAGGTTGATGCCGACGCCGAAGACCGGCGACATGGCGTGCGCGGCGTCGCCGATGATCAGCAGGCCGGGGCGGTGCCAGCGGCGCAGCCGGTTGAGCGCGACCGACAGCACGCTGACCGCCCCGAAGTCCCGCAGTAGCCCGGCCTTGTCCTTGAGGAAGGGCAAAAGCTCGGCGACCGGTTCGCGGAGCGCCTCGATTCCCTGCGAGCGCAGGGCCTCGAAGCCGCCCTTGGGGATCAGGTAGGCGAGCTGCCAGTAGGTCTCGCGGTTGATCGACACCATCATGTGGCCGTTGGACACCCGCAGGAACGTCATGCCGGGATCGGCGGGCTCGCGCGGCAGCCGGAACCAGACCACGTCCATGGGGGCGCTGTGCTCCACGGGGACCAGCCCGGCGGCCCGGCGTACGTCGGAGTGGCGGCCGTCGGCGGCCACGGTGAGCGTCGCGCGCAGCTCGTGCTCGCCCGAGGGGTCCCGGTAGCGCACCCCGCGCACCGCGTCGCCCTCGCGGATCACCCCGTGCACCTCGGCATCCATGACGAGGTGGAAGCTGGGGTACCGCTTGGCGGCGTTGGTCAGCAGGTCGAGGAACTCCCACTGCGGCACAAAGGCAATGTACTGATATTTGCCTTTAAGTCCCTTCAGGTTGGCGACCGGCACCGTGGCGTCGTCGGTGTGGATCTCCATCCCGTACGCCTTGCGGTGCGGGAGCCGGTGGAACTCCTCGGCCAGGCCCAGCTCGTCGAGGATCTGGAGGGTCGAGGGATGGATGGTGTCGCCCCTGAAGTCCCGTAGGAAGTCGCCGTGCTTCTCCAGGAGCGTCACCTCGACGCCGGCCCTGGCCAGCAGCAGTGCGAGCATCACCCCCGCCGGGCCGCCCCCGACGATCACGCATGTGTTGCGTCTCATAATTCATCACCTAATGAAATTCTGGCACAGGATCCGCCGGAAGAAAACAGGTTTCGCGGCAATCCACTCCCAGTCCAGTGTCGAATTGCGGAGTGTGAGGACAGAACGCGACCCCGGGGAAACGCCGGATCCCGACGGTCCCCCCGGCCTGGAGGACCTGCTGGCCCAGGTCGCCCTCGGGCAGGAGCCGGCCTTCGAGCGGCTCTACGATCTGCTGGCCGGTCCGATCTTCGGCCTCGCGCGGCGGGTCGTGCGTGACCGCGCGCAGGCCGAGGAGGTGGCGCAGGAGGTCCTGGTGGAGGTCTGGCGTACCGCCTCCCGGTACGACCGGACCCGTGGCAGCGCCCTGGCGTGGGTGATGACGATGGCCCACCGCCGCTCCGTCGACCGGGTACGTTCCGCCCAGGCCTCCACCGACAGGGAGGAACGGGTCTCCCGGATGTCCGGGGAGATCCCCTACGACCAGGTATCCGAGACGGTGACCACCCGGCTGGAGGGAGAGCGGGTGCGCCGCTGCCTCGGTGGCCTGACGGACCTGCAGAAACAGGCCGTCACCCTGGCCTACTACGGCGGCTACAGCTACCCGGAGGTGGCCGGGCTGCTCAGGGTGCCGCTGGGTACGATCAAGACGAGGATGCGCGACGGCCTGGTGCGGCTCCGCGACTGCATGGGGGTGGAAAAGTGAACGACGACCTCCACACCCTCTCCGGCGCGTACGCGCTGCACGCGCTGCCCGAACAGGACGTGGCGCTCTTCGAGGCGCACATGTCCCGGTGCGAGGCCTGCGCGGTCGAGGTGCGCGGCCTGTCCGAGACCGCGGCCCGGCTCGCCCTGGGCGCGGCCGAGCCTCCCCCCTCGGCGATGAGGGCCCGGGTCATGACGCGGATCGCCGAGGTGCGGCAGGAACCGCCGATCCTGGAGCGCCGGACCGCGCCGCCCGAGTGGTCCGAACGGTCCGAGGACTCCGAGGACTCCGAGTCGCCCGACCAGGCCGAGCGGTCTGAGCGGCCCGAGCGGTCCGGGCGCTCTGAGCGGCCCGGGAGGTCCAGGCGATCCGGGCGGGACGACGTGGTGCCGCTGCGCCCGGGTTCCCGGTGGCGCGGGCGGGTCCTGACCGGCCTGGCCGCGGTGGCGACCGCGGCGGCGGTGGTCCTCGGCGTCGCCGCGGTCAACGCGGCCAGGGAGCGCGACGAGCTCCGGCAGATCGTCGCCGTGATCGCGGCCCCTGACGCGCGGACCGTGAGGCAGCGCGTCTCCTCCGGGGGCACCGGCGTCGTCGTGATGGCGCCCTCCCAGGGCAGGATGCTCTTCACCGCCAGCGGCCTGCCGCCGCTGCCCGGCTCCCGGGTCTACGAGCTGTGGCTGATGGGCGGCGAAGGCGTCCGCCCGGCGGGGCTGCTGGAACGGACCGCCGACGGCGGTGTCGTCCCGATCCTGGCCACCCCTTTGCGCGGTGACGAGCAGGTCGGCCTGACCGTCGAGCCCGCCGGGGGCTCCGACCGGCCCACCACGACCCCCATCATGATCGCCGACTTTCCCGCGACCTGACCGGCCCGGCCGACCTGACCGACCTGGCCGGCAGTCCGCGGCTTCGGGGGCGCCCCTCTCGTTTCTCATTCCCCGGTCAGCTGGCTCACCGCCCGGACCAGGAGCCGCCGGAAGTCCTCGGGGGACCTGCCGGGGTAGGCGGCCTCTCCGGATCCGGGGCCGGCCATCGAGGAGAGCCTGAGGATCATGAGCAGGAGCTCCTCGGGCGCGTAGCGGGTGCTCACGGCCCCGGCGTCCTGCGCGTCGCGGATCGCCTCCAGCTTCGCGCCCACCGATCGCAGGCCCGCCGGGGTCGGCCCCGCCCGAGGGTCGCGTTCGAGCTGGAACCACAGCGTCAGTCTGGCGAACTCGGGATGGCGCCGGTGGTGGTCGAACAGCGACCCGGCGTATCCGGGCAGGTCGAGCGGGTCCATCGGGACGCTCTCGACCGTGTGCGTCACCATCGCGTCGTAGACGGCGTCGTAGAGCCCCTCCTTGTTGGTGAAGTAGGCGTAGATCAGCTGTTTGTTGCACCCGGCGGCGGCGGCGATGCGGGCGACGCGGGCGCCGGCGATGCCGTGGGCGGCGAACTCCGCCGTACCGGCCTCCAGTATTCGCCTGCGCGTGTCCTCTGAGTTGCGAGACATGATGCGCGCCAGCTTATCCAACCGTTTGGTTGACGGGGGGTCGGGGCCGCCCTATGGTGAAGTAACCAACCGGTTGGATACATGCGCGGCGCCGGTTCTGGCGCGTGGATCACCGGCACCGGTTCCGGCGTGCGGGCCCCCGCTGGAGGCGGGCCGACGGGTGCGGCTCCTGTCGAACATTCATCTCAAAAAACGACATATGGGCATAAGAAAGGACACACCGCTATGACGAAGGTTTACGTACCGGCCGAGCCGGAAACAGTCGCGGGGCGGTCACGGCGCACCGGGTGGCGCGGCCGGCGGTGGAGGATCGGCGTCGCCGTCGCGCTGCCGCTGTCACTCGTGGCGTACGGGACGTCGGTCTACGGTTTCCAGCCACTGCGCCTGGAAGACGCCCAGCGCGCGGCCATGAGCAAGGAGGGTGGTGAGTACGTCGCCTCCCGGGAGACGTTGGTCGTGCCGGATCTCGTCACGGGGATGATCACCGGCAGGCAGGCCGTACTCGACGGGCAGAGACGGTTCGCCGAGGCCGAGAGGCCGGTCGAGGACGGGATCATCCGGCGCTACGGGCTCCGCCTGGAGAACACGACGATCGCCGGTGTGCCGGTGACGATCGTGACCCCGCCCGCCGTCCGGCCGGGAAACGAGGACGCCATAGCGATCAACATCCACGGCGGGGGGTTCGTGTACGGCTCGGCGCGCGATCGCGTGGGGCTCCTCATGGCCCATGACCTCGGCATCAAGGTCTACTCGATCGACTACACCCTCTCTCCCCAGGCGGCCTACCCGGTCGCGATCAACGAAAGTCTCCGGGTCTACCGAGACCTCGTCGGACGGTTCGACCCGCGAAGGATCGTCGGCTTCAGCAGTTCCTCGGGCGGGAACCTCATGCTGGCCACGCTGCTCCAGGCGGAGAGACAGGGACTCCCCATGATCGCCGGGCTGGGACTCTTCACCCCCGCCACCGATATCAGCGGGGCCGGAGACAGCGGGGTCTTCAACGACGGCCGGGACGGTCTCGCGAAGAACATGGCGATGAGCATCGCCAGGCGCCACTACGCCCCGGGAATGGACTTCCGCGCACCGGGCCTGTCGCCCCTCTACGCCGGATACTCCGCCGGGTTCCCGCCGACCACCCTGGTCAGCGGTACGCGGGACCTCTTCCTCAGCAACGCGGTCCGCCAGTACTGGAAGCTCGACAGCGCCGGGGTGGACGCCGAGCTCCTGGTCTCCGAAGGACTGGGGCACGGCTTCCACTGGGAGCCCGACCTGCCGGAGGCCGTCCAGGTCCGCCGGGCCGTGTCCGATTTCCTCGCCGAGCGGCTCGGCGAGGAGCCCTCGAAGCGACCTGGGAGGTCATGATGACGGACGAGACCGCGGACGTCCGCGCGGAGGTGTTCCCGATGGCGCGGACGTGCCCGTTCGCCCCACCGGAGGAATACCGGACGATCAGGACGGAGCAGCCGGTCGCGCGGGTGCGCATGCCGGGTGACAGGTGGGCCTGGGTGATCACCCGGCACGAGGACGTGAGCGCGATGCTCGTCGATCCGAGGTTCAGCTCGGACCGGCGCGACCCGAGGTTCCCGGCGCAGGTGCTCGGCAGCCGGCCGGGCGAGGACGACAGGAGGATCGCCAAGTCGCTCATCACGATGGACGGGCCCGAGCACGCCCGGGTGCGCCGCGCGGTGCTCGGCGAGTTCTCCCCGCGCCGGATGGAGGCACTGCGGCCACGGATCCAGCGGATCGTCGACGAGCGGATCGACGCCGTCCTGGCCGGTCCGCGTCCGGTGGACCTCGTGCGGGAACTGTCACTGCCGGTGCCCTCGACGGTGATCTGCGAACTTCTCGGGGTCCCCTCCTCCGACGACGGGTTCTTCCAGGAACAGTCCGCCAGGATGCTCGACCGGTCCACCCCGGGACCCGAGCGGATCGCCGCGCTCATGGCCCTGGAGGCGTATCTGGACGATCTGGTCACCGCCAAGGAGCGGAACCCCACGGAGGAGGACCTGCTGGGCAGGCAGATCCTCCGGGGGCGGGCGGCGGGCGACTACCGGCACGGGGAACTGGCGGAGCTGGCGTACCTGCTGCTTCTCGCGGGGTACGAGACCACGGCGAACATGATCTCGCTGGGCGTCGTGGCCCTGCTGGAGAACCCGGGCCAGCTCGAACGGATCAGGGCCGACCCGGCGAGGACCCCGGCCGCGGTGGAGGAGTTGCTGCGCTACTTCACCATCGCCGAGTTCACCGCGGTGCGGCTGGCGATCGCGGATGTGGAGATCGGCGGCGTCTCCATCGGGGCGGGCGAAGGCGTACTGGGGCTGACCTACTCGGCCAACCGGGATCCGGACGTCTTCGAGAACCCCGACGACCTGGACGTCGAGCGTGGCGCGCGGCGTCATCTCGCGTTCGGGCTCGGGCCGCACCAGTGCCTCGGGCAGAGCCTCGCGAGAATCGAGTTGCAGGTCGTCCTCGACACGCTGTTCCGGCGGATCCCCGATCTCGGGCTCGCCGTGCCGGTCGCCGACCTGCCGTTCAAGGACAACGTGTCGGTCTACGGCCTGCACGCCCTGCCGGTCACCTGGTAGCCGGTCGCCGCCCCGGTGGCCCCTACGCGGCGATGACGGCCACGCCGACGCGGCCGCCGTCGACGTCGATCACCGTGCCGTGCACGAAGGCCGCCTCGTCACTGGCGAGGTACACGGCGGCGTGCGCGACGGCGTCGGGGGTGCCGGTGCCCCCGGCGGGGGTGCCCCTCATCATGACCTCCGCCGGATGCGTCCCGGTCTGGCCCGGCTCCGGCGCGTAGATCACTCCGGGGGAGATCGCGTTGACGCGTACGCCGGCGGGGCCGAACTCCGCCGCCCACGCCCTGGTCAGGGTCTCCATCGCGCCCTTGGTCGAGCTGTAGAGGGTGCCGACGGGGATGCCCAGGCGGGCGACCCAGGAGCCGAGGTTGATGATCGCTCCGCCGCCGCGCCCGGCCATCGCCGGGGCGATCGCGGCGGTGAGGAAGTAGGGCGCCTTCACGTTCACGGCGTAGACCTCGTCGAAGGTCGCCTCGTCGGTGTCGGCGGTCGTCCAGCCGGGGAAGATACCGGCGTTGTTGACCAGGATGTCGACGCGGCCGCCCAGCACGCGGTCCGCCTCGGCGGCCAGGTCGCGGGAGGCCCGGAGCGAGCCGTCCAGGCGCGCGGCGACGAAGTCGCCCCGGCCTCCCGCCGCGCGGATCCGCGCGACGACCTCCTCGCCGCGCCCCGCGTCGCGGCCGGTGACGACCACGTGCGCCCCCTCGGCGGCGAACGCGGTGGCGACGGCGCGCCCGATGTTGCTCGTGGCGCCGGTGACGAGCGCCGTCCTGCCGTCAAGTCTTCTGCTCACGGGGGTACTCCTGTCTCTCACGGTGGTCCGTTGACGACCTGTTTTGGACTGCTGGGTCCATACCGTAGCAGCAGATTGGACTGTGCAGTCCAGAGGGTTATGCTGGGGACATGTCGACCACGGCGAAGTTCACCGTCAAAGGGGCGCTCACCCGCGCCCGCATCGTCGAGGCCGCCGCCGATCTGGTCCTGGCCCGCGGGGTCGGTGGCACGACCCTGGACGACATCCGTGCCGGGACGGCGACCAGCAAGAGCCAGCTCTTCCACTACTTCCCGGACGGAAAGCGCGAGCTGGTCGCGGCGATCGCGTCGTTCCAGGCCGAGCGGGTGCTCCAGGCGCAGCGGCCCTTCCTGGACACGCTCGACACCTGGGAGGCATGGGAGGGCTGGCGCGACGCCGTCATCGCGCACTACGAGTCGCAGCCGCACTGGGGCTGCCCGATCGGGACGATGGCGAGCGAGCTCATCGGCAGTGATCCCGAGCGCGCGGCCGAGGTGGCCGCGCACATGGACCGCTGGTGCGGATACCTGCGGGCGGGACTCACGCGCATGCGCGCGACCGGCCTGCTGCGCCCCGGCGCCGACCCCGGGGAACTGGCTTTGGCGATCTTCGCGTCGCTTCAGGGAGGGCTGCTGCTCACCCAGACGATGCGGTCGATCAAGCCGCTGCGCGCCGCGCTGGACGCGGCCCTGACGGCGCTGCGGGCCGAGGCGGCCTGAGCCCGGCCCCCTCCGATGACGCGATCATCGTCGCCCTCGTCCCGCCCTCGCCTCGCGGTCGCTCGCCAGGCATGCCGGTCCCGGCGCGGCCCTCGTCCGGCGCCTCGCCGGAGGGCCGCGTTCCCCGGTGCCGGTACGTTGGCGGATCGGCCCGGGTCTACGGCCTCGCCGAGAGCACGCCGAGGGTTTTGAGCACGGTGGCGACGGAGCGGTCGCGGAGGGGGGCGTACTCCTTCTCCGGATACCGGCGGGGGCCGTTCTCGACCAGGATGATCAGGGCGAGGTAGAGGCGGTAGAGGGCCATCCGGGTGCGGGCGGAGCCGGTGAACTCCACGACGCCGCCCGCGTCGCGGTATCCGGCGACGATCGGGTCGGACTCCTCCAGCTCACCGGAGATCGTCGGGGTGACGAAGTCGGCCAGCGGGTCGCCCCAGAAGGCCCGCTCGTGGTCGATGATCGCCTGGACGCGCGGCGTCTCGTCGCGGGTCAGGAAGACGTTGCCCGGCCACACGTCGAAGTGGACCAGGCAGGGGGTCACGACCTCGTCCAGCGCGTCCGCGCCCGCCTCGATCGCCGCCGCGATCTCGGGCACCGGCCTGGGCAGCGGCGTGGCGTAGCGGCCCGCGTCGGCCAGGATCGCCCCGGTCATCGCCAGGAACGCCTCCCGCCAGGTGCCGCCGGTCAGGCCCGCGTACGGGTAGCCGTAGACGTCACCGGTGATCGCGTTCAGCCGGGCCAGGTGACCGCCGAGCTCCCCGCGCAGGGCCCGCCGGTCCGCCTCCGCCGGTCTCGCCCGGTTCCACGGCACCCCGTCGAGAGCGGACAGGACCAGGTAGTCGCCGCCCAGCACCGGATCGTCGAACCCGGCGCGCACCAGCTCGGGAACCGGCACCCCCGCGGGGCCCGCCAGGCCGTAGACCATGGCCTCGGTACGCAGCAGGTCGCGCTCGTAGCGCAGCTGCTCCAGCTCGGGCGGCGGCGACAGCTTCAGGACCACCTCGCGCCCGTCCAGCAGGGCCAGCCGCCACACGGCGTTGGCGAAGCCGTCGGTGAGCTCGGTGGCGGAGGAGACGCCGACGCCCAGGGCCCGCCGCGCCAGCGCGTCGAGTTCGGCGGGCGCGAGCGGGCGTTTCGTCCTACTCTCCACGCCCCACCTCGACACGCCCCGCCCCGACGCCGTACGCGGCCCTCAGGGTTCCGGTCGTCGTGGTGTGCGCGGTGGTGCCGCAGTGGGGGAGGGGCCGCGGGGACATGGGGGCCTTTCTGCGGGGGTTCTTCCGAAGGCCGGGACGCGGGCGGCGGGTCAGGCGGAGGCGCGCTCGATCAGGTGGGTGTCCAGTATCACCACCGGCTGCTCCAGATGCTCGCCGTTGATGCGGGCGACGAGCAGGTGGGCCATCTGCCGGCCCATCGACTCGGTGGGCTGGTGCACGCTGGTCAGGGCGGGGGAGGAGTGCGCCCCGGCGGGGGAGTCGTCGAAGCCGATTACCGCGACGTCACCGGGGATCGACCTGCCCTCCTCGCGCAGCACCCGCATCGCGCCCAGCGCCATCGGGTCGGAGGCGGTGAAGACGGCGTCCAGGTCCCGGTTCTCGGCGAGGAGCTTGCGCATCGCCGCCATGCCGCTCTCCTCGCTGAAGTCGCCGTACGCCACGATCT
Organism: Streptosporangium oxazolinicum; assembly: GCF_039537505.1. Classification (NCBI taxonomy): domain Bacteria; kingdom Bacillati; phylum Actinomycetota; class Actinomycetes; order Streptosporangiales; family Streptosporangiaceae; genus Streptosporangium; species Streptosporangium oxazolinicum. Next base: position 182,774 of record NZ_BAABAQ010000005.1, read on the forward strand.
CGCCCACGCCGGTCGCGAGCAGCGCGTCGCGGTAGCCCGCGAGCCGGTCGACGCCCACCCCCATGTCCTGGGGGCCCGCGATGGTGGCGATCCGGCGGCGGCCCCTGCCCAGCAGGTATTTGACCGCCTGCCTGGCCCCGGCCCGGTTGTCGACGTCGACGTAGCTGTAGGGGGTGAGGCCGACGGGGCGGCCGCCGATGACGGTCGGCACGCCCATCGCCTCCAGCCGCCCCGGCAGCGGGTCGGCGCCGTGCAGGGAGATCAGCAGCACCCCGTCGACGTGCTGCCCGGTCAGGTAGTGCTCCAGCCGCTCGTGCTCCTGCTCCGACTGCGCCATCGCGAGGATGAGCTGCAGGCCGGTCTCGGACAGGGCCGAGCCGATGCCGCGGATGGTCCCGGCGAAGTACGGCTCGTCGAAGACCCTCAGCTCCGACTCCGAGACGACCAGCGCCACGGTGTCGGTGCGCCGGGTGACCAGCGCGCGGGCCGCCCGGTTGGGCACGTAGCCCAGCTCCTGGATCGCCCGCAGTACGGCGTTGCGAGCCTTCTCGCTCACCTTCGGCGAGCCGTTGATGACCCGCGACACCGTGCCCCGGCCGACACCGGCCAGGGCCGCGACCGCCTCAAGCGTCGGACGACGGTCGCCGTTCATGTGTGTACGCCCCCAGTGGTGAATTTCCCGGCCCCTATTCTGCCGGACCGCCCAGGCCTCCACGCCTGATGGTCCCGGCATACCAGAGAGCGCTCTCTTTGGGAACTCTGACCTGGGTCTCGTAGTCGACGTGCACCAGCCCGAACCGCTTGCCGTACCCCCACGCCCACTCGAAGTTGTCCATCAGCGACCAGGCGAAGTACCCCTCCAGCGGGATCCCGGCCTCGATCGCGGCGTGGCAGACACGCAGGTGGGCGTCGAGGTAGTCCACCCGGTCGCGGTCGTGGACGACGCCGTCGGGGCCCACGACGTCGTCGAAGGCCGCGCCGTTCTCGGAGATGACCAGCGGGACGCGCGGGTACTCGGCGGCGAGCCGGCGCAGGACCTCCAGCAGGCCCGAGTGGTCGATCTCCCAGCCCATCGCCGTCACGGGCCGCCCGCCCCCGACGAACGACACGTGCTCGCTGCCGACCCAGGGCGACCCGGTGTCGGTGGGCGCCGCCGCGGCCGACGCGGCGCCGCCGGGGGTGCCCGAGACGGTGAAGCGGCTGTAGTAGTTGATCAGCAGCTTGTCCAGCGGCGCCGAGATGAGCTCCATGTCCCCGTCGTGGACGAGCCCCGCGGGCCGGCCGAGGTCCTCCAGGACGTCGTCCGGGTACTCGCCCTTGAGCAGGGCGTCCAGGAAGAAGCGGTTCTGCAGCCCGTCGATGCGGCGGGCGGCGTCCTGGTCGGCCTCGGAGGAGGTGTGGGGCGAGACGGCGTACAGGTTGACGCAGCCGCCGAGGACGGTCTCCGGCCGCTGGGCCCGGATCGCCTGGGCGGCCAGGCCGTGCGCGAGCAGGAGGTGGTGGGCGGCGTACACGGCCCTGCCGGGCTCGCGCCGCCCGGGGGCGTGCTCACCCGAGGCGTACCCGAGGAACGCCGAGCACCAGGGCTCGTTGACCGTGCTCCAGTTGGCGACCCGGTCGCCCAGCGCGTCGTGCACGGCCGCCGCGTAGTCGGCGAAGCGCTTCGACGTGTCCCGTGACGGCCAGCCGCCCGCGTCCTCCAGGGGCTGGGGCAGGTCCCAGTGGTAGAGCGTCACCCACGGGTCGACGCCCCGGGAGAGGAGCTCGTCGACCAGGCGGCTGTAGAAGTCGATGCCCCCGGGGTTGACGGCACCGCGCCCCTCGGGCTGGACGCGGGGCCAGGAGATGGAGAACCGGTACGCGCCGAGGCCGAGTTCGGCCATCATCCGCACGTCGTCCCGGTAGCGGTTGTAGTGGTCGATGGCGACGTCGGCGTGCTCGCCGTTCACCACCCGTCCCGGCTGCTTGACGAAGGTGTCCCAGATGGAGCGGCCTCTGCCGTCCTCCGAGACCGCGCCCTCGATCTGGTAGGCGGAGGTGGCCGCGCCCCAGACGAAGTTCGCCGGGAACACCAGATCCGGGCTCTGAATCCGCGTCTCTTGCGTGGTCACGCCTTGACCGCACCTTCCATGAGTCCGCCGACGATCTGGCGGCCGAACATGATGAAAACGATGAACAGCGGCAGGACCGACGCCGCGGTGCCGGTGAACAGCATCACGTAGTCGGTTCCGTGCGCCTGGTTGAGCGCGGCGATCGACGTCTGCACCACCGGGTTGTCCGGGTTCAGCACGATCAACGGCCACATGAACTCGTTCCAGGTCTGCATGAAGACCAGGAGGGCGAGCACCGCCATCCCCGGCCGGAGCGCCGGGAGGATGACGCTCGTGTAGATGCGCATGGTGGAGGCGCCGTCGACGCGGGCCGCCTCGACCAGCTCGTCCGGCACCGCCTGGGTGGCGTACTGGGTCATCATGAAGACCCCGAAGCCGTTGACCAGGAAGGGCAGGATCACCGCCTTCAGCTGGCCGGTCCAGCCGAGGGTGACCATGAGCTCGTACAGCGGCACGACGCCCATCTGCTGGAGCGGGACCATCATCGTCAGCAGGATCAGGCCCAGCAGGATCTTGCTGCCCCGGAAGCGCAGCTTGGCGAAGGCGAAGCCGGCCAGGGTGGAGATCAGCACGACCGAGACGGTCACGGTGACCGAGACGATGGCCGAGTTCACCAGGCCGGTCACGAAGTAGGCGTCCTCGGTGGACAGCAGCCGCGCGACGTTCTCCCCGAGGTGGCCGCCGGGGAGCAGCGGCGGGGGTACGTCGATGGCCTCCTCGTTGGTCCGGGTGGCCATGATGAACATGTAGTAGATGGGGAACGCCGACAGCACGAGGGCGAGGGCCAGCACGACCTTCGTCATCGGGCCCGCGTCCCAGATGCGGTTCCGCGCGGCCGACGGGCCCGAAGGCCGTTCGGAACGCCGCGCGGGAGACCGCCGGAGCTGGGTGGCCGTCACGTGGAACCCCCGATACGGCGGGTGAAGGAGTAGTTGACGAGCGTCCCGACGAGGATCAGCGCGAACAGCAGCCACGCCGCGGCCGCGGCGTAGCCGAAGTCGAAGTCGCGGAACGCCTCCTTGACGATGAACATCGCCACGGTCTGGTACTGGCCGGTGGAGCCGCCGCTCATCGTCGGGTTGCCGTCGAACATGACCGGCTCGGTGAACAGCGTCAGGCCGCCGATGGTGGAGATGAACACCGTGAAGACGATCGTCGGGCGGAGCATCGGGATGGTGATCCGCCAGAACTGCCGCCTGGGCGAGGCGCCGTCGATGGCGGCGGCCTCGTAGAGGTCCTTGGGGATGGTCTGCATCGCGGCGAGCAGGATGATCGCGTTGTAGCCGGTCCAGCGCCAGTCGATCATCGTGGAGATCGCGATCCACGAGGACCACTTCTCGTTCTGCCAGTTGATCGCGTCGACCCCGAAGAGGCCCAGGAACCAGTTGATCATGCCGTAGTCGCGCCCGTACAGCTGGGTGAAGACCACCGCGACGGCGACGACGGAGGTGATCAGCGGCAGCAGCACGCCGAGGCGGAAGAAGAGCCGTCCCCGGATGCGTTTGTTGAGCGCGTTGGCCAGCAGGAGGGCGAGGACGAGCTGCGGGATCGTCGACATGACGAACATACCGAGGGTGTTGACCACCGCGTTCCAGAAGGTCTCGTCGGTGATCAGCTCGATGTAGTTGTCGAGGCCGACGAGGGTCTTGTCCCCGGCGAGCTCCCACTCGTGCAGCGAGACCCAGAGGGTGTAGCCGAGCGGGAAGACACCGAAGATCGCGAAAAGCAGGAAGTACGGGGAGACGAGGAAGTAGGGGGTCGCCCGGAGGTCGAACCGGGCCCACCCGCTGCTCCGCTCCGGTCCGCGGCGCCCCGCCGGCCGGCGGGGGCCGGGCCGGGGCGGGGCGGCCGGGGAGTCGACGTGCACTGTCATCGGTTTGCGCCTTTCAGCGGGGCCAGGCGACCGGCCCGGCCGCGGGATCGCCGCGGCCGGGCCGATGCGGGTCGGTACGGGGATCAGCCCGCTGCCTTGACGCCGGCCTCGAGGAACCTGGTCCAGGCCTGGTCGTAGGGGACCGAGCCCTGGTCCATGCCCTCCAGCACCTTCTCCACCGCGGTCTTGACCTGGGCGTGCTTCTCGCCGAGGAAGACGGGCAGCAGGTCCTTGACGGAGGCGCCGAAGATCTGGCCGGTCGGCGCGTCGTTGAAGAACGGGTTCTTCAGGTCGGCGACCGCCGGGTCCTGCTGCGCGACGAGGGAGCTCGGGAAGGCCGCGGCCTCCTGGAAGGCCATCACGTGGCCCTCCTTGCCGGTGAGGTAGTTCAGGACCTCGGCGGCCTCCTTGGGGTGCTTGCTCTGCTTGGGGATGGCCAGGTAGGAGCCGCCCCAGTTGCCCGCGCCGCCGGGTACGGAGGCGACGTCCCACTTGCCCTTGTTGTCGTCACCGGCCGCGCCGGAGACCACGCCGAGCATCCAGGCCGGGCAGCCCATGGTCGCGAAGCCGCCCTTCTTGATCGCGGCGTTCCACGGCGGGGTGAACGAGGCGAGCTTGGCGGTCAGGCCCGCCTCGCTGAAGCTCCTCACCGTGTCGAAGGAGGTCTTGACGGCCGGGTTGGTCTCGATGATGAGCTGGTTGTTCTTGTCGAAGTAGTTGACGTTGCCGTTCTTCGGCGCCTCCTGCGACAGGATCACGTTGTAGAGGGTGTTGGGGCCGTCGATGAACTTGGGGTCGGACTTGCCGGGGTTGGCGGCCTTGAACTTCTCGCCGATCGCCTTGAAGGCGTTCCAGTCCGGCCAGAGCTTGCCGACCTCCTCGCGCTCGGTGGGCAGGCCCGCCTTCTCGAACAGGTCCTTGCGGTAGCACATGGTCATGCCGCCGATGTCGGTGCCCAGGGCGAAGAGCTTGTTGTCGGCGTTGACGCCGTTCTCCCACTTGGCGGCGGGGAAGTCGGCCTTGCGGGCGTCCAGCCCGTACTCGGCCAGGTCGGTGAAGAACTGCGGACGGGCCTTCATGAGGCCCATCGCGCCCTCGTCCAGGGCGATGATGTCGGCCGCGCCGCTGCCCGCCTGCAGGCGCTGGAGCAGCTGCGGGAGGTAGACGTCCTCGAAACGGTCGGTCAGGTTCTGGTACTTGACCTGGATGTTCGGGTGCGCCGCGTTCCACGTCTCCACGGCCTTGTCGTAGCCGAAGTTCTCGCCGCCGCCGAAGGTGTGCACGGTGATGGTCACCGGTTCGGCCGCGGCGGCGGAGCCACCGCCCGCGGCGGGCTCGGCGGGCTCGCTGGAGCCGCACGACGTGATGGCCAGGGCGCTGGCCGCCATGACCGCGACGGCGGCGAGCCTGCCGTGCCGCTTGTTGTTCAACATTCCGGACCCCTCTCAGGTGGTCGCCCGAATCATTGGGAGGCGACATCGCGGACCGGTCCCCGACAAACGCGGTCCTCGCGACGAGGTCGTTCCTCAATGTGCTTTGGGAGCGCTCCCACGAAGAGTGGACGATGGGCAACCGGGACGTCAATATGCCGAAACTCAACCGTTACATCCGGCCGTTTTAGGTGGGACTATCAGTGTGAAGTGGTGATATATCACTCATAAGGGTGATTGGGAGCGCTCCCATCTCACGGATATACAGTCGGGGCGTTTCGTGTCCGTGCGGGGCTCGCGGGAAGAGCATGGGACTCGCGGGGAGAGTGGGGGCTCGCGGGAGGAGCGGGGGCGGCCGGGGCCGGAACGCCGTCAGGGGCACCGCTCGTCCGAGCGGTGCCCCTGGGAGCGGGTGGACCGGTCCGCGTTCACCGGCGGAGGAGCCGGGTGCCCGCGCCGTGGGGGCGCGGGAGCCGGGGGTGGGTCAGTTGGAGTAGACCGGGTAGCCGTAGCCGACGACCTGGGAGACGGGCCTGACGCGCTGCTCGACGTCGCCGTTGCCGGTGTTGCCCTCGATCGTGGTGATCGTGCCGTCCCCGTTGTCCTTCTTCACGAAGCCGACGTGGTCGATGCCGTCGATGGTCTTGCCGCCGGCCCAGTCGAAGTAGACGACCGCGCCGGGGGTGGGGGTGGTGCCCCAGTGCCCGTTGTTCCTGAACCACCTGGCGTGGGCGACGGTGTAGGCGTCCCAGCCCATCGTGGGGCGGATACCGGCCATCTCGCCGACCCAGGAGACGAACATCGCGCACCAGGGGGCGTTGGCGTAGTCGTACACGCTGTTGCCGCCGTCGCGGGCGAGGGTCTCCTTGGCGCGAGGGGTCGACATGTACCAGGAGTGGAACTTGGTCCCGCCGCCCTGGGCGTTCTCACGGACGCCGATCTGCTTCGAGGCGAGGTTCAGGACCTGCTCGGCGGAGACCTTGGGGAGCCTCTCGGCCACGATCTGGAGCGGGGTCTTCGCGGTCTTGGAATCCTGGGGCTTGGCGTCGGCGGGCGGGGCGTTCACGACGCCGTGACCGTCGGCCAGGGCCACACCGGTGGTGCCGGTCGCCAGGACGGCACACGCGCCCAGTACGGCACATGCTGCGCGGGGGGTGGAGATGAGGCGATGCTTAGTCATACGGGGGTTCGACTCCTTGCTTCGCTTCCATTCCGCCTACCGGGTTAGCTGACGGGTTCGGGCTGGGAAGTGCCCTACGACGCACGAGTGCGTTGATTCACCCCAGGAACGTGGTTCCCCGGTTCCGCAGACCTCGCGGATTCGGCGGCCGTGCTCACCGGTGGCGGAGGTTTCCGCCGGGTGGAGCGCGGTCGGGCAATGTGACGGCAATGCACAGACCTGTATAGACCTAGACAATTGCCATGAACAGGACGAACGTACGCCAACAGGACAGACGATTACAAGTAGGACACATTGCCCTGACTTGGCGATACGTCCGAAATAAGGCGGTACGGCGAGGTGTTACCCGGCGCCGGGCAGGGGGTGGATCATGCTCCTCCGGCGCCGGGTGCGCTTTTCCCCGGCGGGTGGCCGGGGGGACGGGATCCCCTGTGTCCATGGCGATCCAGGTTTTCCGGGCCCGCCCGCGGGGCGCCGGGCGGGGGTGCTGTCGCGCGAGGGGACGGCCCTGGATCAACGGTGGAGTGCCCGGCATACTATCGAACAGGTATTCGATAGTAAAAAGTATACGGATGGTAGGGGTTCTCCCATGGAAGGACCGACGGGATCCGGTGGCTCGTGGCCGCCCCCTGAGGGGTTTTCGCAGCTCAGGAGGGTGTAGGGGAGGCCGTCGGCGGGCCTCGCCGCCCGGAGGGTAAAGGAATGCGCCCTCGAGGGGGCTCGACGCCCGCGAAGGTAAAGGTGCGAAGTAAAGGAACGCGCTTTCCAAAAGGTCCCGCCGCCCGCGAACGGTAAAACGCGTGAGGCGGGGGAACGCGTCTCCAAGCGGGAGACGGCAAAGGCAAGAAAGATCATCGGCAGGCGCGCGTGGTCGGCTGTTCACCCGCAGTTCCCGAGCGCTTAAAGCCACCGGGTTAGGTTGTGGCAGTCGTGAACGGGTCATCGCCCGGCGTGGAGGACGGTCGAGACCACGCGCGGGAGCAGGGTTCGGCCATTGCCTGGGTGGAATCCCCGCTGCAGATGCTCTGTGCGGTGGAGGCCCACCATGCCGGGCTGCTCGGAGCCCACAGCCACCTCGTGCCCCGGGCGAAGCTCCGCCCGCTGGCCGTGACGGGCCGCGAACTCGGCCGTCTCACCCTGCCGAGGGGACTGGAGCTCACCTCGGCCCGGCCGGACATGCCCCGGCCGCGCCGAGGCGAGACCTGGGCGGTGGGCGACGCCTTCTCCGGCAAGGTCCAGTTCCGCTGGCTCACCGCGCTCCCCGGCCGGATCGTGATCGTCGACGACGGGCTCGCCACCATCAGGCTCCTGGAACTGCTCACCGGCAGGGTGGGAACGCCTCTGCTGAGGGCGAGGGGGAAGGCGGGAAGACTCAGGACCGTCCTCGCCACGGCGGCCGGGCTCAGGCTGCGCGCCGCCGCCCGCTCGGGGCGGCTGTCGATCTTCACCGCGCTGCCCGTCCCCCCCGACCTGGCGAAGGCCGTACGCGCCAGGGGAGCCGAGCTGGTCACCCACGACTTCGCCTGGCTGCGGTCCCAGCCGCTGCGCAGGCCCCGTCCCGAGGAGCGCACCGTCGTCCTCGGCACCTCGCTGGTCCGCAACGGCCTCATCCACCGCGACCGCTACTTCACCTGGCTGGCCGGGCTCGGCTCGACCGAGCCGGTGGCCTACTTCCCGCACCGCCGCGAGGACCCCGGCGACCTCGCGCGGGTCGGCGAGCAGCCGGGGATCACCGTCTACGACGGCGGGATCCCCGCCGAGATGACCCTGCGCGGCCTCGCCGCCGAACAGCGGGTGCTGAGCCTGCCGTCCACCGCGGTCACCTCACTGCGGGTCCTGCTCTCGGCCCGGGGCGTCGCCGTGGAGACGGTGGACGTCCCCGACGAGTGGTGGACGGCCGAGGCGGCGCCGTCACTGCGCTCCCACCTGTCGAGGTTCGCCCACCACGACACGGGAGTCACCGGGCCATGACCCCACGGCAGGGGCCCGGCGGACTCGCCGCTCGCGGGGCGCGTCCCGCGCCGCCTCTCCACACACGAATCCTCTCCACACACGAAACCGGGGGACTCCCCGTCGGAGGTTCTCTTTGAAGGTCCTGGCCGTGGCCGACTCTGACTCCTACCTGAAGTGGGCGGCCTGCCTGCTGAGGGACCTGCCCTCGGGCTGCGAGACGGAGCTGGCGGTCATCCGCACTCCCATCACCCCGTCGCCGGCGCAGATCCACGCCGCCGTCGCGGGCTCGGCGGCCGACCCGCCCGTGCTGTCGGCCCGCGCGTTGCGCCGGGCCGCGGAGCGTCTGCGGCCCGACGTGGTGCTCGTCGCCTGTACGGGGCCCGTGGTGGACGTGCTGGTCGGAGACGTACTGGCCGGGCTGCGGCCCCGGCCGGTGTTCGTCTCGGGGCTGCCGGGCATCTCCGTCCCCGCCACCGAGAAGGCGTGGCTGTTCCGCAGCGGGTGCGACCTGTTCGTGCTGCACAGCGGCCGGGAGGTCGAGGAGTTCTCGGAGATCGGCGGCCGGCTGGGCGGGGGCGGCCAGGTCGGGCTGGCCCGGCTGCCGTTCCTGCGCGGTGAGGCGGAGATCCCCGCCACCGGGCCGCGCGACCGGGTGGTGTTCGCCACCCAGGCCAAGGTGCCCAAGCGCAGGGAGGAGCGCGAGCGCGTCCTGCTCGCCCTGGCCGACCTGGCCGGACGGCGGCCCGACCTGGACGTCGTCGTCAAGCTCCGCGCCCTGGACACCGAGCGCCAGACCCACAACGAGCGCTACCACTACCAGCGCCTGTGGCAGTCGCTCGCCGAGGAGGGCCGGGTGCGCGCCGGGGCCGTGCGCTTCGCGGTGGGTGCGATGCACGAGCACCTGGCCCACGCGGCCGGGTTCGTCACCGTCAGCTCGACCGCCGCGCTGGAGGCGATCGCGCAGGAGGTACCGCTCCTGGTGCTGTCGGACTTCGGGGTGGGCGCCGAGATGATCAACCTGGTCTTCGAGGACAGCGGCCTGCTCGGCACCCTCGACGACCTCTCGGCCGGATGCTTCCTGGACCCGGACGACGCCTGGTGCAAGGTCAACTACTTCCACCCCGGCGGCGAGAGCGACTGGGTGTCGCGGATGGTCTCCCTGGTCGGGCAGGCCCGCTCCGGGCGCCTCGTCCCGGCGAAGTCCCTGCTGGAAGGACCCGAGTACGCCGCCGCCCGCCGCCGCGCCCGGATGCGGGTGGAGGTGCCGCCGAACGTGCTGCGCGTCGGCTACCGCGCCAAGCGCCGGATGCGCCGCTACCTCAAGGCGTTCGGCTAGGAGATGAGGAAGGGCGGACCCCGGACGCGGGGCCCGCCCGGGGGGATGACGCGGGAAGGGCTCCGCCTTTGTCAGGTGGCTAGGGTCGCGCTATGTCGGTACGAGCCCTCCGGGCGTTCCTGCGAGGTGTCCCGCCCAGCCTGATCGACGGGACACTCGTCGCCCTCGTCGTCGTCGTCACGACCACGATGATCGGCGTGTCCGCCGAGCCGGGCGCCAGGCCCCCGGACGCGCTGGCCTACGCCCTCGGCGCCGGGATGGGCCTGGTCCTGTTCGCCCGCCGTACCTGGCCGCTGCCGGTCCTGGTGGCCAGTTGCGCGCTGGTGCTGGTGTACCACTCCCTCGCCTACCCGAGCCTGTCCGTCGCGATCGTCCTGGGCGTGGCCACGTACACGGCCGCGGGGCGCGGGCACTTCGGCTGGGCGGCGCTGGTCGTGGGCGCGCTCAGCGTCTACAGCGTCGGCTACCGCGCGATCGTCGTCCAGGACCCGGTGCTCAGCCTCCTCGTCGAGAAGGCGGCGCTCCAGGCCGCGCTCCTGGCGGCCGTGCTCTTCCTCGGCGAGGCGGCACGCAGCAGGCAGGCCCTCGCCGAGGAGGTACGCGAGCGGCTGCGGATCGCCCAGGAGGCCAGGGAGGCCGAGGCCGAACGCCGCATCGAGGCAGAGCGGCTGCGGATCGCCCGGGAACTCCACGACGTGATCGCCCACACCGTCACGGTGATCCAGGTGCAGGCCCAGGTGGCCCACGAGCTGTTCGAGGAGGAGCCCGAGCGGAGCAGGCAGGCGGTGGCGGTGATCCGCGGAGCGAGCGTCGAGGCGATGAGCGAGCTGCGGTCGACGATCGGCCTGCTGCGCCACCTCGACCCGGGCGGGGAGCCCCGCTCTCCCGTACCCCGCCTGTCGAGCGTGCGGGACCTCACCGCGATGGCCGAACGGGCGGGACTCCACGTAGGGTGGGGCACGCGCGGGGAGCCGTACGATCTTCCGGTGGCGGTCGACGCGAGCGCCTACCGCATCATCCAGGAGTCGGTGACGAACGTGATTCGGCACTCGGGGGCGAGCATGGTCGAGATAACCGTCTCCTACGAGCCGTCGAGCCTCTCCATCGAGGTCGTCGACGACGGCGGCGGGCCGGGGGGAGCGGAAGGACCGGGGGAAGGGTCGCCCGGCCACGGCCTGACCGGGATGCGCGAGCGCGTCACCGCGCTGAGCGGTCACCTCACCGCGGGCCCCGCCCCCGGCGGCGGATTCCGCGTCCACGCCCGGCTGCCCACGAAGGAGAGGCACCGGTGAGCACACGCGTCGCCCTGGTGGACGACCAGACACTGGTACGCGCCGGTTTCCGCGCGCTGCTCGAACGCGACCCCGGCATCGTCGTCGTGGGGGAGGCGTCCGACGGGGCCGAGGCCGTCGAGCTGGCGCGCCGGGAGCGGCCCGGCATCGTGCTGATGGACATCCGCATGCCGGTCCTGGACGGCATCGAGGCGACCCGGGCCATCGTGGGCGACGCCTCGCTACGGGACGTGCGGGTCGTCGTGCTCACCACCTTCGAGGCCGACGAGTACGTCTTCGACGCGTTGCGGGCCGGGGCCAGCGGTTTCCTCCTCAAGGACACCGACCCCGGCGAGCTGCGCAGGGCCGTCCACGTGGTGGCCGGCGGGGAGTCGCTGCTCTCCCCCGGCGTCACGCGCCGCCTCATCGAGGGCTTCGTCACCGCGCGGCGCCCGCACCGGCTCGACGACACGCCCCTGAACGTACTGACAGAGCGGGAGAAGGAGATCGTGGGACTCGTCGGCGGCGGGCTGTCCAACGAGGAGATCTCCCGGCGCGTCTTCATCAGCCCGGCGACGGTGAAGACCCACGTGGGCCGCGCCCTGTTCAAGCTGGGAGCGCGCGACCGCGCGCAGCTCGTGGTGATCGCCTACGAGACGGGACTGGTCGTTCCCGGCGTACGGTGAGTGGGCCGGGAGGATTCGCGGTGCTTTCCTGCGTGCGGTGAGCGGGCCGCGTACGCCCAGCGGCGCTTCCCGGCGTGCGGTGAGCGGGCCGGGAGAATCCGCGGTGCTTTCCTGCATACGGTGAGCGGGCCGCATACGCCCAGCGGCGCTTCCCGGCGCCCCCACAGGATGACGACCGGCCCCCGGGCACGCCTCTAGCGTGCGAGACCATGGAACCCCTCGACCTGGCCAGGCTTGAGTTCGCGCTGACGACGAGCCTGCACTTCCTCTTCGTCGCGCTCACCCTCGGCCTCGCGCCCCTGATCCTGTACATGCAGGCCAGATGGGTGTTCGGCGGCAGGCCGGTGTACGAGCGGATGACCCGGTTCTGGGGGCAGATCTACCTCGTCAACTACGCGCTCGGCATCGTCACGGGCATCGTGATGGAGTTCCAGTTCGGGCTCAACTGGAGCGGCCTGACGAAGCTGACGGGGGATGTCTTCGGCGCGGCCATCGCGCTGGAGACCCTCGTGGCGTTCTTCCTGGAGTCCACCTTCCTCGGGCTGTGGATCTTCGGATGGCACCGGCTCCCCAGGATCGCGCACCTCGCCGTCTTCGCCGTCGTCACGCTGACGGCCTACGCCTCGGCGTTCTTCATCATGGTGTCGAACTCCTTCATGCAGCACCCCGTCGGGTACGAGAGGCACGGGGCGGGCATCCGCCTGACCGACTTCGGCGCGCTGGTGAGCAATCCCGCCCTGACGGTGACCCTGGCCCACCTGCTGCCGGCCGCGCTCAGCGTCGGGGCGTTCTTCGTGGCCGGGGTCAGTGCCCACCACTTCATCCGGCGTACGCGGGACGTCGACTTCTTCCGCCGCTCGATGCGCGTGGGCCTGGTGGTGGCGGCCGTGACCGCTCCCCTCGTCATGGCCGGCGGCATCGCGCAGTTCCCGGTGATCGGCGGTTTCCAGCCCGTCAAGACGGCGCTGACCAGCGGTAACGCCGAAGAGCTCGCGAAGGCCCAGAGCCTGCTCGCCGCCCGGTTCGGGCCGGGCGACCTCACCCCGCCCACGTGGATCTACGAGGTCGGCCAGGTCATGATCTACATCGGCCAGATACTGGCGCTGTCCGCCCTGCTCCTCCTCCCGCTGATGGTCTGGCGCTGGAGCATCCGCCTGCGGCCGCTGCTGTACGTGATGACATTCCTGATCCCGCTCCCGTTCGTCGCCGCCGTCTGCGGATGGCTGGTCCGGGAGGTGGGCCGGCAGCCCTGGGCCGTCTACGGCCTGCTGAGGACCGAGGAGGCGCTCGGCGACATCGGACCGGCGGCCATCACCGGATCGCTGGTCGCGTTCACCACGGTCCTGCTCTTCCTGGCCGTCGTCGACTACTCGCTCATCGCCCATTTCGTCCGGCGCGGCCCCGAAGAGGACGTGCTCACGCTCGGCGCCAGGACCCTGCCGGCGCCGGAGCCCGGCACCGCCACCCGCCTGTCGCCGGAAAAGCCGGAAAAGCCGGAAAGAGAGGAAACGTCGTGGACGTCGTCTGGCTACTGATCCTGGGATCGCTCCTGGTCGGCTACTTCGTCCTGGAGGGGATCGTCCTCGGCGCGGGGCTGCTGCTGGGCAGGTACGGCACGCGGGACGACACACAGGACGACACGGACGTCTCCGTCGCCGCCTTCGCGCCGTTCGCGCTGGCCAACGAGGTCTGGCTCGTCGCCGTGGCGGGCGTGCTGATGGGCGCGTTCCCGCTGATGGAAGGAGAGGTCATCTCGGGGCTCTACCCGTTCGTCGTCACCGGCCTCGTCGGATGGGTCGTCCGTGACGCGGGGCTGTGGTTCAGGCTCCGCCGTACGGGGCGTGCCTGGCGGCGCCTGTGGGCGAGGGCGATCGTCACCGGCAGCGGGCTGCTCGCCGTCGCGTGGGGGTTCGTCATCGGCAACCTGCTCCTCGGCCTGCCCGAATCGCCGCCGTCGGCCGGGAGGCTGTTCACCCCCTACGCGGCGCTGTGGGCGGTGACCCTGCCCGCGTTGTTCGCGGCGCACGGGGCGGCCTTCATGGCCCGCCGCCTGCCCGGCCGTCTCCGCCCCGGTGTCCGGCGGCTCGGGGACAGGGTCACCGGGATCGCCCTCGCGCTCACCGCCGTGGCGACGGGCGGCGGCCTGGCGGTGGCCCTCGTCACCCGGGGGCTCGGCGACGCCCTCGCGACGCTTCCGCTCTTCGGCGCCGTGGTGGCGCTGTGGCGCGTCCGGTCCCGCCCGTTCGGCGAGGACGGCCGGAGCCTCGCGCTCAGTGCCGTGGCGGTGGGCGCCCCGGCCGTCGTGGCCGGGCTGGTCGCCGCGCCCGGCCTGATGGCCCACCCGGCGAGCGGACCGGCTCTGGCGGTGCTGACCGCCTATGGGCTCGGCGCGCTCGTCCTCGTTCTCGTCGTGCAGGTGTGGGCCTGGCGGCTGTTCGACAGGCGCGTCGAGCGGGACGCCCCGTCCTTCTTCTGACTTTCTGACGGCGCGCGCCGGAGCTAGGGGAACGCCTTCGACAGGCGGTTGCGGAGCCTGCCCAGGGGGCTGCGTTCCCGGGGGGCGGCGGCCTGGGGGGCGAGCAGGTCCAGGGCGCCGAGGCGCTGGCGCTTGAAGTAGCGGGCGGGGCCGTGCGCCTCCAGGTAGGCGGCGGCGCTCTCGCGCAGCCGCGGATACACCTCGGCCTGCATGCAGTAGCCGACCGCGCTCACCAGGGCGGGAAGATCCACCGGCGGCGGCTCCTCCAGCGAGCCGTCCGCCGACAGGCGCGGCAGCAGGGCGTCGGTGACGGTGGCCGGGATCCGGTTGCTGTTCTCGTACGGGGTGAGCCGCTCCAGGACCAGCTCGCCGCCCACCGTCGCCACCGGGAGCCCGAAGTAGCGGCTCGCGGTGATCAGGGCGGTGGAGAAGCAGCCGACCACGAGCTCGGGCCTGAGTGTGGCGAAACACGACTCGGCCGGTACGGTCTCCGCCACCACGTCCAGCTCGACGCCCAGTTCGGCGGCCGTCTCGCGCAACTGCTGGGCGTGCCTGCGCCCGGCGGCCGGGTGGGGCTTGAACAGCACGCCGCGAAACCCCCGGGCGACGAGGCCGCGCAGCATGTCGGCGTGCAGCCGCGCCTCCTCCTCGGGGGTGACGATGTCGAGGGCGGACAGGTACTGCCCGAGGATCATCGCCCGGCCCGGGGGCGCGTCACCGGCCTGCCCGCCGACCCTCCCGATCACGTCGAGGAAGGCCCGGTCGGGGAGGGTCTCGGCGGCAACCCCGTACTCCGACAGCAGCAGCGGCGTCAGGCCGGGGACCAGGTCGAGGTGGAGCAGGCGCGTGATGCGGCCGGAGATCTCCAGCGGCAGCGGGTCGCGGGTCGGGCCGTAGCTCATCAGGCCGTCGGAGTAGACAGAGATCGGGCAGTCCTTGACCAGCCCTCCCAGGGTCCTGCCCGGGGGGACCGCGATCGACTCCAGGATGAGCTCGTCGGGGCCGTCGCCCAGGGACAGACGCGAGCCGATCAGACGGCTCAGCATCGGCACCTCGATGACGCGCGCCTTCCAGTCCGAGGGGTGCAGCGGGGCCACGATCTCGTTCCACGAGTAGAGCTCGTCGAAGCGCGGGCGCAGCGCGGCGAATCCCGGGGTCTCGTCCAGGGACGGCGTGATCTCCGGGATGGCCGCGTTGTTGGACACCAGCAGGATCCGGCGCCCCTCGCGCGGGCCGAAGCGGCCCTCGTCGATCGCCGCCGCCAGCGTCATCGCGCCGAACAGGGTCGAGGCGTAGAACAGCTGCGTCATCAGCCCTCCAGGAGTCTCTGCAGGATCTGGTCGCGTTCCGGATCCAGGCGGGTCTCGGCGAGCAGGTCCGCGGGGAACCGCCTCAGGGTCGCGGCGCCGCGCTCCTCGAAGCGGGCGCGAAGCTCGGGGGAGAACCGCTCGCCCATCTCCAGGTGGTGGGCGAGGAGCGCGCGGAACATGCGTACCGCCTTGGGGGTGAACTCCTCCTCCAGGCCGTCGAAGACCATGTCGAAGGCGTCGAAGAAGTGCAGTTGCCTGGCGTCGCCGATCTGTGTGAGCGAGCCCGACACCATCCGCCGGTAGAACAGTCCGGCCAGCGACACCACCGCGAACGACGCCGCGCCGCGGTGCAGCCGCCAGATCCACGGCCTGTCCTCGGCGGTGTGCAGGTGCCCGGGGAAGGTGAGCAGCTCGCCGAGGTCGCGGCGGTAGATCCCCGCCCACGCGTACGGGTAGTCGACCATGGTCTTCGACCGGGCGGGCAGGATGTGGTCGCGCGGCTTCAGCACCACCTCCCGGGTGGCGAGCGGCGCCCGGTGGATCACCCGCTTCCTGCCCTCCACCTGGACGTGGTCGACCCGGACGAAGTCGCAGCCGAGCCGCTCGATCGCCCCGACCAGGTTCTCCAGGTATCCGGGTGCGAGCCAGTCGTCGCCGTCCATGAAGGTGAGGTAGCGGCCGGAGGCCAGGGAGACCCCGAGGTTGCGCGCGTCGGCGAGCCCGACCGGCGCGTCGTTGTGCAGCACGACCAGACCGGGCAGGTCGTCGCGGAAGTCCTCGACGATCTGCCCGGTCGCGTCTGCCGATCCGTCGTCCACCACGATGAACTCGAAGTCCCTGCGCGCGTTCCTGACCAGCGAGGTCAGCGCGTCACCGATGTAGACCTCCGCGTCCCGCACCGGGACGACGACGGACAGCTTGATCAAGTTGTTCTTCCCATTCCCGAATCAGAGGGTCATACGGTGACACGGCGCAGGCGCGACTTGGGAGCCTCCTCGCCGGGGAAGACGCGCTTGACGCCGTCGCCCAGGGCGGTCTCGATGATCCGGATGTCGCGGACCAGGTGCTCCAGCCCGGCGGGCTCCAGCGAGGCGGCGTGGTCGGAGCCCCACATGGTGCGGTCGAGCGTGATGTGCCGCTCCACGGTCACCGCGCCCAGGGTCACCGCCGCGAGCGAGATCTGCAGGCCGCGCTCGTGGCCCGAGTAGCCGACCGGCACGCCGTACCGCTCCTGGAGGGTGACGATCGCGCGGAGGTTCGCCTCCTCGGGAGGCAGGGGGTAGGTGGAGGTGGCGTGCATCAGCACCAGCTTGGAGGTGCCGACGATCTCCACCGCCCGGTCGATCTCCTCCAGCGTGGACATGCCGGTGGACAGGATGATCGGCTTGCCGGTCGCGGCGAGCGCGCGGAGCAGCTCCAGGTCGGTCACGCTCGCCGAGGCGACCTTGTGGGTGACCACGTTCATGGACTCCAGGAACTCCACCGACGGCACGTCCCACGGCGAGGCGAACCAGTGCAGGCCGCGCTCCTCGCAGTACTTGGCGATCTGGGTGTACTCGTCCAGGCCGAACTCGGTCCTGATCTTGTATTCCATGTAGGTCATCTCGCCCCAGGGCGTCTGCCGGATCTGGTCGCGCTGCTCCAGCGGCACGCAGATCTCCGGGGTGCGCTTCTGGAACTTGACCGCCTGGCAGCCCGCCTCGGCCGCCACGTCGATGAGCTTGCGCGCGATGTCCAGGTCGCCGTTGTGGTTGATGCCGATCTCACCGATCACGTAGACCGGCTGCCCGGCGCCGACCAGCGCGTCACCGATCTGGACGGGCTTGGCGACCGGGGTGAGCCGCAGCTCGGCGCGAGGCGCGGGAGCGGTGGCGACCGCGTCCTCGCGGTCCACCGGGCGGGCCGCGAGGACGCGGTCGCACAGCTCCCGTACGGCTCCGGCGCCTCCGGGCCTGGTCAGCACGGTCCTGGCGGCGGCGCGGACCTTGGGGTGGGCGTCGGGGACCGTGACCGGCCAGCCGACGTCGCTCATCGGGCCCAGGTCGTTGACGTCGTTGCCGACGTACGCGACGCGGGCCGGGTCGATTCCCTCGATGGCGAGCCAGTCGCGCAGCACGGTCCGCTTGTCGGTGAGGCCCTGCAGGACGGGCACGCCCAGCTTGCGGGCGCGGGCCGCGACCACCGGGTTGTGCTCGGTGGACATGATCATCAGCTTGACGCCGGAGCGGCGCAGCAGCGAGATGCCCATGCCGTCGGAGCGGCTCACCGCGACCATCTCGCGGCCGTCCTGGTCGACGTAGGCGCGGTCATCGGTGTGCACGCCGTCGAAGTCGGTGATCACCGCGTCCACGTCGATCGGCTCGGGCTCGTCGACGAAGGGCGCGAGCGCCCGTACGATCTCCAGGTCCTCGGGGGTGTCGATCTCGATGGCGTGGCGCGAGGGCACCTGCTGCACGGCGACGGCGCCGAAGAAGCGGTGGCCGTGCTCGCGCAGGCCCTCGGTGCGCATCACGTAGAACGCGCCGGTCTCGCGGAAGTTCGGCTCGCGGTCCTGGCGGCGGGGGCGGTAGGACGGGTCGTGGTTGACCCCCGCGCCGTTGGCGCTCCACAGGAACTCGTGCGTCTCCAGCCCGGAAAACACCACGTCGGCACTGCCGTCCAGGACCTTGGAGATCGCGCTGTCCAGGTCGGCGGGGTCGATGAACGCGCTGGTGCACTGCACCAGGATGACCACCTCGGGGGTCTCGGACACCTGGTCGAGCGCGTGCAGCACGGCGGACTCGCTGGAGGCGGTCGCGCCGCTCAGATCTCCGGGGCGGTCGATCACGGTCGCGCCCGCGGCGCGGGCCACCTCGGCGATTTCCTCGTGATCGGTGCTGACCACGACCTCGTCGACCAGCTCGGCGCGCACGCAGGCCCGTACCGCACGGGCGACCAGGGGACTGCCTCCCACCGCGGCCAGGTTCTTCAGGGGGACCCCCACCGAACCTCCACGGGCGGGGACAACGGCCAGGACTCGCAAGGTGGCTCCTCATGACATACGGCGAACGCCCCTGAGCTGGGGTGTCATAGGAACCTAGCCACGAGGGTGACCGGAAAGGGGTGTCTGAGCTGAACGTCCAGAGTCGCCCGTCTTAACTTTCCGCGCCACCGGGAGCCCCAGCCTGGCGTGCCGCGGACGGCACAGGACGGCACGCGCGGCATCTTCCATAACGGTCATACCGGGCAGGGAAGGCCGGGCGGCGTCGGTCGCGGTGACCCGCGGATCCTCAGACGGCCGCGCCGATGGAGCCCATGAGCATGGGGAGCGAGCGTTCCAGGCCGCGGCGCCAGTAGGGCCAGGAGTGGGTGCCGGGGCCGTAGAAGTCGACGGCCACCTCGGCGCCGTTCGCCCTGGCCCGCTCGACGAAGGTCACGGCCTGGAGGAGCAGGGAGGCCTCGCCCTCGTCCCGTGCCTCGGAGGCGTCGTCCAGCGGGCCGGGGGCGCCGTCGCCGCTGGAGACGAAGAGCCGCACCCCGCGCAGTGCGCCGGTGAGGTCGGCCGGGTTGTGGGCGGCCCACCGCGGATCCCGGGGGGAGCCCCAGAGCTTCACGGACTCCTCGCCGTACTGCCCGAGCAGCCAGTCGACGCCGCCGTTGCCGTCGCGGGTGTGCAGCACCCCGGAGTAGGAGGCCGCCGCCTGGAACATGCCGGGATGGCGGGCCGCGTACGACATCGCCCCGAACCCGCCCATGGACAGCCCCGCCACCGCCCGCCGGTCCCCGGCTCCGTAGTCGCGCTCCAGGACGGCCCTGACCTCGGTGAGGTGGAAGGTCTCCCAGCCGGGGCCCTCGCGCCAGTCGGAGTAGAAGCCGACGGGGCCGCCCTCGGGGATGACCACGAGCGCGCGGTAGCCCGAGGTGAGCTCCGCGGCGCCGCCCTTGGTGACCCAGGTGTCGTAGTCGGACTGGCAGCAGCCGTTCAGCAGGTACAGCACCGGCCACGGACCCGAGTCCGGTGTCCACCCCTCGGGCAGCAGGACCCGCACCCTGCCCTCGCGGCCGAGCGCGGCGGAGGTGACGGTGAGCTCGTGGTCGCGCTCACCCAGCTTCTTCACCGCGACGGCGGAGGCTCGCGAGTGCTCCTCGCCGTACGGGCCGGTCGAGGACGGTGGCAGCAGTGCGAGCAGCACCGCCACGACCGCGACGGCGGCCAGCAGGAGCACTCCCAGACGTGCAGCGGTGCGGTTCACGCCGCCAATCCTCCCGTGTCCCGCCGATCGCGTGAAGCCCACATGTCGTACCGGCTCCGGGAAGGGGACTGTACCGGTTCCGGAGAAGGGGCGGCGAGGCGGTGTGTCCGGCGGGGACGGGTCTCTGATTAGGACCGTCCAATCATGTTAATTCTGGTGACATATGGCGTTTTACTAACCCGAAAGCTTGAAAATTACACAAGATCTATTCAGGATTCTCCACGTGGGTTGTAAAGATCGTGTGCACCCCGCGTCGCTCTGCCCGGCGAGAAGCTCTCGCCCGGAGTGAAGGAGAATGCGTGTCAAACACCCCTCGACGCCGGCGAACGGTCCTGGCCGGGATCACCGCCGCCCTCGTGCTCGTGCTTCCTCAGGGCGTGGCCCAGGCCGCACCCGCCCCCGAAAAGATCCACAAGACCGTTCTGGCGGATCTGGCCGCGGACGACAAGGCCACCTTCTGGGTACGCCTGAACAGTGACGCCGATCTCAGCGCGGCCCGCAGGGCGAAGACCAAGACCGAGAAGGCCACGCAGGTCTTCCAGGCCAAGACCGAGCTCGCCACCTCGTCGCAGGCGGGCCTGCGCAAGCTGCTCACCGCCGAG
The DNA here is from genome assembly GCF_039537505.1 of Streptosporangium oxazolinicum. Classification (NCBI taxonomy): domain Bacteria; kingdom Bacillati; phylum Actinomycetota; class Actinomycetes; order Streptosporangiales; family Streptosporangiaceae; genus Streptosporangium; species Streptosporangium oxazolinicum. Next base: position 203,234 of record NZ_BAABAQ010000005.1, read on the forward strand.
CGCGCCGACTTCACCTCCTTCTGGATCGCCAACGCCATCCAGGTGACCGGCAACGCCAAGCTCGCCGAGGAGATCGCCAAGCGGCCCGAGGTGGACAGGATCGAGCCCGGCCGGGTCGTCAAGGTGCCCGAGCCGCTGCCCGGCAAGGAGGTGGCGAAGATCAACGCGATCGAATGGAACATCGACCGCGTCAACGCCCCCCGGGTCTGGGACGAGCTCGGCGTCCGCGGCGAGGGCATCGTCGTGGCCAACATCGACACCGGCGTGCAGTTCGACCACCCCGCGCTGGCCGCCAAGTACCGGGGCAAGGACGCCGGCGGTGGCGTCGACCACGACTACAACTGGTTCGACCCGGCCGGGATCTGCTCCGGCACCGCGCCGTGCGACAACAACGGCCACGGCACCCACACCATGGGCACCATGGTGGGCGACGACGGCGGCGCCAACACCATCGGCGTCGCCCCCGGCGCGAAGTGGATCGCCGCCAAGGGTTGCGAGTCCAGCAGCTGCTCGGACGCCTCGCTGCTCGCCGCCGGGCAGTGGGTGCTCGCGCCCACCGACCTGAACGGCGACAACCCGCGTCCCGACCTGGCGCCGCACATCGTCAACAACTCCTGGGGCGGCGGCGGCTTCGACCCCTGGTACAAGGAGACCGTCGACGCGTGGGTCGCGGCGGGCATCTTCCCCGTCTTCGCCAACGGCAACGTCACGAACGCGGGCTGCAACTCCAGCGGCTCACCCGGCCAGTACGTCGCCAGCTACAGCGCCGGCGCGTTCGACGTCAACAACACGATCGCCACCTTCTCCACCCGGGGCTCCGGCGAGAACGGCGAGATCAAGCCCAACCTCGCGGCCCCCGGCGTGAACGTGCGCTCGTCCGTGACCAATAGCGGGTACGGGGCCAACTCCGGCACGTCGATGGCCGCGCCGCACCTGGCGGCCACCGTCGCGCTGATGTGGTCGGCCTCTCCCGCCCTGCTGGGCGACATCACCACCACCCGGGAACTCCTCGACCGGACCGCGATCGACGTCAACGACACGCGCTGCGGCGGCACCGCCGCCGACAACAACATCTGGGGCGAGGGCAGGCTCGACGCGTTCGCCGCGGTCCAGGCCACCCCCGCCGGTGAACTCGGCGGGCTGACCGGCACCGTCACCTCCGGCGGCACGCCGCTCGCCTCGGCGGCCGTCACCGTCACCGGGCCGCTGAACCGCACGACCACCACCGCGCAGGACGGCACGTACGCGCTGCCCCGCCTGCTGGCCGGCGAGTACGAGCTCACGGTCACGAAGTTCGGGTACGACGACGCCGCCACCGTGACCGTCACCGTCGTGGCCGACCAGACGGTCACCCAGGACGTGTCGCTGACGCGGCGGGCCTCGGGCACGGTCTCGGGCACGGTCACCGCCGCGGGCGCTCCCGAGCCCGGTGCCACGCTGACCGCGGTGGGCACCCCGGTCAGCGCGGTCGCCGACGCCGCGGGCCGCTACCGGCTCACCCTGCCCAACGGCGACTACCAGCTGAAGGTCACCCCGGGCTCCCGGTGCGCGGGAGAGCTCACCGTGCCGATCACGGTGAACGGCGACCTGACCAGGGACGTCGACCTGCCGCGCCGCACCGACTCCTTCGGCTACACCTGTGACAGCGCCGCCGAGGCGTACGTCGCGGGCACCGCCAAGAGCGCGCTCACCGGCGACGACGCGGTCCAGCAGATCGCGCTGCCGTTCACCTTCCCGTTCTACGGCACCGGCTACACCGGCGCCTGGGTCAGCACCAACGGGTTCCTCGCCTTCAGGGACAGCGCCGCCCTGGCGAGCAACGCGGCCCTGCCCGCCACCGCCGCGCCCAACGCGGCGCTCTACCCCTTCTGGGACGACCTCGTGCTGGACGACCAGTCCGGCCTCTACACCGCCACCGTCGGAACCGCGCCGAACCGGACCTTCGTCGTCGAGTGGCGCAACGCCCGCTTCTACGCCGACGCCACCCAGCGCGTCTCGTTCTCGGCGCTGCTCGGTGAGAACGGCTCGGTCGGATACCGCTACGACAGCGTCGACAGCGAGCGCGACGCCGGGATCGGTGCCACGGTGGGCATCGAGAACGCGGACGGCACCGACGCGCTGCAGTACTCCTTCAACAGTGCCGCGATCGGCGACGGCCAGAGCCTGACCTTCACCGCGAGCCGGCACGGCCTGCTGGCCGGTACCGTCACCGACGCCAACGACGGTAAGCCGCTGGCGGGCGCGACGGTGAAGGTCGGCGACGTGGCGACCTTCACCACCGGGGCGGACGGCACGTTCCTCGGGCAGATCCTGCTGGGCGACTACCGGGTCGAGGTCTCCAAGGAGAACTACGGGACCTTCACCCAGGAGGTCACCGTCACCGCCGGAGCCCGTACCGTGGCCGACGTCGCGCTCGCCACCGGACAGGTGACGGCCTCGGTCGCCGAGCTGACCCTGGTGCAACCGGCGGAGACCACCAGGACGGGCACGGTCGAACTGTCCAACCTGGGGGTCACCACGGCCTACACCGTGGTCACCGACCCCGCCCAGGGCTGGCTGAGCGTGACCCCCGCCACCGGCCAGCTCGCCAAGGGTGGGTCGGTGACGCTGAAGGTGACCGCCTCCAGCGCGGGTGTCCAGCCGGGCACCGTACGCACCGGCAAGCTGCTGGTGCGCTCGGCGAGCGGCCGCAACCCGCAGATCGAGATCCTCGTGACGGTCGTGGTGCCCAAGCACCAGGTCGCCGTCGAGGTGGGCGGCACCAAGGACGTCGTCGACGCCGCGGGGGACCGCTGGACCGCGGACCGCAAGCACAGCACCGGCGGTCACGGCTACGTCGGCACCGCCACCAAGACGAACACGGCGAGCAGGACGATCACCGGCACCACCGAGCAGGCGCTGTTCAGGAGCGTCCGCGAGGGGATGCTGGAGTACCGGTTCGACCGGGTGCCCAACGGCACCTACACCGTCGAGCTGGGCTTCGCCGAGACCCGGGGCAAGCGTGAGGGCCAGCGCGTCTTCGACGTCATCGTCGAGGGTCAGCTGGCGATTCCCGCGCTGGACCTCGCCCTGGAGACCGGCGCGTACACCGCCACCACCCGGCAGTACACGGTGAAGGTCACCGACGGCCAGCTCAACGTGCGGTTCGCCAAGCGGACCGGCGACACCGTGCTCAACAGCGTCCGTATCTCCGAGCGTCCCGACAAGGCCACCCCGTAGTGGCCTGAACCCGGTCGGCCCGTCCCGCCTTCCCCGCGGGACGGGCCGTGCTCGTTTCCCGGTCATTCGCGACTGTTCGCAGCTGTTTACGGTGGTTCGCGGGCCGGTGGTTGGGGATCGGCCGGTCCGGGGTCGGGTGATCCGGGGGCCGGTCCGGAGCGAAGTGGTTCGCGGCCGGGGCTCGCGGGCCGGTGGGGCGGGCAAAGTCCTGGCCAAACGGTGTTACAGGTCGCGTGGAGCCGGGGATTGGCGGGATGTGTCGTGATTCACGGAGGCCGCCATGGTCAGGAAAGCCACCACCGCTTCGAACGGCAGGACGCGGGGCCGGGCGAACGAGGAACAGCCGTCGCACATCACCGTGCCGGTGATCGGCACGCTGACCGTACCGCCGCCGGACCGGCTGGTCTTCTACGGGGTGCTGGGCGTGCTGGGCGCGTTGGGAGTCATCGAATGGCCCGTCGCGTTCGTCGTCGGCCTCGGCCACTACCTGTCGGAACAGCGGAGGTCCCCCGCGCTGCGGCAGGCCGGGCAGGCCGCCGAGGCGGCGTAGCCGGGACCGGGGACGCCTTCACCTGGCCTCGGGACCGGGACGGGGACAGGGGTAGGGGCCGGGGGTGATGGTGATGGCCCCTGTCGGCGAACTCGCCGGGCAGGGGTGGGCGCAGATGGGGGCGCTCTCCCTCGCCTTCGTGCTCTCGGCCGGGATCGGCCTTGAGCGGGAGGTCCGGCAGAAGAGCGCGGGCCTGCGCACCCACACCCTGGTCGGCTTCGCCGCCGCCCTGATGATGCTGGTGTCGAAATACGGCTTCGCCGATGTCCTGGGGGAGCACGTCACTCTCGATCCGTCCCGGGTGGCCGCCCAGATCGTGTCCGGCATCGGCTTCATCGGCGCGGGCCTGATATTCGTCCGAGGTGACGCGGTCCGCGGCCTCACCACCGCCGCGGCGGTCTGGCTCACCGCCGGGGTGGGCATGGCGGCGGGGGCCGGGCTGTGGCTGCTGGCGATCGTCGTGACCGTGGGGTACTTCATGACGGTGTTCATCCTCACGCCGCTGGCCGACCGGCTTCCCCGGTCCAAGTACGCGCCCTCGCGGCTCCAGCTGACCTACCGCGAGGGGCGGGGCGTGCTGCGGTCGGCACTGGCCGAATGCACGCACCGGGGATTCGGCGTGGACGAGCTGTCCGTTGAGCAGCGCTCCGGGAAGCGGATCCCGGAGGCCGTGTCGCTCTCGCTCACCGTGCACGGCGCCGGCTCGATAACGGAGCTGACCACGGCGCTCTCCGAGATCGACGGGGTGCTCGCCGTGGTGAGCCTGGACGCCAACACGGCGGCGCTCTGAGAGCGGGGACGCGACCGGTATTGCCGAGAAAGGCAAACAAATACAATTACCGCCCCCCGGCTGACCGAAAAGGCGTTATGTGATATCTGTCACATTCATTTAGCGGCTCGTTGACTCAGCCAATTGACCGGCGAACAATATATCTGTCGTTAATTTCACGTCGACCGGGAATGCCGTTCCCGTGAGGTGCGCGGCGGGATGAAGCATGACGGCGACCGGTCGATCCGCCACGTCACCAAGGGTGTCGCGTCCGCGTTCACGGGCGTCCTCGCGCATCGACCCCCGTCCCGGATTCACCGATGAACGGCACATGAACCGGCCTGTTCGCGCGGGCATGAGCGCGAATTCGTGCGGTCCGGCCGGAAAGCGACGGCGTGGAGGTGAGCATCGCGTGTGACCGTCGAACAACAGCGTGAACAACCCCGGATCTCCCCGGGATGGCGCCTTGTCATCGCCCTGGCCATAACGCAGACCGTCGGCTACGGCATTCTCTACTACGCGTTCGCCGTTTTCCTCAGCCCCATGCGACGCGACCTGAACGCCTCCGCCGGCCAGGTCACCGGTGCCTTCACCCTCGCCGTACTGATCACCGGACTGGCCGCCCCGCTGGTCGGCCGCCTGCTGGATCGTCACGGTGGACGCGTCCTCATGACGCTGGGCTCGGTCGCGGGCACGCTGGCGACGTTCGCCTGGTCGCGGGTCGACGATCTGCCCGGCCTGTACGCGGTCCTCGCCGTCATCGGCCTGGCCTCGGCCATGACGCTCTACGAACCGGCGTTCGCGATCGTCGTCGCCTGGTTCGACCCCGGCCGCCGCTCCGCCGCCCTGCTGACCGTCACGCTGGTGGCCGGATTCGCCTCCAGCGTCTTCCTTCCCCTCACCGGGCTGCTGGTCGATCGCCACGGCTGGCGTACGGCCCTGGTCGTGCTCGCCGTCATCCACGCCGTGACCACCATTCCGCTGCACGCCTTCTTCGTACGCCGGCCACCTCGCGCCGGGAGTCCCGGCCGCGCCGGGCGCGAGGACCGGCCGGGGGGCGCCGGTCTCGGCCGGGCGATGCGCGGGCGGCCCTTCTGGCTGCTGGCCGTCGCGTTCGTCGCGCACACCGCGGCCGTCGCGATCGTCGCCGTTCACCTGCTCGCCTACCTCACCGAGCTGGGCCATCCTCCCACCTTCGCCGCCTTCGTCACCGGGCTGCTCGGTGTCCTGTCGGTCACCGGCAGGCTCGTCACCACCGGTCTCCACCGGCGCTTCCCTGCCGCCGCGGTCACCGCCGCCGTCTTCCTCCTCCAGGCCGTCGCCGCGGCGTCCCTGCCGCTGCTCGGCGGGAGCGAGGCCGGTGCCGTCGCCTGCGTGATCGCCTTCGGGGCCGGGTTCGGGGTGGGCACCCTCGCGCGCCCCGTGCTGGTCGCGGAGCGGTACGGGGCCGCCGCCTACGCGACCATCGCCGGAGCGCAGGCCCTTCCGATCATGCTCGCCAAGGCGCTCGGCCCCCTGGGGGCGGCCTTCCTCGGCCAGAGCGCGGGCTACCCCGTCGTGCTGCTCTCGGTGGCCGTCTCCAGCGTCGTCGCGGCCGTCGCGCTCATCGCCTACGGAAGATCCCAAGGGTGACGGTGCGGACGCCCGCATTGACAGGCAACCGAAAGGTTGCTTGAATCCGAACATGCATCCGAACGGTTGCCTAACTCTGTGAGACAGCATGGACGCGGTATTCAAAGCCCTCGCCGACGCCAGTCGCCGGAAGCTGCTCGACAGCCTCAACCGGCGTAACGGCCAGACCCTGCGCGAGCTGTGCGCGGAGCTGGACATGACCCGGCAGGCCGTGACCAAGCACCTGTCCGTCCTGGAGGCGGCCGGTCTGGTGGAGACGGTCAGACGCGGCAGGGAGAAGTTCCACCACCTCAACGCCGCGCCCATCAACGAGATCGCCGATCGGTGGATCGGCCGCTACGACCGCGAGCGGGCGCGCGCGCTCGCCGACCTGAAACAAGCCCTGGAGGGTACGGACGTGTCCGAGACCAGCTTCGTCTACGTCAGCTACATCAAGACCACGCCCGACCGGCTGTGGGAGGCCCTGACCAGCCCGGCCTTCATCGGCCGCTACTTCGGCGGCGGGGGCCCGCGATCCGACTGGACGCCGGGGGCCCCGATCGAGTGGAAGATCTCCGCGGACGGCGAGTTCCACGACTGGGGCCAGCGGGTGCTCGAGGCCGAGCCCGGCAAGCGTCTGTCGTACACCTGGCACAACTACGAGCGGGAGGTGGCCGACCTGTTCGGCTGGAGCGACGAGAAGCTCGCCGAGCTCAGGAAGGAGCCGACCTCGAAGATCACCTTCGAGATCGAGCCCGTCGGTGGGGCCACGGTGAAGCTGACCGTGACCCACGAGGGCCTCGTCGCGGGCAGTGAGATGATCAAGGGGGTCAGTGAGGGCTGGCCCGGGATCCTGTCGAACCTGAAGACCCTGCTGGAATCGGGCGAGACGCTGCCGATCGATTAGGCGCCGGACGCCCGCCCCCGCTCGTCCGGGTATACGTGGTTGTTCATGTGGTTTGTTACCTGAGGATCCCGTGGGATGAGTAGGGGATACTCATGCTTCCCGCCGCGCCCCCCGCCTAGCGTTCGGGAAGAACCGGTCCCGCCGATCCACGAGGGGCGGCGTGGAAGGGCTGGATCCGTCCTTATCACCGTTGTCACCGTTTCGTTGACTCCGGCGCCACTCCTCGCGGGTGTCGCACCGGCTATGGGAGAGGCCGCGAGCCTGGCGGGGGCCGGCTCGCGGGCCATCCCGTCCGGCGACCCCGCGACCGTCGCGAACCGGGCATCCGGTACGGGTCCGGCCGCCGCGGTGACCGGCCTCGACGGGCGCCCCGTCCGCGCTCACCGGCGGCGGCGAGGCCGGTTTCGACATCGCGGCCTGGGCGACGCTATCGGCGAGACATTCGTCCACCTGCCCCCCAGCGAAAGAGCATTGGTGCGATTATCCGGACATGTCATCTGAATTCTATTGTCGACAATATCCGACGAATCGTGATCAAGGGCCTTTTATGGAAAAACCGGAGTACGTAAACAGATCCACCTGCCGATAGCGACATGGCCCGGAGGATCGCCATTGCCATGTTCGGCTGAGGTTTCAGTGGCTGACGAGCCGGTTATCCTCTTAGGGCCGTGCCTGGAAGAATGTCGCGGTTAAAGCTCGACCCCCCGTTCATTGATTCGGCGTTGTTCGCCGTAACTCCGGCGGGAGGTCGGCCTTGCTGTTCTGGGCTCGTATGGGCAGAGGCTTGTTTGGGACCGCCCTGTCAGGACTGCTGGCGTGCGCGGTCGGTCTGGCACCGATGATGTACACCTCCTCTGCCACGGCCCTCGGTGAAGGCGACCGTCCATCGTTCGTGATCAGCTGCGGCCCGAGCGGGACCGGCCCGACACTGCGCCTGACGCGGGAGACGCGCTTCGAGGGCGACCGTGCGATCGTCACGGTGCACGTCGCCAACACCGGTGACACCGACGCGGAGGGCGCGAGTTTCGCCGAGGACCTCTCCGCCGCCCCCGACAGCGAGACCGTGAGCGACACGCGGGCGACCACGGGTACGTTGACCTATGACGAGCCCCTGCTCAGATGGACGGGCGACCTGGCCGCCGGTGACAGCGCCGAGGTCCGGTACGCCGTCCGGATGGCCGGCGAGCGGATGTTCATCCCGACGGTGAACGCGCGCGCGGGGCGCACCTGCCAGGAGACGGCCGCTCACCCCGAGCTCGCCGAGGCGCCGGGCGGTGAGGCCGACACCCCGCCGGGCGCACCGGACGACGAAGGGGACATGTCGGCCGACACCCCGAAGGGCACACCGGCCTTCGAGACCGACACCCCGGCGGACGCCCCGGCCGGCACCACGGCCGACGAGCCGGCCGGCGACCAGCACGGGCCGTCCGGCACCCCGGCCGATCCGACGTCGAAGACCGCGAGGAGCGCGACCTCCCAGCGCGGGTCACCGACGGACGCCATGACCGAGACCAGACCGGCCCGATCGGGTGCGAGAAGCGGTGCGCGCCGGGCACCGATCGCCTTCTCCAATCGGTACACGAACAACTACCGGGGATCGGTGACCCGGGCGGCCAACGCGGTGGTGACCTGCTACCCACCGGCGGTGACGGACTGCGCCACCCGTCAGAACGGCTCGGGCAACAACAACGTCGCCGCCACCTTCATCGACGTGGACAGCGACGCGACGACGTTCAACTCCAGCACCGCCGACCTCACGCTGTCGGCCGGTGCGCAGGTGGCGTACGCGCGGCTGTACTGGGGTGGGCGCGGCCAGACCACGACCGACACGCCGGGCCTGCCGGCCGGTAACCGCCTCGCCCCCAGCATCGACCTGCGCGGCCGAGTACTGATCAAGGCTCCCGGTGACAGCGCCTACCGGACGATCACCGCCACGGCCGCCGACATCGGTGACACCCCCGACAACGTCACCGCGACCGGAATCGTCTACGGGGCCTCCGCGGACGTCACCTCCTTGGTCGCGTCGGCGGGTGCCGGAACCTACGCGGTGGGAAATGTGCAGGCCGCCCGGGGATTCGACAGCCTCGGCGCGTTCGGAGGCTGGTCGCTGGTGGTGGCCTACCGCGACCCCGCCCTGCCGTTGCGGAACATCTCGGTGTTCGACGGCTTCCTGCAGCAGCAGAACGGCGCCGCGGACACCACGATCAACCTCTCCGGGTTCCGGACCCCGGCCGTGGGCTCCGTGAACGTCCAGCTGGGGGAGATCGCCTACGACGGCGACAACGCGATCGTCGGCGACTCCCTGAGCATCAAGACCACCAACGGGCCGCTGACCGTGCTCAGCGACGCCCTCCACCCGGCGAACAACTTCTTCAACTCCACCATCGCCAACCTCGGCACCCAGGTGACCAACCGGAATCCCACCTACACCAACCTGCTCGGGTACGACTCCAACATCATCGACGCGTCCTCGGCGTTCCGTAACAACGACACCTCGGCCCAGTTCACCTTCAGCACCGTGGGAGACGCCTACTGGCCGCAGGCGTTCTTCACGCAGATCGACCTCCACCAGGCGAACCTCCAGATGACGAAGACCGCCCAGGTGATCGGGGGTGGGGATCCCCAGCCGGGCTCCGTCGTCGAATACACCATCACCACCACCAACGTGGGAGACGACACCGCCATCGGGGTGCTGCTCTTCGACCCGCTGCCCCCCAACACCGTCTACGTGCCGGGAACCATCTCCGTGGCCTCGGGGCCCAACGCCGGGTCCAAGACAGATCCCCCGGGAGACGACCAGGGACAGTTCGTCGGCAACCAGGTCAGCGCGCAGCTGGGAACCGGGGCGAACGCCTCAAGCGGTGGCACACTCACACCCGGCCAGTCCACCTCCGTGCGGTTCCGGGTCACGCTCGGCCCCAACTCACCCGGCACGACGGTGACCGACACCGCGACCATCACCTACGCCAGCGCCGACACCCCCACCCAGCAGGGAACGGCCACCGCGAGCGCCTCGACGGCGGTCCCCGTGCTCGTCCCGTCGGTGGCGTTGCTGAAGACGGCGTCGCCGACCACGATCACGGCGGCCGGACGTACGATCACGTACTCGTATCTGATCACCAACACCGGCAGGACCGCGCTCACCGGGGTGAACGCGGTGGACACCGCGTTCTCCGGTTCGGGGACCCGCCCGGTGATCACGTGTCCGGTGACGACGTTGGCTCCGCAGGCGTCGACGACGTGTACGAGCACGTATGTGACGACGCAGGCGGACGTTGACGCGGGGTCGATTGTGAATACGGCGGTGGCTTCGGGGACTCCGCCGACGGGTGCGGCGGTGAGTTCGGCTCCGTCGACGGCGACGGTGACGGCTACCCGGACGTCGAGTCTGGCGTTGCTGAAGACGGCGTCGCCGACCACGGTCACGGCGGCCGGGCGGACGGTGACGTACTCGTACGCGATCGTGAACACCGGTAACACGACGCTCACCGGCGTTGGTGTGGTGGACACGGTGTTCTCGGGGTCGGGGACTCGTCCGGTGATCACGTGTCCGGTGACGACGTTGGCTCCGCAGGCGTCGACGACGTGTACGAGCACGTATGTGACGACGCAGGCGGATGTCGACGCGGGGTCGATTGTGAATACGGCGGTGGCTTCGGGGACTCCGCCGACGGGTGCGGCGGTGAGTTCGGCTCCGTCGACGGCGACGGTGACGGCTACCCGGACGTCGAGTCTGGCGTTGCTGAAGACGGCGTCACCGACCACCGTCACGGCCGCCGGGCGGACGATCACGTACTCGTACGTGGTGACCAACACCGGCAACGCGACGTTGACCGGGGTGGGTGTGGTGGACACGGCATTCTCGGGGTCGGGGACTCGTCCGGTGATCACGTGTCCGGTGACGACGTTGGCCCCGCAGGCGTCGACGACGTGTACGAGCACGTATGTGACCACGCAGGCGGATGTCAATGCGGGGTCGATTGTGAATACGGCGGTGGCTTCGGGGACTCCGCCGACGGGTGCGGCGGTGAGTTCGGCTCCGTCGACGGCGACGGTGACGGCCACCCGGACGCCGAGCCTGGCGTTGCTGAAGACGGCGTCACCGACCACCGTCACGGCCGCCGGACAGACGGTCACGTACTCGTACGCGATCACCAACACCGGTAACACGACGCTCACCGGGGTGGGTGTGGTGGATACGGCGTTCTCCGGTTCGGGAACCCGAGCGGTGATCACCTGTCCGGTGACCACGTTGGCGCCGCAGCAGTCGACCACCTGCACGGGCACCTACGTGGTCACCCAGGCGGACGTCGACGCCGGGTCGATCGTGAACACCGCGACCGCCTCCGGCACTCCGCCGACGGGTCCGGCGGTGAGTTCGGCTCCGTCCACGGCGACGGTGACGGCCACCCGGACGCCGAGTCTGGCGTTGCTTAAGACGGCGTCGCCGAGCACGGTGGCGGCGGCCGGGCTCACGGTCACGTACTCCTTCCTGGTCACCAACACCGGTAACGCGACGTTGACCGGCATCGGCGTGGCGGACACGGCGTTCTCCGGCTCGGGGACTCCTCCGGTGATCACCTGTCCGGTGACGACACTGGCCCCGAGGGCGTCCACGACCTGTACGGGCACGTATGTGACCACGCAGGCCGATGTCGACGCCGGTTCGGTGGTGAACACCGCGGTCGCCTCGGGCACCCCGCCGACGGGTCCGGCGATCACCTCCGCCCCGTCGACGGCGACGCTGACCGCTGTGGAGGCACCCGGCCTGGCGCTGCTGAAGACCGCGGTTCCGAGCACGGTGACGGCCGCCGGACAGACGGTGACGTACTCCTTCCTGGTCACCAACACCGGTAACACGACGCTCACCGGGGTGAGTGCGACCGATACGGCGTTCTCCGGCTCGGGGACTCCTCCGGTAATCACCTGTCCGGTGACGACACTGGCCCCGAGGGCGTCGACGACCTGTACGGGCACGTATGTGATTACCCAAGCGGACATCGACGCGGGTTCGGTGGTGAACACGGCGACGGCCTCCGGCACCCCACCGACGGGTCCGGCGGTCACCTCCGCCCCGTCCACGGCGACGGTGACGGCCACTCCGGCGCCGGGCCTGGCGTTGTTGAAGACGGCGTCGCCGAGCACGGTGGCGGCGGCCGGGCGTACGGTGACGTACTCCTTCCTGGTGACCAACACCGGTAACACGACGCTCACCGGCGTCGGTGCGACGGACACGGTGTTCTCGGGTTCGGGTGCGCCCCCGGTGATCACGTGCCCGGTGACGACATTGGCCCCGCAGGGGTCGACGACCTGTACGGGCACGTACGTGACCACGCAGGCGGACATCGACGCCGGTTCGATCGTGAACACCGCGACCGCCTCCGGCACCCCACCGACGGGTCCCGCCATCACCTCCGCTCCGTCCACGGTGACGATCGCGGTTGTGTCGGCGCCAAGCCTGGCGTTGTTGAAGACGGCGTCGCCGAGCACGGTGGCGGCGGCCGGGCGTACGGTGACGTACTCCTTCCTGGTGACCAACACCGGTAACGCGACGTTGACCGGCGTTGGTGCGGTGGACACGGCGTTCTCGGGTTCGGGTGCGCCTCCGGTGATCACGTGTCCGGTGACGACATTGGCCCCACAGGGGTCGACGACCTGCACGGGCACGTACGTGACCACCCAGGCGGACATCGACGCGGGTTCGGTGGTGAATACGGCGGTGGCTTCGGGGACTCCGCCGACGGGTGCGGCGGTGAGTTCGGCTCCGTCGACGGCGACGGTGACGGCCACTCCGGCGCCGAGTCTGGCGTTGTTGAAGACGGCGTCACCGAGCACGGTGGCGGCGGCCGGTCAGACGGTGACGTACTCCTATCTGGTGACCAACACGGGTAACACGACGCTCACCGGTGTGAGTGCGGTGGATACGGCGTTCTCCGGCTCGGGGACTCCGGCGGTGGTCACCTGTCCGGTGACGACGTTGGAGCCGCAGCAGTCGACCACCTGCACGGGTGCGTATGTGGTAACGCAGGCGGACATCGACGCCGGTTCGATCGTGAACACCGCGATCGCCTCCGGCACCCCGCCGACGGGTCCGGCGGTGAGCTCCGCTCCGTCGACGGTGACGATCGCGGTCGTGTCGGCGCCGAGCCTGGCGTTGCTGAAGATCGCGGTTCCGGCGACGGTCACGACGGCGGGCCAGACGGTGACGTACTCCTATCTGGTGACCAACACCGGTAACACGACGCTCACCGGTGTGAGTGCGGTGGATACGGCGTTCTCCGGCTCGGGGACTCCGGCGGTGGTCACCTGTCCGGTGACGACGTTGGAGCCGCAGCAGTCGACCACCTGTACGGGCACGTATGTGACCACCCAGGCGGACATCGACGCCGGTTCGATCGTGAACACGGCGGTGGCCTCGGGTACCCCGCCGACGGGTCCGGCGGTCACGTCCGCTCCGTCCACGGCGACGGTGACGGCCGCGTCGGCGCCGAGCCTGGCGTTGTTGAAGACGGCGTCGCCAAGTGTGGTGACGGCGGCCGGGCGCACGGTGACGTACTCGTACGTGGTGACCAACACCGGCAATGCGACGCTCACCGGTGTTGGTGTGGTGGATACGGCGTTCTCCGGTTCGGGTGCGCCTCCGGTGGTCACGTGTCCGGTGACGACATTGGCCCCGCAGGGGTCGACGACCTGCACGGGCACGTACGTGACCACCCAGGCGGACATCGACGCGGGTTCGGTGGTGAATACGGCGGTGGCCTCGGGGACTCCGCCGACGGGTCCGGCGGTGAGTTCGGCTCCGTCAACGGCGACGGTGACGGTTGCGTCGGCGCCGAGCCTGGCGTTGCTGAAGACCGCGGTTCCGGCGACGGTGACGGCGGCGGAGCAGGAAGTGACGTACTCCTTCCTGGTGACCAATACCGGTAACACGACGCTCACCGGGGTGAGCGTGATCGACACCACGTTCTCGGGGTCGGGGACTCCTCCGGTGATCACGTGTCCGGTGACCACGCTGGAGCCGCAGGATTCGACGACCTGCACGGGCACCTACGTGGTCACCCAGGCGGACATCGACACCGGGTCGATCGTGAACACCGCGGTGGCCTCGGGATCTCCGCCGACGGGTCCGGCGGTGAGTTCGGCTCCGTCGACGGCGACGGTGGCCACGACTCCGGCGCCGAGTGTGGCACTGTTGAAGACCGCGGTTCCGGCGACGGTCACGACGGCGGGCCAGACGGTGACGTACTCCTACCTGGTGACCAACACCGGTAACACGACGCTCACCGGTATCAGTGCGGCGGACACGGCGTTCTCCGGTTCCGGGACTCCGGCGGTGATCACGTGTCCGGTGACGACGCTGGCCCCGCAGGATTCGACGACCTGTACGGGCACCTACGTGACCACGCAGGCGGACGTTGACGCGGGGTCGATTGTGAATACGGCGGTGGCCTCGGGGACTCCGCCGACGGGTCCGGCGGTGAGTTCGGCTCCGTCGACGGCGACGGTGGCGGCCGCGTCGGCACCGGGCCTGGCGTTGCTGAAGACCGTGGTTCCGGCAACGGTGACGGCCGCGGGCCAGACGGTGACGTACTCCTACCTGGTGACGAACACCGGTAACACGACGCTCACCGGTGTTGGCGTAGTGGATACCGCGTTCTCGGGTTCGGGTGCGCCTCCGGTGATCACCTGTCCGGTGACCACGCTGGCTCCGCAGGCGTCGACGACCTGTACGGGGACGTACGTGGTGACGCAGGCGGATATCGACGCGGGGTCGATTGTGGATACGGCGGTGGCTTCGGGGACTCCGCCGACGGGTCCGGCGGTGAGTTCGGCTCCGTCGACGGCGACGGTGACGGCCGTGTCGGCGCCGAGTCTGGCGTTGTTGAAGACGGCGTCGCCGAATGTGGTGACGGCGGCCGGGCGTACGGTGATCTACTCCTACTTGGTGACGAACACCGGTAACACGACGCTGACCGGGGTGAGTGCAGCGGACACGGCGTTCTCCGGCTCCGGGACTCCAGCGGTGGTCACCTGTCCGGTGACGACGTTGGAGCCGCAGGATTCGACCACCTGTACGGGCACGTATGTGTCCACGCAGGCGGACATCGACGCGGGTTCGGTGGTGAACACGGCGGTGGCCTCGGGGACTCCGCCGACGGGTCCGGCGGTGAGCTCCGCTCCGTCCACGGTGACGATCACGGCTGTGTCGGCGCCGAGTCTGGCGCTGTTGAAGACGGCGTCGCCGAGCACGGTGACAGCTGCGGGCCAGACGGTCACGTATTCGTATGTGATCACCAACACCGGTAACGCGACGTTGACCGGTATCAGCGCGACGGATACGGCGTTCTCCGGTTCGGGGACTCCGCCGGTGGTCACCTGCCCGGTGACCACCCTGGAACCGCAGGAGTCGACCACCTGCACGGGCACGTACGTGGTGACGCAGGCGGATATCGATGCCGATGCGCTTGTGAACACGGCGGTTGCTTCGGGGACCCCGCCGACGGGTCCGGCGGTCACCTCCGCTCCGTCCACGGCGACGGTGGCCACGACTTTGGCGCCGAGTGTGGCGTTGTTGAAGACGGCGTCGCCGAATGTGGTGACGGCGGCCGGGCGTACGGTGATCTACTCCTATCTGGTGACCAACACCGGTAACACGACGCTGACCGGGGTGAGTGCGGCCGATACGGCGTTCTCCGGCTCCGGGACGCCAGCGGTGATCACCTGCCCGGTGACCACGCTGGTTCCGCAGGCGTCGACCACTTGCACGGGCACGTATGTGTCCACGCAGGCCGATGTCGACGCGGGATCGATCGTGAACACGGCGGTGGCTTCCGGCACTCCGCCCACAGGTCCGGCGGTCACCTCCGCTCCGTCCACGGTGACGATCACGGCCGTGTCGGCGCCGAGTCTGGCGTTGTTGAAGACGGCGTCGCCGAACACGGTGACGGCCGCCGGTCAGACGGTGACGTACTCCTATCTGGTGACGAACACCGGTAACACGACGCTGACCGGGGTGAGTGCGGCCGATACGGCGTTCTCTGGTTCCGGGACTCCGGCGGTGGTCACCTGTCCGGTGACGACGTTGGAGCCGCAGGATTCGACGACCTGTACGGGCACGTATGTGGTGACGCAGGCGGATATCGACGCGGGTTCGGTGGTGAATACGGCGACGGCGTCGGGGACTCCGCCGACGGGTGCGGCGGTGAGTTCGGCTCCGTCGACGGCGACGGTGACGGCCGTGTCGGCGCCGAGCGTGGCGTTGTTGAAGACGGCGTCGCCGAATGTGGTGACGGCGGCCGGGCGTACGGTGATCTACTCCTATTTGGTGACGAACACCGGTAACACGACGCTGACCGGGGTGAGTGCGGCCGATACGGCGTTCTCGGGTTCGGGGACTCCGGCGGTGATCACCTGTCCGGTGACGACGTTGGAGCCGCAGGAGTCGACCACCTGCACGGGCACGTATGTGTCCACGCAGGCCGACGTCGACGCGGGGTCGATTGTGAACACCGCGGTTGCTTCGGGCACCCCGCCGACGGGTCCGGCGGTGAGTTCGGCTCCGTCCACGGTGACGGTGACGGCCGTGTCGGCGCCGAGTCTGGCGCTGTTGAAGACCGCGGTTCCTGCGGCGGTGACGGCGGCCGGTCAGACGGTGACGTACTCCTATTTGGTGACGAACACCGGTAACACGACGCTGACCGGGGTGAGTGCGGCCGATACGGCGTTCTCGGGTTCGGGGACTCCGGCGGTGGTGACCTGTCCGGTGACGACGTTGGAGCCGCAGGAGTCGACCACCTGTACGGGCACGTATGTGGTGACGCAGGCGGACATCGACGCGGGTTCGGTGGTGAACACCGCGGTTGCTTCGGGGACCCCACCGACGGGTCCGGCGGTCACCTCCGCTCCGTCCACGGCGACGGTGACGGCCGCGTCGGCGCCGAGCCTGGCGTTGCTGAAGACGGCGTCGCCGAGCACGGTGACGGCGGCCGGGCATACGGTCACCTACTCCTATCTGGTGACGAACACCGGTAACACGACGCTCACCGGGGTGAGTGCGGCCGATACGGCGTTCTCCGGTTCCGGGACTCCGGCGGTGGTTACCTGTCCGGTGACGACGTTGGAGCCGCAGGATTCGACCACCTGTACAGGCACGTACGTGGTGACGCAGGCGGACATCGACGCGGGTTCGGTGGTGAACACGGCGGTGGCCTCGGGTACTCCGCCGACGGGTCCGGTGGTGACGTCCGCTCCGTCGACGGCGACGGTGACGGCCGTGCCGGTGCCGAGTTTGGCGTTGTTGAAAACGGCATCGCCGAGCACGGTGACGGCCGAGGGTCAGACGGTGACGTACTCCTATCTGGTGACGAACACCGGTAACACAACGCTCACCGGCGTCGATGCGGCCGATACGGCGTTCTCCGGTTCCGGGACTCCGGCGGTGGTCACCTGCCCGGTGACCACATTGGAGCCGCAGGATTCGACGACCTGTACGGGCACGTATGTGGTGACGCAGGCGGACATCGACGCGGGATCGATCGTGAACACCGCGACGGCCTCGGGCACCCCGCCGACGGGTCCGGCGGTGACGTCCGCTCCATCCACAGCGACGGTGACGGCTGTGTCGACGCCGAGTCTGGCATTGCTGAAGACTGCTGTTCCGGTGACGGTGACGGCTGCGGGCCAGGAGGTGACGTACTCCTACCTGGTGACGAACACCGGTAACACGACGCTCACCGGTATCAGTGCGGCGGATACGGCGTTCTCCGGCTCTGGAACTCCGGCTGTGATCACCTGCCCGGTGACGACGTTGGAGCCGCAGGATTCGACCACCTGTACGGGTACGTATGTGGTAACGCAGGACGACGTCGACGCGGGGTCGATCGTGAACACGGCGGTCGCCTCGGGCACTCCGCCGACGGGTCCGGCGGTCACCTCCGCTCCGTCCACGGCGACGATCACGGCAACACCGGCGCCGAGTCTGGCACTGTTGAAGACGGCGTCGCCGAGCACGGTGGCGGCGGCCGGTCGGACGATCACGTACTCGTACGCGATCGTCAATACCGGCAACACGACGTTGACCGGCATCGATACCACGGATACGGCGTTCTCCGGTTCGGGGACTCCTCCGGTGGTCACCTGCCCGGTGACCACCCTGGAGCCGCAGGAGTCGACCACTTGCACGGGCACGTACGTGTCCACGCAGGCGGACATCGACGCCGGGTCGATCGTGAACACGGCGGTCGCCTCGGGCACCCCGCCGACGGGTCCGGCGGTCACCTCCGCTCCGTCCACGGCGACGATCACGGCAACACCGGCGCCGAGTCTGGCACTGTTGAAGACCGCTTTCCCGTCGGCCATGACGACGGCCGGCCAGACGATCACGTACTCGTACGCGATCGTCAACACCGGTAACACAACGTTGACCGGTATCAGTGCGACGGACACGGCGTTCTCGGGTTCGGGGACTCCTCCGGTGATCACCTGCCCGGTGACCACCTTGGAGCCGCAGGAGTCGACGACCTGTACGGGCACGTACGTGGTCACCCAGGCGGACATCGACGCCGACACGATCGTGAACACCGCGACGGCCTCGGGCACCCCGCCGACAGGTCCGGCGGTCACCTCCGCCCCGTCCACGGTGACGATCACCGGAGACCCGGCTCCCGGCCTGACGCTGTTGAAAACCGCGGCGCCGAGCACGGTGGAGGCAGCCGGGCGGACAGTGACGTACTCCTACCTGGTCGTCAACACCGGTAACGCGACACTGACCGGCGTTGGTGTGGTGGATACGGCGTTCTCGGGGTCGGGGACTCCTCCGGTGGTGACGTGTCCGGTGACGACGCTGGCTCCGCAGGGGTCGACGACCTGTACGGGGACGTACGTGACCACGCAGGCGGACATTGACGCGGGGTCGATTGTGAACACGGCGGTGGCGTCGGGCACCCCGCCGGTCGGCCCGGCGGTGAGTTCGGCTCCGTCGACGGCGACGATCGTGGTGACCTCGGCGCCGAGTGTGGCGTTGTTGAAGACGGCGTCGCCGAGCACGGTGGCGGCGGCTGGGCGGACGGTGACGTATTCCTTCCTGGTGACCAACACGGGTAACGCGACATTGACCGGGGTGGGTGCGGTGGATACGGCGTTCTCGGGTTCGGGGACTCCTCCGGTGATCACCTGTCCGGTGACGACGCTGGCTCCGCAGGCATCGACCACCTGCACCGGCACGTATGTGACCACGCAGGCGGACATCGACGCGGGGTCGATCGTGAACACGGCGACGGCCTCGGGCACCCCGCCGACGGGTCCGGCGGTCACCTCCGCTCCGTCCACGGTGACGATCACGGTCGTACCGGCTCCGAGTGTGGCGTTGTTGAAGACGGCGTCACTGAGCACGGTGACGGCTGCGGGTCAGACGGTGACGTACTCCTTCCTGGTGACCAACACCGGTAACGCGACGCTCACTGGGGTGAGTGCGATCGATACGGCGTTCTCGGGTTCGGGGACTCCTCCGGTGATCACCTGTCCGGTGACGACGCTGGCTCCGCAGGCGTCGACCACCTGCACGGGCACGTACGTGGTGACGCAGGCCGATATCGACGCGGGTTCGGTGGTGAACACGGCGGTGGCTTCGGGGACTCCGCCGACGGGTCCGGCGGTGAGTTCGGCTCCGTCGACGGCGACGGTGACGGCCGTGTCGGCTCCGAGCCTGGCGTTGTTGAAGACCGCGGTTCCGGCGACGGTGACGGCCGCGGGTCAGACGGTGACGTATTCCTACCTGGTGACCAACACCGGTAACGCGACGCTCACCGGGGTGAGTGCGACCGATACGGCGTTCTCCGGCTCCGGGGCACCTCCGGTGGTCACCTGCCCGGTGACCACGTTGGCCCCGCAGGCATCGACCACCTGCACGGGCACGTATGTGACCACGCAGGCCGATGTCGACGCCGGGTCGGTGGTGAACACCGCGACGGCTTCGGGGACTCCGCCGGCGGGTCCGGCGGTCACCTCCGCTCCGTCCACAGCGACGGTGACGGTCGTGTCGGCGCCGAGTGTGGCGCTGTTGAAGACGGCGTCTCCGAGCACGGTAACGGCCGCAGGGCAGACGGTGACGTACTCCTACCTGGTGACCAACACCGGCAACGCGACGTTGACCGGTATCAGCGCGACGGATACGGCGTTCTCCGGCTCCGGGACTCCGGCGGTGGTCACGTGTCCGGTGACGACGTTGGCTCCGCAGGCGTCGACGACCTGCACCGGTACGTATGTGGTGACCCAGGCGGACATCGACGCGGGTTCGGTGGTGAACACCGCGACGGCTTCAGGGACTCCGCCGACGGGTCCGGCGGTCACGTCCGCTCCGTCGACGGCGACGATCACGGCCACATCGACGCCGAGTCTGGCGTTGTTGAAGACCGCGTCGCCGAGTACGGTGGCAGCGGCCGGGCGGACGGTGACGTACTCCTATCTGGTGACCAATACGGGTAACGCGACGTTGACCGGGGTGGGCGTGGTGGATACGGCGTTCTCCGGTTCGGGCACTCCTCCGGTGGTCACGTGTCCGGTGACGACGTTGGCTCCGCAGGCATCGACGACCTGTACGGGCACGTATGTGACCACGCAGGCCGATATCGACGCGGGGTCGGTGGTGAACACGGCGGTGGCTTCGGGGACTCCGCCGACGGGTCCAGCGGTCACGTCCGCTCCGTCGACGGTGACGATCGCGGTCGTACCGGCGCCGGGTGTGGCGTTGTTGAAGACGGCGTCGCCGAGTACGGTCACGGCTGCGGGTCAGACGGTGACATATTCCTATCTGGTGACCAACACCGGCAATACAACGCTCACCGGGGTGAGCGCGACCGATACCGCCTTCTCGGGCTCGGGTGTGCCTCCGGTGATCACGTGTCCGGTGACGACGTTGGCTCCGCAGGCGTCGACGACCTGCACGGGCACGTATGTGACGACGCAGGCGGACATCGACGCCGGTTCGGTGGTGAACGCGGCGGCGGCTTCGGGGACCCCGCCGACGGGTCCGGCGGTCACCTCCGCTTCGTCCACGGCGACGATCACGGCCATACCGGCGCCGAGTCTGGCGTTGTTGAAGACGGCGTCGCCGAGCACGGTGGCGGCGGCCGGGCGTACGGTGACGTACTCCTTCCTGGTGACCAATACCGGTAACGCGACGTTGACCGGGGTGAGTGCGGTGGATACGGCGTTCTCCGGTTCGGGCACTCCGCCGGTGGTGACGTGTCCGGTGACGACGCTGGCCCCGCAGGCGTCGACCACCTGCACGGGCACGTATGTGACCACCCAGGCCGACGTCGACGCGGGTTCGGTGGTGAATACGGCGGTGGCTTCGGGGACCCCGCCGACGGGTCCGGCGGTCACGTCCGCTCCGTCCACGGTGACGATCGCGGCCGTACCGGCGCCGAGCCTGGCGCTGTTGAAGACCGCGGTTCCGGTGGCGGTGACGGCGGCGGGGCAGACGGTGACGTACTCCTTCCTGGTGACCAACACCGGTAACACGACACTTACCGGGGTGAGCGCGACGGATACGGCGTTCTCCGGTTCCGGGGCTCCGCCGGTGGTTACCTGTCCGGTGACGACGTTGGAGCCGCAGGAGTCGACCACCTGCACGGGTACATATGTGGTGACGCAGGTCGACATCGACGCGGGTTCGGTGGTGAACACCGCGACGGCTTCGGGGACTCCGCCGACGGGTCCGGCGGTCACCTCCGCTTCGTCCACGTCGACGATCACGGCCATACCGGCGCCGAGTCTGGCGTTGTTGAAGACGGCGTCGCCGAGTACGGTGGCGGCGGCCGGGCGGACGGTGACGTATTCCTACTTGGTGACCAACACCGGTAATACAACGCTCACCGGGGTGAGTGCGGTGGACACGGCGTTCTCCGGCTCCGGGGCTCCGCCGGTGGTCACCTGTCCGGTGACGACGTTGGAGCCGCAGCAGTCGACGACCTGTACGGGGACGTATGTGACCACCCAGGCGGACATCGACGCTGACACGATTGTGAATACCGCGGTCGCTTCCGGTACTCCGCCGACGGGTCCGGCGGTGAGCTCCGCTTCGTCGACGTCGACGATCGCGGTGACCCTGGCGCCGAGTCTGGCACTGTTGAAGACGGCGTCGCCGAGTACGGTGACGGCCGCGGGTCAGACGGTGACGTACTCCTATCTGGTGACCAACACCGGTAACACGACGCTCACCGGTATCAGTGCGGCGGACACGGCGTTCTCCGGTTCCGGGACTCCGGCGGTGGTTACCTGTCCGGTGACGACGTTGGAGCCGCAGGATTCGACGACCTGCACGGGTACGTACGTGACGACGCAGGCGGACATCGACGCCGGGTCGGTGGTGAACACGGCGACGGCGTCGGGCACCCCGCCGGTCGGCCCGGCGGTGAGTTCGGCTCCGTCCACGGCGACGGTGACGGCCGCGTCGGCACCGAGTGTGGCGTTGCTGAAGACGGCAGCGCCGAGCACGGTGACGGCCGCGGGTCAGACGGTGACGTACTCCTTCCTGGTGACCAACACGGGTAACGCGACGTTGACCGGGGTGAGTGCGGTGGATACGGCATTCTCGGGTTCGGGTGCGCCTCCAGTGATTACCTGCCCGGTGACGACATTGGAGCCGCAGGAGTCGACCACCTGCACGGGCACGTACGTGGTCACCCAGGCGGACATCGACGCTGACACGATCGTGAATACCGCGGTCGCCTCCGGTACTCCGCCGACCGGTCCGGCGGTCACCTCCGCTCCGTCCACGTCGACGATCGCGGTGACCCTGGCACCGGGTGTGGCGTTGTTGAAGACGGCAGCGCCGAGTGTAGTGACGACCGCGGGTCAGACGGTGACGTATTCGTACCTGGTGACCAACACCGGTAATACGACGCTCACCGGGGTGAGCGCGACGGATACGGCGTTCTCCGGCTCCGGGACTCCGCCGGTGATCACGTGTCCGGTGACGACGCTGGCCCCGCAGCAGTCGACCACCTGCACCGGCACGTACGTGACGACGCAGGCGGACATCGACGCCGGGTCGGTGGCGAACACCGCGACGGCCTCGGGCACCCCGCCCACAGGTCCTGCGGTCACCTCCGCTCCGTCCACGTCGACGATCACGGCCACTCCGGCGCCGAGTCTGGCGTTGTTGAAGACGGCGTCGCCGAGCACGGTTGCGGCGGCCGGGCGGACGGTGACGTACTCCTTCCTGGTGACCAACACCGGTACCACGACGCTCACCGGGGTGAGTGCGACCGACACCGCGTTCTCCGGCTCCGGGACTCCGCCGGTGATCACCTGTCCGGTGACGACGTTGGAGCCGCAGCAGTCGACCACCTGCACCGGCACGTACGTGACGACGCAGGCGGACATCGACGCCGGGTCGGTGGCGAACACCGCGACGGCCTCGGGCACTCCGCCGACGGGTCCGGCGGTCACCTCCGCTTCGTCCACGTCGACGATCACGGTCGTGTCGGCGCCGAGTCTGGCGCTGTTGAAGACGGCGTCGCCGAGCACGGTGACGGCTGCGGGCCAGGCGGTGACGTACTCGTATGTGATCACCAACACCGGCAATGCGACGCTCACCGGGGTGAGTGCGACGGATACGGCGTTCTCCGGCTCGGGGACTCCTCCGGTGATCACGTGTCCGGTGACGACGTTGGAGCCGCAGCAGTCGACTACCTGCACCGGCACGTACGTGGTCACGCAGGCGGACATCGACGCTGACACGATCGTGAATACCGCGGTCGCCTCCGGTACTCCGCCGACGGGTCCGGCGGTCACCTCCGCTCCGTCCACGTCGACGATCGCGGTGACCCTGGCGCCGAGTCTGGCGTTGTTGAAGACGGCGTCGCCGAGCACGGTGGCGGCGGCCGGTCAGACAGTGACGTACTCCTACCTGGTGACCAACACTGGTAACGCGACGTTGACCGGAGTGAGCGCGGTGGACACGGCGTTCTCCGGTTCGGGTACGCCTCCGGTGATCACGTGTCCGGTGACGACGTTGACTCCGCAGGCGTCGACGACCTGCACCGGCACCTACGTGATCACCCAGGCGGACATCGACGCGGGTTCGGTGGTGAATACGGCGGTGGCTTCGGGGACCCCGCCGACGGGTCCGGCGGTCACGTCCGCTCCGTCCACGGCGACGATCGCGGTGACCCTGGCGCCGGGTGTGGCGTTGTTGAAGACCGCGCTTCCGGCGACGGTCACGACGGTGGGCCAGACGGTGACGTATTCCTATCTGGTGACCAACACCGGTAACACAACGCTCACCGGAGTGAATGCGACGGACACGGCGTTCTCCGGCTCGGGCACTCCGCCGGTGATCAGCTGTCCGGCCGCGACGTTGGCTCCGCAGGTGTCGACGACCTGTACGGGCACCTACGTGGTGACGCAGGCCGACATCGACGCCGACACGATCGTGAACACCGCGACGGCTTCAGGCACTCCTCCGACGGGTCCGGCGGTCACCTCCGCTCCGTCCACGGCGACGATCACGGTGACCCTGGCGCCGGGTCTGGCGTTGTTGAAGACGGCGTCGCCGAATGTGGTGACGGCGGCCGGGCGGACGGTGATCTACTCCTATCTGGTGACGAACACCGGTAACACGACGCTCACCGGAGTGAGTGCGGTGGACACGGCGTTCTCGGGTTCGGGCACTCCGCCGGTGGTCACGTGTCCGGTGACGACACTGGCCCCGCAGGTGTCGACGACCTGCACGGGCACGTACGTGTCCACGCAGGCTGATGTCGACGCGGGGTCGATTGTGAACACGGCGACGGCCTCGGGGACTCCTCCGACGGGTCCGGCGGTTACGTCCGCTCCGTCCACGGCGACGGTGACGGCCGCGTCGACGCCGAGTCTGGCGCTGTTGAAGACGGCGTCGCCGAGCACGGTGACGGCCGCGGGGCAGACGGTGACGTACTCGTACGTGATCACCAACACCGGCAACGCGACGCTCACCGGTGTCAACGCGACGGATACGGCGTTCTCCGGTTCCGGGACTCCTCCGGTGATCACCTGCCCGGTGACCATCTTGGAGCCGCAGGCGTCGACCACCTGTACGGGCACCTACGTGGTGACGCAGGCCGACATCGACGCCGACACGATCGTGAACACCGCGACGGCCTCGGGGACTCCGCCGACGGGTCCGGCGGTCACCTCCGCTCCGTCCACGGCGACCGTCGCGGTGACCCTGGCGCCGGGTCTGGCGTTGCTGAAGACGGCGTCGCCGAGCACGGTGGCGGCGGCCGGAGAGACGGTGACGTACTCCTATCTGGTGACCAACACCGGTAACGCGACGTTGACCGGTATCAGTGCGACGGATACGGCGTTCTCCGGTTCGGGGGTGCCTCCGGTAATTACCTGTCCGGTGACGACGCTGGCTCCGCAGGCATCGACCACCTGTACCGGCACGTATGTGGTGACGCAGGCGGACATCGACGCCGACACGATCGTGAACACCGCGACGGCCTCGGGCACCCCGCCGACGGGTCCGGCGGTCACCTCCGCTCCGTCCACGTCGACGATCGCGGTGACCCTGGCGCCGGGTCTGGCGGTGTTGAAGACAGCGCTTCCGGCGGCCGTCACGGAGGCGGGCCAGACGGTCACGTACTCGTACGTGGTCACCAACACCGGTAACACGACGCTCACCGGGGTGAGCGCGGTGGACACGGCGTTCTCCGGCTCGGGCACTCCTCCGGTGGTGACGTGTCCGGTGACGACGTTGGCTCCGCAGGCGTCGACGACCTGCACGGGCACGTACGTGGTCACCCAAGCCGACATCGACGCCGACACGATCGTGAACACAGCGACGGCCTCGGGCACCCCGCCGACGGGTCCGGCGGTCACGTCCGCTCCGTCCACGGCGACGGTGACGGCCGCGTCGGCGCCGGGCCTGGCGGTGTTGAAGACGGCGTCGCCGAGTACGGTTGCGGCGGCCGGGCGGACGGTGACGTACTCCTACCTGGTGGTCAACACCGGAAACGTCACGTTGACCGGGGTGAGCGCGGTGGACACCGCGTTCTCGGGGTCCGGGACACCTCCGGTGATCACCTGCCCGGTGACGACGTTGGAGCCGCAGGCGTCGACGACCTGTACGGGCACGTACGTGGTCACCCAAGCCGACATCGACGCGGGGCAGGTCGTGAACACCGCGACGGCTTCCGGCACCCCGCCCACCGGTCCCGCGATCACGTCCGCTCCGTCCACGGCGACCGTCGCGGTGACCCTGGCGCCGGGTCTGGCGTTGCTGAAGACGGCGTCGCCGAGTACGGTTGCGGCGGCCGGGCGGACGGTGACGTACTCCTACCTGGTCGTCAACACGGGTAACGCGTCGCTCACCACCGTGAGCGTGACCGATACCGCGTTCTCGGGGTCGGGCACTCCTCCGGTGATCACCTGTCCGGTGACGACGTTGGAGCCGCAGGCATCGACGACCTGTACGAGTACCTACGTGGTGACGCAGGCCGACATCGACGCGGGGTCGATCGTGAACACCGCGGTCGCCTCCGGTGCTCCGCCGACGGGTCCGGTGGTCACCTCCGCTCCGTCCACGGCGACGGTGACGGCTGTTCCGGCGCTGGGCCTGACGGTGCTGAAGACGGCGTCGCCGAGTACGGTTGCGGCGGCCGGGCGGACGGTGACGTACTCCTATCTGGTGGTCAACACCGCAAACGTCACGTTGACCGGGGTGAGCGCGGTGGACACCGCGTTCTCGGGTTCGGGTGCGCCTCCGGTGGTGACGTGCCCGGTGACGACGTTGGAGCCGCAGGATTCGACGACCTGCACGGGCACGTACGTGACGACGCAGGCCGACATCGACGCGGGGTCGATCGTGAACACCGCGGTCGCCTCGGGCACCCCGCCGGCGGGTCCGGCGGTCACCTCCGCCCCGTCCACGTCGACGATCGCGGTCGTGTCGGCGCCGAGCCTGGCACTGCTGAAGACCGCGTCGCCGAGCACGGTGGCGGCCTCGGGGCGGACGGTCACCTACTCGTACGCGCTCGTCAACACGGGTAACGCGACGCTCACCGGTATCAGCGCGACGGATACGGCGTTCTCCGGCTCCGGGACTCCTCCGGTGGTCACCTGCCCGGTGACGACGTTGGAGCCGCAGGCGTCGACGACCTGTACGGGCACGTACGTGGTCACCCAGGCCGACATCGACGCGGGGCAGGTCGTGAACACCGCGACGGCCTCCGGTACCCCGCCGACGGGTCCGGCGGTCACCTCCGCTCCGTCCACGGCGACGGTGACCGCTGTGCTGGATCCCGGCGTGGTCCTGCTGAAGACGGCGGCTCCGTCGAGCGTGACGGACGCGGGCCAGACGGTCACGTACTCGTACACGATCACCAACACCGGAAACGTGCGGTTGACCGGGGTGAGCGCGGTGGACACGGCGTTCTCGGGGTCGGGAACTCCTCCGGTGGTGACGTGTCCGGTGACGACGTTGGAGCCGCAGGAGTTGACCACCTGCACGGGCGCGTACGTGGTGACGCAGGCGGACATCGACGCCGGTTCGATTGTGAACACGGCGACGGCCTCGGGCACCCCGCCGACGGGTCCGGTGGTCACGTCCGCCGCGTCGACGGCGACGGTGACCGCCGGGGTGATACCGACTCTGGTGTTGCTGAAGACGGCCGACCCGTCAGCCGTGACGGCGGTGGGTCAGACGGTCACGTACTCCCAGCTGGTGACGAACAGCGGCAACGTCACAATGACCGGTATCAGCGTGGTGGACACCGCGTTCTCGGGGGCGGGGACGCCTCCGGTGATCACGTGTCCGGTGACGGCGCTGGCTCCGCAGGATTCGACGACCTGCACGGGCACCTACGTAACCACGCAGGCGGACATCGACGCGGGACAGATCGTGAACACGGCAGTGGCTTCGGGCACCCCGCCGACGGGTCCGGTGGTCATGTCCGCCGCGTCGACGGCGACGGTGACCGCGGCGCTGGATCCCGGCCTGACCCTGGTGAAGTCGGCGGCGCCGTCCACGGTGTCGGCGGTGGGGCAGACCGTCACCTACTCCTATCTGGTGACCAACACCGGCATCGAGACGTTGACGGGGGTGAACGCGACCGACACGGTGTTCTCGGGGTCGGGGGCGCCTCCGGTGGTGACGTGTCCGGTGACGGCGCTGGCTCCGCAGGCGTCGACGACCTGCACGGGCGCGTACGTGGTCACGCAGGCCGACCTCGACGCGGGGTCGATCGTGAACACCGCGGTCGCCTCCGGTACGCCGCCGACGGGTCCGGTGATCACCTCCGCCGCGTCGACGGCGACGGTGACCGCGGCGCGGACTCCGCGCCTGACGCTCGTCAAGACGGCGACTCCCCGCAGGGTGACGGTGCCGGGCGAGCCGGTCACCTACTCCTACCTGATCACCAACATCGGCAACGTCACGGTGAGGGACATCAGCGTGCGGGACACCTCCCAGGGTTCGGGGACGCCCGAGGTGATCACGTGTCCGGTGACGACGCTGGTGCCGCAGGAGGCGACGACCTGTACGGGCAGGTACGTGGTGACGCGGGCGGACATCGACGCGGGGGCGATCGTGAACAGCGCGACGGCCTCGGGGAGCACGTTGGTGGGCGGGTCCACCACGTCCAACGTGTCGGTCGCGTCGGTCGTGACGGCCGATCCGGTCGGGCCGCGAGCCGGAAACGCCGGGAAGGGCGGCCGGGACAAGGCGGCCATCCACAACACGTCGTCGACACACAACAAGATTAAGATCACCAGTAAGCGGTGGCACCGAAGCCACGACCGGCATCGTGGCGGGCGCCTTCGCGCTCATTCGAAGTGGGTGGGCAGGGCCGGTGCGGAGACGCCGAGCCGACGGCGATCGGAATTCCGGGGGAGCGCCGGACAGGACGGCCGCTGGCGGTCCCGCCGCTGACCGGAGCTGATCCCCAGGGGGCGGCGGTATTCGCCGCCGCACCCCTGGGAGAGCGGGTACGCGCAGGTAGGCACGGTGACGGCTTTCGGTGAGGCGAGATTTTCCGGGCCGATCCCGATGGTGTGGATATTGCCGGAAAATGGGATTGTTGATGGACATCGAAAGGCGTCCGCCACCGGGGGCGGCTGTATCGTCGTGAGCGATATGGCATTCATCGCTCCGTCGAAATGGTGAAGGGGCGATTTCGGTGGCCATCCGGTGTTTCGAGGGCGCGTTCCGCGATGATCCGCGTATCCGGTGGAGTTTTTCGACCTGGCGCTGCGACACCCGTCGGCCACGAAATCAAATATCAATAGAAATAAGCCGATATTGAGGAAGTCGTTCAGTGCATATAGGATTTACGGCACCTTCGATGGTAAAAGCCCTCGTACCGGTAACGCTGGCCGCCGTGCTGGCCGCCGGATGCTCCTCGGACGTGGACCCCGCGAACAACGCCTCGGTGGTGTCGGAGAAGACCCCGGCCGCGGCGCCGACCTCGGAGAGCGTCGAGGCGAACCCGCTGCCGACGAAGATGGCGAACGACCCCGGCGTCCGCAAGAACATCGCCCAGACCAAGTGCGCGGCCGTACCGGGTGGCTGGGGTGCCGAGGGGACGGCGAAGAACCCCGAGAAGAAGCCCGTCACCTACAAGATCGTTGTGTACTTCACCACCCCCAAGGCGACGACGCTGGACTACGCCCAGACCCTCGTCGAGGTTCCCCCCGGCAAGACGGTCACCTGGAGCGCGGCGAAGCAGTTCGCGGCCAAACGGCAGATGCTCTGCCCCATGCCCGGGATCAGCGTCGTGAGCTGAGAACCCAGGGGCCCGGCGCCGGTCGGGGACCGGCGCCGGGCGGAGGTCAGCGCCAGGAGTCGGTACGGGTGGCGGTGCCGCCGGAGGGGGTGGTGAAGGAGCGGTTGAGATCGCTCTCCCAGGTCACCGAGCCGTCGGGGTTCTTCTTGATGTACTTGTACTGGACCGCCGTGCCGGACGGCAGGTTCACCGTGGCCCTCCAGACCGGGTACGCGGCCGACGACAGGGCGACGGCGTTCGCCGGGTTCCAGGAGCCCAGCTGGGCGACGTTGCCGACGACGAAGACGTTCTGCCCCCAGTTCGTGGTCACGGTCGCGTTGAACGTGGTGGCGACCTGGCCCGGGTTGCCGGGGCCGGTGGCGCCGGTGTGGAGGGCGACCGCGCCCCGCGCGGGGACGGTCACCGAGGCCGAGCCGCCCGCGCCGACGGTCACCGAGCCGCCGCCCGCGACGTTGGCGTAGGTCCCGGCGGGCAGGCCGGTGGCGAAGGTGCGGGTGACACTCCCGCCCTCGTTGTTGATCGCGACCCAGCCCTTCGCGCCCCGGCTGAAGGCGATCACGTTGTTGCCGTTGTCGTACCAGTTGCCGACCGCGGTGCCCTGGACGGCGCGGTTGAAGCCGACCATGCCGTTCATCTGGCGGTGGAAGCAGGTCCACTGGCCGTTGCCGCAGTTGGCGTCGGTGGCGAAGCCGCCGCCCGCCGACGGCGGGCCCGCCTCGCTATTGCTCCAGGTGAACCCGGAGTAGACCCTCGGCGTGCCGTACGGCCAGGCGAGCATGAAGACGTTGGCCAGCCGGTAGGCGTCGCCGTACTTGTAGTTCAGGGTCGAGCCGTTGCGCTCGGTGTCGTGGTTGTCGATGAACACCACGGCCTTGTCGCTGGGCACCGACAGGCCCCAGCTCTGCCCGAAGGACCGCAGGTTCCCGATCTGGCCGCCGTTGAACTGCTCCTTGAGTTTGCGCCCGTACACGAACTCGTGCACGTCGCCGATCCCGGTGTACTGGCTCGGGCTGATCGCCTCGCCGTCGCCCTGGATGACCTCCTGGTGGATGTACGGCGAGCCGGTGAGCTTACCTTTGATCGCGGCCAGGTCGCCGGGGTTGATGTGCTTGGCGGCGTCGATACGGAAGCCGTCCACGCCGAGGGAGGTGAGCCTGTTGAGGTAGCCCGCGATCTGGTTGCGGACGTACTCGGAGCCGGTGTTGAGGTCGGACAGGCCGACCAGCTCGCAGTTCTGCACCCGCCAGCCGTCGTTGACGTAGTCGGAGCCGTTGATCCCGCAGGTGGGGGAGTGGAAGTCGGCGGCGGAGTAGAGGCCGGGGTAGTTGTACTTGCCGAAGCTGTAGCCGCCGTAGCTGGTGGCGCCCTGGCCGGTCATGTGGTTGATGACGGCGTCGGTGTGGACCTTGAGCCCGGCGGAGTGGCAGGCGTTCACCATGTTCCTGAACGCGTTCTCGTCGCCGAACTTGCTGGTGAGGGTGTAGCGGGCGGGCTGGTAGATGTCCCACCAGACCGAGCCGCCCCGGGACATCGAGTCACTCGGCGGGGAGACCTGCACGGCGGCGTACCCGGCCGGGCCGAGGACGTCGGCGCACTCCCTGGCGACGGAGTTCCAGTTCCAGTTCCACAGCTTCACGATCGGGCCGGGGGTGGGCGGCGCGGCCTGGGCCGGGGCGCTCAGCGCGCCGGGTACCAGCACGGCGGCGCCCACCAGGGCGCTCAACGCCGTGGCGACGACGAGTCGGTAGGGTTTCACGAGGGGGCCTCCAGGATCGATGGACGGGTTCCCTGGCCGGGCCGGGTGCTGCAACACCCGGCCCGGCGGCTTTTACGGGTCTGTGCTGGTCTGCGCGGTCTCGGGGAGTCGTCAGGGCTGGACGAAGACGGCGACCGTGCGGGCCGGGACCGTCAGCGTGCCCGTGGCGGGGTCGAACGTCGACCGCTTCACGACGGCGTCGTCGCCGGACGTCTGGACGGGGTGCAGCGTCACCCGGGTGCCCTTCAGCGCGGCGACGGTCTGCGGCCGGGCCTCGGGGGTCGCGTTGAAGACGACGGTGACCGACTTCCAGCGCGGGTCGATCCCGGTCGCGTCCAGGTGCATGGTCACGACACCCGGGGTCTCCGAGGCGCCACTGACCGGGAAGGTGAGGCGCTTCTGCACCTCGGCGAGGGTGGCGAGGCCGAAGACCGGTGAGGAGGAGCGGATCCTCAGCAGCTCCCCGTACCGGGCGCGGGCCGCGCCGATCGCCGCGCAGTCCGGCTTCAGCGCCGGGTCGCCGAGCAGCGGCCTGGCGTACTGCCACTTGTCCTCGTTGTCGGCCTTCGGGGGGAGCCCGGCGCCGAAGCCGTTGCCCGCCGAGCAGTCCCACAGCAGCCGGTTGAACCAGTCGCCCGAGTCGTAGGAGTTGCGGTCGAGCGACTTGGAACGGAGCCGCTCGCTGCCCGCGTGCATGAACGAGGTGCCCTGCCCGAGGACGGCCGTGGCCAGCGAGAGCGACTGCATGCGCACCCGGTCGGCCATCGCGGTCGCCGGTGGCAGCTTGTACGCCAGCGCGTCGAACAGCGTCTCGTTGTCGTGGGCGTCCACGTAGGTGACGACCTCGTCCGGCGAGGCGGTGTATCCGGCGGGGGAGCCGTTGTAGCTCACCTCCGAGCCCTTGACCGTCCTGCCGTCGGAGGCGGTGAAGGTGTAGTCGCGGAGGTTTCCGGCGAGCCCGACCTTGATCAGGTCCTGGTAGTTCAGCAGCCGGGCCCGCCGCTGCCCCTCGTCGCCGTTGGCCGGTGAGCCGTTGGGCGCCCCGGCCAGCCCCGAGCCGAAGCCCTGCACGCGGGGGTCGGCGTCGAACGGGCCGCCGCCGCGCACCGCGTCGCGCAGCCGGTCGCTGAAGGTGCCGATCCCGGTGCCCGCCAGGTTGGCCTGGCCGGCCTGCTCGAAGCGGGCGCCGTCGGCCACCTCGCCGAAGTTCCAGCCCTCCCCGTACAGGATGATCGACTTTCCGTCGACGCCGTCGCGGGCGACGGTGAGCTTGTCCAGGGCCGCGCGGACCGCGACCATGTTCGCCTTCGGGTGGTGGCCCATCAGGTCGAACCTGAAGCCGTCCACCTTGTACTCGCGGGCCCAGGTCACGATGGAGTCGACGACGAGTTTGCCCATCATGGCGTGCTCGGGCGCGGTGTTGGCGCAGCAGGTGGAGGTGGCCACCGTGCCGTCGTCGAGCAGCCGGTGGTAGTAGCCGGGCACGAGGCGGTCGAGCACCGAGGTGGGGTCCTGGCCGGAGGCGTGGGTGTGGTTGTAGACCACGTCCATCACCACCCGCAGCCCGGCCCCGTTCAGCCCGCCGACCATGCCCCGGAACTCCCTGATCCGCGACGACCCATCGGGCTCGGCGGCGTAGGAGCCCTCGGGCACGGTGTAGTGCAGCGGGTCGTAGCCCCAGTTGAAGGAGTCCTTGGCCGCCGTCTTCGCGACGCAGGCTTGCTGCTCCTCGGAGTCGGGGGGCATCGCGGCCAGGTCGCAGGCGGGCTCGGTCCGGTCGGACCGCTTCTCCGGGACGGTCGCCATGTCGAAGACGGGCAGCAGGTGCACGTGGGTGAGCCCGTCCTTGGCCAGCCCGCGCAGCTCCCGCATCCCCGCCGAGTCGCCGGTGAACGCCGCGTACGTGCCGCGTTCGGCCGCCGGGACGGTCGTGTCGGAGGCGGAGAAGTCACGCACGTGCAGCTCGTAGATCGACGCCTTCCGCTGCGGGACGGCCTTCGGCTTGGCCAGGGAGGACCAGCCGTCGGGTCGCAGGGCCCGGTCGGACAGGTCGGCGAGCTGGCTGCGGCCCGAGCCCGCCGACAGCGACAGGCTGTAGGGGTCGGTCACCTCGTTGACGACGACCTTCCCTTCGGCGGGCGCGTAGACGGTCACCAGGAAGGTGTAGTAGCGGTCCTTCCAGTCGCGCTGTCCCCGCAGCGACCAGACGCCGGTGTCGTCGTCGCGGCGCATGGGGTGGACGGTGCGGGTCCCGCCGGAGGAGCTCCGGTAGAGCGCGAGCTCGACCGTGACCGCGGTCGGCGCCCAGACCGAGAGCCTGGGCGTGCCGCCGCTCCACGAGGGGCCGAGCTCGGCGGTCGCCGCCTTGGCGTACAGGTCGTCGAGCACGCCGGGCAGCTGTGTGCCGGTCGCGGCGAGCAGCGCGCCCGAGGCGTCACGCTCGACGGCCACGACCTGGCCTCGGGTGGCCTCGCGGACCAGGTCGGCGTCACGTGGGTCGACGGTGAACGCGGTGTGCCCGGCCAGGTGCGGCCATTTCGCCTTCTGCGCCTCGGTCAGCGTGCCGGGCGCGAGACGGATCAGCCTGAGGTCGCCGGTGAGGTCCCCCTTGTCGTAGGCGATGCCGCCCTTGGCGGAGAAGGCGAGGGAGTAGCGGTTCGAGGCGACGGCGTCGATCTTCCAGGCGACGGTGGCGCGGTCGATCCAGTGCGCCGACGACTTCGACAGGTCGGCGTCGGCGCCGCGCGCCGAGGGCTGGGGCAGCAGGTTGCCCTCGGTGGCCGCGACCCGCCACACCTCGTGGCCGGTCGCGGTCAGGTCCAGCGACTGGTTGTCCGGCAGGTCCTTGGTGTCGCCCTTGTGGATGATGTAGTTCACGGTCTTCGCCCCCTCGGTCAGGGGGACGCGGAAGTGCACGCCGAACCCGTCCTCACCCGCGGGCTGGAGCGGCGCGCCCCACTCGGTGGGATCGGCCACGTCGCCCCACAGGTGCAGTCCCCAGCCGTCGTAGTTCCCGTCCGGCCGGTGGTAATGCAGGATCGCGACGTTCTCGGCCGCCGCCCGGCTCGGGTGGACCTTCGCCACACCCGAGGCGACGTAGGCGTCCGGCTGCGACGCCGGGGTGAACGACTGGTCGGGCCCGGGGTCCTTGGTGTCGCCCCTGTGCACGATGAAGTTCGCCGGAAGGGAGGCGTCCTTCAGCGGCACCCTCCAGAACGCGCCGTAGGAGTCGACGCCGTCCGGCGGGCGCGGCGCGGCCCACTCGGTGGGCACCCCGTCGGCGAGCCCGTCGCCCCACAGGTGCAGCCCCCAGCCGTCGTAGGCCTTGTCGGGACGGCTGTAGTGGACGGTCGCGTACCCCTGGGCCGCCGCGCGGGACGGGTACGTCTCCGGTTTCCCCTTCGCCAGCCAGACCTCGCCGTTCCTGGCGGGGTTCACGATCCGGTCGCCGCCGTCCTTCTCGTCGCCCCTGTGGGCGATGATCCCGACGCTGGTGGCTCCCGGCTTGAGTTTGATCCAGGCGAAGCGGCCGTAGGAGTCCTCGCCGGTCAGCGGGAGCGGGTTCGCCCACTCGGTCGGGTTCTCCACGTCGCCCCAGACGTGCAGGCCCCAGCCGTCGTAGTCGGCGGGATTCTCCCGCTGGTAGTGCACGACCAGCCAGTCGCGCTTGACCGTTCCGGGCTCCTCGGGGGCGGGCTCGGCGCCGACGGTCGCCTGCGCGACCGCCGAGGCGAACCGGCCCGCGGAGTCCTTCACCACGGCCTTGTACGAGACCTTCGTGCCTGCCGCGATGCCGCGCAGGTCGTGGAAGACCCGGAAGGTACGGCTTGAAGGGGCGTCGTCGGTGCC
The DNA here is from genome assembly GCF_039537505.1 of Streptosporangium oxazolinicum. Classification (NCBI taxonomy): domain Bacteria; kingdom Bacillati; phylum Actinomycetota; class Actinomycetes; order Streptosporangiales; family Streptosporangiaceae; genus Streptosporangium; species Streptosporangium oxazolinicum. The sequence goes on from NZ_BAABAQ010000005.1 coordinate 238,664, forward strand.
GATCGCCTTCCAGGCGCCGTCACCCACCTTGGCGGCGAAGGTGACCTGGTCGAAGCCGGTGCCGGGCACGGTCGCGACGACCGGGATCCGGCCGTCCTCGGCGGTGCCCCTGATCTCGGTCCCGGGCAGCGCGATCGAGACGGCCGGGGCGGCGGCCGGGGCCTTGAGCTTGGCGGGCGCCCGGTAGACCACCGCCGACAGGGCGGGGACGGTGAGCGCGAGCTTCGTGTCCGTACCGGTGGTGAGCGTGGCGGCGCCCTCGCCGTACACCCTGGTGAAGGCCGCGCCCGCCGAGAAGGTGGGCACGCTCGCGGTCGCGGGCTGTTCCGCGTTGTTGACCGCGACCAGATACTCGACCTGCCGGGAGGCGTCGATCCTGGAGAAGGCGTAGACGCCGCCGGAGACCAGCCGCTCGATCTGGGCGCCGTCGGCGAGGGCCGGGTGGGCGTCGCGCAGCGCGGCCAGGGCGGAGATGCCCCGGTAGAGGGGGTGGGAGGGGACGAAGTTGTCCTTCGCGTGGGTGGAGTCGGTGCCGATCAGGTCGTCACTCAGGTAGCTCTCGGTTCTGGAGGCGAACATGGACGCGCGGGCGTCCTGGTCGCCGCCCTTGCCGGTGAAGCCCTGCTCGTCGCCGTAGTAGACGACGGGCTGGCCCCGGGTGAGATACATCAGCTCGTGGGCGAGCAGGTCCCTGCGCAGCAGCTCGGAGTCGGGGGCGCCGGGGTTGTCCTGGGCGACGAACCGGCCGATGCGGCCCATGTCGTGGTTGCCGAGGAAGGTCGGCAGCGACGACGCGTTGCCGTCGGCGTCGGTGTGGTAGTCGTCGCCCGCGTACAGCCGGGCGAGCCGGGAGGCGTCCGCCGTGCCGCCGGCGAAGGAGCGGGCGGCCTCCTGGAAGGGGAAGTCCAGGGTGGCGTTCATGCCGCCCCGGGTGGAGTAGCGGCTGGTGAAGGCGGGTTCGCCGGAGTAGACCTCGCCGAACATGAAGAACCGCTTGTTGCCCTGCTGGGCCGCGTAGCCGCGCAGCGCCGGGGAGAACCTCTCCCAGAACTCCATGTTCACGTGCTTGGCGGTGTCGATGCGGAAGCCGTCGAGGCCGGTGTCGCGCACCCACGTCCGGTAGATGTCGGTCATGCCCTTGACGACCTCGGGGCGTTCGGTCCACAGGTCGTCGAGGCCGAAGAAGTCGCCGTACTCGTCGTTCTCGCCGCCGCTGAAGGTGGAGTCGCCCCGGTTGTGGTACATCGTCGGGTCGTTCAGCCAGGCCGGGGTCTTGGCGTTCCTCGGCGCGACCGGCGTGTACGGGAACGAGCCGGTGTCCACCTTCGGGAAGGTTTCCCTGCCCGCGTGGTCGCGGTCGTCGAACGGCACGCCGCTCGTGTCGACGTAGGGGTAGGCGCCCTTGGAACGGTACGAGTACGTCTTCTCCGCGTAGTCGACCACGTCGGCCGTGTGGTTGGTGATGATGTCGAAGAAGACCTTCATCCCGCGCCTGTGGGCCTCGCGCACCAGCTCCTTCATCTGGGCGTTGGTTCCCAGGTGCGGGTCGATCCTGGTGAAGTCGGTGATCCAGTAGCCGTGGTACCCGGCCGAGGTGTTCGCGCCGGTGCCCTGCACGGGACGGTTCACGAACGCCGGGGTGATCCAGATCGCGGTGCTGCCCAGGTTCTTGACGTAGTCGAGTTTGCCGAGCAGGCCCTTGAGGTCGCCGCCCTGGTAGAAGCCCTTGTGCGCCGGGTCGAAGCCGGTGGCGAGCCGGTCGCCGGACAGGCCGCCCCGGTCGTTGCCGGTGTCGCCGTTGGCGAACCGGTCGGTCATCGCGAAGTAGAAGCGCTCGCGGCTCAGGTCGGCGCGGAGCGCGTCGCGGGCGAGGTCCCTGTCGGCGGGTTCGGCGGCGCGGCTGAGCGCGGACACCACGGGGCCGGTGTCGTACGCGCTCACGGTGCTGGACGCGTTCACGAGGCCGATATCGGACGCGCCGGAGGGCGTCGTGGAGGCCGGTACGAACGTCGTGGAGATCGGCACGGAGGTGGACGCGGCGGCGGGGAGCGGGGTGGCGGCGAGGGGTGTGGTGACCAGGGCTACCGCGAGCGCGGCACCCGTCAGAAGGGTCGTTCTCGCGCGCCGTGGGGGGAGCGGCCAGACCACGGGGGGCCTCCACGGGAGTTGTTTCGGGGGTATTGCCCGGAAGTTACTCACTAGGGATGGTCTGTGCAATCCCTTGCGGCAATTTTCTGAATCCCGGTCATTCGGGGGCGTCCGGAAGGGGCCCAATCGAGAGTCCAAAACGTACAAAAAGTGATTTATGGCTATTGAAGCGGCGATATCGCCGCTCGCGGCTTAGGGGAAGGATCGGGTGAGTCCTTAGGTTTGGAGGGCTTTGTAACGACTTTGCAGACTCTTGCAGAAACTTCTTCCAAAGGAGTTCGCGTCGGCGTAACGTCCGGCGTACTCCAGACCCGGCCGGACGGCGCTTCGGTCCCGGCCGCCCCCCTTGAACACGAGGAGAAGAACATGCGGCGAGCCTTCTCGGCCGCGACGATCGTCGCGGCCCTCGCCCTGGCGGTCTCCGCCTGCGGTGGCGGTGACGCCGGAACGGCGGCCCCCTCGCAGCCCGCCGTGACGGACCCGTCGAAGATCACCGGTGAGATCACCTGGTGGGACACCGTCAGACCCGACAGCGAGGGCCCGACCTTCCAGGCGCTCATCAAGGACTTCCAGGCCAAGTACCCGGGCATCAAGGTCAAGTACGTCAATGTCCCCTCCGACCAGGCGCAGAACCAGTTCCAGACGGCGGCGCAGGCGGGCGCGGGGGCGCCGGACGTGATCCGCTCCGAGGTCGCCTGGACCTCCCAGTTCGCCTCGCTCGGCTACCTCCAGCCGCTGGAGGGCACGCGCGCCGTGGAGAACGAGCAGGACTTCCTGCCGGGGCCGCTGAGCAGCACCAAGTACGACGGCAAGACGTACGCCGTCCCACAGGTCACCGACACCCTCGCGCTCCTCTACAACAAGCGGCTGCTCAAGGAGGCCGGGCACGAGAAGGCCCCCGCCACGATCGAGGAGCTCAAGAAGGCCGCGCTCGACGTCAAGGAGAAGACCGGCGCCGGCGGCCTCGCGCTCAACGTCGACTCCTACTTCCTGCTGCCCTTCATGTACGGCGAGGGCGGTGACCTCCTCGACGTGCAGAACAAGAAGATCACCGTCAACTCCCCGGCGAACGTGAAGGCGATGGCCACCGTCTCCGACCTGATCACCTCCGGTGCCGCGCCCAAGCCCGCGATCCAGGACAGCTACGCCAACGCGATGACCGCCCTCAAGGACGGCAAGACCGCGATGATCTACAACGGCCCGTGGGCGCTGTCGGAGATCTACCAGGGCAAGGAGTTCAAGGACAGGGAGAACCTGGGCATCGCGCCCGTCCCGGCGGGTTCGGTCAAGGCCGGGGCCCCCACCGGCGGCTGGAACCTGGCCATCTACGCCGGTTCCAAGAACCTGGACGCCTCCTACGAGTTCGTCCGCTTCATGAGCACCCCCGAGTCCCAGGCGAAGGTCGCCAAGGAGATCAGCCTCCTGCCGACCCGCGTCTCCGCGTACGACAACCCCGACGTGCAGGCCAACAAGGACGTCGCCATCTTCAAGCCCATCATGGAGACCGCGACCGCGCGGCCGTGGATCCCCGAGGGCGGCCAGCTCTTCCAGCCGCTCCTTGAGGGCTACCAGTCGCTGGTGGGTGGCACGGCGACCCCCGAGGACATGCTCAAGAAGGTCGACGGCCAGTACCGAGGCATCTTCAAGGACTGGAGCTGATCCGTGGCGCTCTCGACTGGGCGTGCGGACAGCACGGCCAGGGACCGGGCCGCGGGTGCCGACGGCGCCCGCGGCCGGGGCCGCGGTAAGGAGCCCGGCCCGTTCCGGCGGATGACGGGCAGGCACTGGTACGCCTGGGCGATGGTCGCCCCGGTGATCCTGGTCACCGCCCTGCTGGTCGGCTGGCCGCTCGCCAGGGGCGTCTACCTGTCGCTCACCGACGCCACCGAGGCCAACATCGGCCGGACGATCGGCGTCAACGTCATCCCCTCGACCTACGAGTTCGTCTGGTTCGACAACTACGTCGCGATCCTGACCAGCGGACTGTTCTGGGAGAAGCTGACCTGGACGATCGTGTGGACCGTCGCCTGCGTGGCGCTCCACTACGGCCTGGGCCTCGGCCTGGCCCTGCTGCTCAACCGCGACGTCAGGTTCCGCTCGGCCTACCGGCTGCTGCTCATCCTGCCGTGGGCGATTCCGGGCTTCGTCTCGGCGTTCATCTGGCGCTACCTCTACAACAGCGACTTCGGCGTGATCAACGCGATGCTGCGGGCCGCGGGCCTGGGCGCGGTCGGCTGGCTCGACGACCCGACCACGGCGAAGATCGCGGTCATCGCGGTCAACGTCTGGATGGGCGTGCCGTTCATGATGGTCGCCGTGCTGGGCGGGCTCCAGTCCATCCCCGGTGAGCTGTACGAGGCGGCGGAGGTGGACGGCGCCACGCCGTGGCAGCGCTTCCGCTTCATTACGATTCCCGGCCTGCGTACCGTGTCGAGCACGGTTGTCCTTCTGGGCACGATCTGGACGTTCAACATGTTCCCGGTGATCTACCTGATCAGCGGGGGAGGGCCGGGCAGCTCCACCGAGATCCTGGTCACCTACGCGTTCCGCGAGGCCTTCACCGGCGTCCGCGACTACTCCAACTCCGCGGCCTGGGGAGTGATCATCCTCCTGCTCCTCGTCGTGCTGGCCGTGGTCTATCGGCGCTCGCTGCGCAGACAAGGGGAGGTCTGGTGACCGCCGTCGGTACGACCCGGTCCGGGCGCGGGGAACGCGGGGTGGGGAAGTCGATCCTGCTGCACGCGACCCTGCTCGCCGCCGTCGCCGTCTCGCTGTTCCCGATCGTCTGGCTCGTCCTGACCTCGCTCAAGCCGCGCGACGGCTGGCTCTCCAGCGAGCTGGAGATCTTCAACCAGCCCTCGCTGGACAACTACGTCCGGGTGCTCACCGAGACGCGGTTCCCGACCTGGCTGCTCAACTCGGTGATCGTCGCCGGGCTGACCACGGTCGTCGGCGTCCTCCTCGCCTCCACCACCGGGTACGCGGTGAGCCGCTTCCGCTTCCCCGGCTACCGGGGGGTGATGTGGATGCTGCTCGTCATCCAGATGTTCCCGGTGGCGATCCTGATCGTCCCCCTCTACAACCTGATGGCCGGTCTCGGGCTGCTCAACCAGATCCCCGGCCTGGTCATCGCCTACATGACGGTGGCGGTGCCGTTCTGCGCGTGGATGATGAAGAGCTACTTCGACTCCATCCCGCGCGAGATCGACCAGGCGGGACTCGTCGACGGCCTGACGCCGTTCGGCGCGTTCTGGCGGGTCATCCTGCCGCTGGCCAGGCCGAGCCTCGCGGTCACCGCGTTCTACTCGTTCATGACCGCCTGGGGCGAGGTGGCCTACGCCACCGTGTTCATGTCGCAGGAGGAGAAGCGCACGCTCGGCATCGGGCTCCAGCAGTTCGTCGGCCAGCACTGGTCGGACTGGGGCCTGCTCACCGCGGCGGCGGTGCTGATCGCTGTTCCGGCGGCGGTGGTCTTCCTGCTCGTCCAGCGGCACCTGGTCACCGGGCTTACCGCCGGTGCCACGAAGTCGTAACACTGTCGTGCTATTACGTCCTGATATGTCACCTGATCGGGGGATTTAATATGACTGAGCTCGTCCGGGCGGACCATGCCGCCGGAACCGTCACCCGATGGTGGCGCGACGCGGTGATCTACCAGGTCTACGTGCGCAGCTTCGCCGACGGCAACGGCGACGGCGTGGGGGACCTGCTCGGCGTGCGCGGCAGGCTCCCGTACCTGGCGGACCTCGGGGTCGACGCGATCTGGCTCACCCCGTTCTTCACCTCGCCGATGGCCGACTTCGGCTACGACGTGGCCGACTACCGGGATGTGGACCCGATCTTCGGATCGCTGGCCGACGCCGGGGCGCTCATCGACGACGCGCACCGGCACGGCCTGCGGGTCATCGTGGACGTGGTGCCCAACCACACCTCCGACCGGCACGCCTGGTTCCTGGAGGCCCTCGCCGCGCCCCCCGGAGACCCGGCGAGGGAGCGCTACATCTTCCGCCGGGGCAGGGGCGCCGGAGGGGAGCTGCCGCCCAACGACTGGGAGTCGGTCTTCGGCGGCCCCGCGTGGACCCGGCTGCCCGACGGCGAGTGGTACCTCCACCTGTTCGCCTCCGAGCAGCCCGACCTGAACTGGGAGAACCCCGAGGTCCACGCGGAGTTCGAGTCGATCCTGCGGTTCTGGCTGGACATGGGGGTGGACGGCTTCCGCGTCGACGTCGCCCACGGCATGGTCAAGGCCGACGGCCTGCCCGACGTCGGCCACGCCGACCAGGTCCGGATGATCGGCACCGAGGTGGTGCCGTTCTTCGACCAGGACGGTGTGCACGAGATCCACCGGGCCTGGCGCAGGCTGCTCGACTCCTACCCCGGGGAGCGGATCGGCGTCGCCGAGGCGTGGGCGCCGTCCCCGCGGCGGCTGGCCAACTACGTCCGCCCCGACGAGATGCACCAGGCGTTCAACTTCCACTTCCTCGTCGCCCCCTGGGAGGCCACCACGTTCCGCGCGGTCATCCAGGACTCGCTGACGACGGCCGGGCTGGTCGGCGCGCCCTGCACCTGGGTGCTTTCCAACCACGACGTCAAGCGCCACCTCACCCGGTACGGCGGCGGCGAGGTCGGCCTGCGCCGCTCCCGCGCCGCCGCCCTGCTGACGCTCTCCCTGCCCGGCTCGGCCTACGTCTACCAGGGGGAGGAACTCGGGCTGCCCGAGGTCCTCGACCTGCCGGAGGAGTTCCAGCGCGACCCGCAGCGCCTGCGCGACCCCGACGACGGCCGCGACGGCTGCCGGGTGCCGCTCCCGTGGGCCGACGGCGAGCCGCACTTCGGCTTCAGCCTGCCCGGCGCCGAGGAGACGTGGCTGCCCATGCCGCCCTCCTGGGGGCCGCTCAGCGTCGCGTCCCAGCTCGGCGACCCGCTCTCCACCCTGAACCTCTACCGGGAGGCGCTGAGGATCAGGCGCGAGCGCCGCTCCTTCGACGACGCCCCGCTGACCTGGCTCGACTCCCCCGAGGGCACCCTGGCCTTCGCCAGGGGCGCCGGGTTCGCCTGCACGGTCAACCTCACCGGCGAGCCCGTGGAGCTGCCCGCCCTCGGACGGGTCCTGCTGGCCAGCGCGGAAACGGCCGTCGAGGGCGGCGTGGTACGGCTCGCCCCCGACTCCGCCGTCTGGTGGGAACCCGATGTCGCCTAGCATCGGCCCTGGCACCGGCACCGGCACCGTTCCCGGTGCCGGACCCGCTGTCGGGAACGGCACCGCCAGGCTGACCGACATCGCCGCGCAGGCCGGGGTGAGCGAGGCCACCGTCAGCCGGGTGCTCAACGGCAAGCCGGGCGTGTCCGCCCCCACCCGGCGGGCGGTGCTGACGGCTCTGGACCTGATGGGGTACGAGCGTCCGCAGCGGTTGCGCCAGCGCAGCAACGGGCTGATCGGCCTGGTCACCCCCGAGCTGGACAACCCCATCTTCCCGGCGTTCGCCCAGGCCTTCGAGAAGACACTCACCCAGCACGGCTACACCCCGGTGCTCTGCACCCAGCTGCCCGGCGGGGCGGTCGAGGACGAGTTCACCGAGATCCTGGTGGAACGTGGGGTGAGCGGCATCATCTTCGTCTCCGGGCTGCACGCCGACATCACCGCGCGCTCGGACCGTTACACCCAGCTGATCGGGCAGGGTGTGCCGATCGTCCTGCTCAACGGGCACGCCGCCGACGTACCCGCCCCCTTCATCTCCCCGGACGACCGGGCCGCGGCCCGGCTCGCCGTGCAGCACCTGGCCGACCTCGGTCACGAGCGCATCGGCCTGGCTGTCGGTCCCGGCCGGTTCGTGCCGGTGATCAGGAAGATCGAGGGTTATCGGCGGGCGATGTCCCAGTTGCTCGGTGTCACGGACGTCGACGAGCTGATCTCGCATTCGTTGTTCTCGGTGGAGGGGGGGCAGGCGGCCGCGGCGCAGTTGCTGGCGCGGGGCTGTACGGGGATCGTGTGCGCGTCGGACCTGATGGCGCTGGGGGCGATCCGTGCCTGCCGTGACCGGGGACTGTCGGTTCCGGGGGAGGTGTCGGTGGTGGGGTTCGACGACTCGCCGCTGATCGCGTTCACCGACCCGCCGCTCACCACCGTGCGCCAGCCCGTGCAGCCGATGGTCACCGCCGCCGTGCACACCCTCCTGGAGGCCGTCGCGGGCACGCCCGGCCAGCACTCCGAGCTGATCTTCCAACCGGAACTCATCGTGCGGGGCTCGACGGGCTCGGGCCCCAAGGTCGTTCGCTGATCGCGCCCGTCCGCTGACATTTCGCAACGGTCCTTTTCTGCCACCGTCACGGGCTTCCCCGGCATGCCCGCCGATCTCTATACTCCGAGATCCTCACACCGCGAGGACCGCCGCAGCCGCCGGTCCTCCGGAACACCGCGAAGACCGTAGCCGCCGGTCGTCCCGGGCATTGCGAAGGCCGCCAGAGCCGCCGGTCCTCTCGAACATCGCGAAGGCCGCCAGAGCCGCCGGTTCTTCCCCTCGGCACGTGTTTGATCCGGACCGCCAGCGGTCCGGGACCTCACTCTCGTTCGATCCGCCTATCTCGCGCGCCCGCCCCAGGAGGCCGGTTTGAGTGTGCACGATACCGCCCAGATCGCTATGACCGCCGCCCCGTCCCGGCCCGTCTTCCCGACTCGTTTTCCGGTTCGCTTCCCGACCCGCTTCTCGATCGGCGACCGCGTGGGCACGCCTTCGTGCCGCGGAGCCGAGCCGGAAGGGACACCGTGAAAGACATCTCCCACTTATCCGGCTCACCCGGCTTATTCAACTCACTTTGCTTACCCGATTCAACTGGCCTGTCTGACTTATTCACCGCACATCGCTTACCCGACTCGCCTCGTTTACCCGCTTCAACCCATTTGTCTAATTTGTCCGACTCGCCTCGCCTGTCCGGCTCAACCGGTTCATCTCGCGTACCCGGCTCGCCCGGCTCGTCTGACTTACCCGGCTCGCCCGCCGACCCGAGCCGCCACGAGACCCACGCCACCCCCGCCGACCGGACCGCACGAGCCGCGCGAACCGCACGGGCCGCACGGGCCGTACGAGCCGCACAGGCCGCACGGGCCGCGATCGTCGGGGCGGGCCCGGCGGGATCGCTGCTCGCCATCCTCCTCGCCCGCCGCGGCCACCCGGTCGACGTCTACGACATGCGCCCCGACCCGCGCGACGGCAAGGGCGACGGCGAGGGACGCTCGATCAACCTGGGCCTGTCGGCCCGCGGCATCCGCGCCCTGCGGCACGTCGGCCTCTGGAACGCTCTCGGGGACAGGCTCGTCCCCATGCGGGGACGCATGATCCACCGTCCGGGCAGGCCGACGGCCTTCCAGGCGTACGGCACCGACCCCGGGGAGATCCTCTACTCGGTCAGCAGGGACGAGCTGACCACTCTCCTCGTCGAGCGCGCCGCGGAACACGGGGAGGTCAGGCACCTCTTCGGCGTCCGCTGCGCGGGAGTCGACCGCGAGAGCGGAGACCTGACCCTGGCCGACGCGATCACCGGGGAGACGCGCGACGCCCGCGCGGACTTCGTGGTCGGCGCCGATGGAGCGTTCTCCGCCGTACGCGCCGCGATGCAGCGCGGGCTCGCCGCCGACTACCGCCAGGAGTTCCTCGAATGGGGGTACAAGGAGCTCACGATCCCCGCGGCCCCCGGCGGCGGCTCGCGCGTCCCGCTGGAGGCTCTGCACGTCTGGCCCGGTGAGAACGCCCTGATCGTCGCCCACCCCAACGTGGACGGCTCGCTGACCGCGACGCTCTTCCTGCCGCACTCCGGCGCCCCCGGCTTCGCCGAACTCGACGGGGAGCGGGACGTCACCCGCTTCTTCCTGCGGGTCTTCCCCGGCATGGTCGACCTCGTGCCCGACCTGGCCGCGCAGTACGCCGCCAACCCGGTCGGGAACCTGGTGACCATCCGCACCTCGCGCTGGCGGCACGCGGACCGGGTGGTCCTGGCGGGCGACGCCGCCCACGCGGTCTACCCGTTCTACGGACAGGGCATGAACTCGGCCCTGGAGGACTGCCTGATGCTCGACGGCTGTCTCGCCCGGCACCCCGGTGACCGCGCGGCCGCGTTCGGCGAGTATCAACGGCTGCGCAAACCGCACACCGACATCCTGGCCGACCTGTCCGAACAGAACTTCGCCGACCTGCGCGACGGCACCCGGTCACCGCTGCGGCTGGCCCGCAGGCAGGCCGACCTCGCGCTGAACCGCGCCTTCCCCACCCTGTGGCGACCGCTCTACACCATGGTCTCGCACACCGACATGCCGTACGGCGAGGCGTTGCGCCGCGCCCACCGGCAGGACCGCGTGCTGCGCTGGTCGGGCGCGGCGCTGGCCGCGGGAGCCGCCCTGGCGGCCGTACGGATCACCTCTTCCCCGCGGAGGACGTCCCCGTGATCGCGCACCCCGGCGACCCGTCGCTCCGCCTGATCGAGGTCGCGGACCTCGACGCCCCGTCGCCGCCGCCCGAGGTCCTCGCCCACGGGGACGCGCTGCGGGCCGTCGTGGACTGGGCCGAGACCTACCTGTGCCGCCCCCACCCCGGCCTCGGCCGCAACGGCCCGGTCTGCCCGTACGCCCAGGGCTCGCTGAGCAGGGGCAGGTTCTACCTCGCGGTGCCCGAGACGGGCCCCCGCGCCGCCGGAACCACCGGGACCGCCAAGACCGCCGGGATCCCCGAGACCGTCGAGGACGTCGTCGCCGCGGTGGAGCCCTACCGGGCCTGGTTCACCGCGCTCGCGCCGCTGAACGGGCCCGAGGCCGTGTTCACCACGATCCTGCTGCTCCTTCCCGGCCTCGGCGACCGCCTCGCGCTCGTCGACGGCGCGCAGGACGCGCTGAAGAACGCCTTCGTCGAGGAGGGCCTGATGATCGGGGAGTTCCACGACGGGCCGCCCGACAAGCCGGGGCTGTGGAACCCGCTGCTGCGTCCCCTCGCCGGTCCCGTGCCGCTGCTCGCGATCCGCCACATGGTCGCCACGGACCTCCCCTTCCTGTGGGGGGACCCGGCCCACCGCCGCGCGTACCTGACCCGGTTCGACGGCCGGGTGCCCGCCCACCTGCGGGAGATCGTCATGGAGACCATCATGGAAGGGGTCGAGTGATGCCGACCGCGCGCCGCGACCCCGCGGCGCCCATCCCGCTCACCCCGGCCCAGGCGCGCCTGTGGTTCCTCGACCGGGCCGGGCCCGGCGGGGCGTCCTACGTCTGCTGGACCTTCCAGCGCCTCACCGGGCCGCTCGACGCGGACGCGCTGCGCGCGGCGTTCACCGCCGTCGTGGGCCGCCACGAGGCGCTGCGCCTGGTCATCGTCGAGGGACCCGCCCAGGTGGTACGGGAGAGCGGGCCGGAACTGCGGGTGGTGGACGCGCCCGACGAGGAGCGGGCGCGCGACATCGCCAGGGACGTGCTCTCGCGCAGGTTCACCCTCGACGGCGCCCCGCTGCACCGGGCCGTGCTGATCAGGCTCGCGGCCGACGAGCACATCCTGAGCTGGTGCCTGCACCACATCGTGTGCGACGCGCCCTCGCTCGGGATCCTGGAGGAGGACCTCTGGGCCCACTACCGGGTCCTGGTCGACGGGGAGGAGCCGCCGGGGCCGGTGTCCGCCCAGTTCCCCGACTACGCCGCCTGGCTCGCCGGGCAGGACGAGGCGGGGCGCGAGGCGGGACTGGCCCACTGGCGCGAGCACCTGTCCGGCGCGCCCGCCGTAACCACCCTCCCGCAGGACCGGGCCCGGCCCCGCGAACCCGTACTGGGCGGGGCCCGCCGGTCCCTGCGCCTGCCCGCCGACCTGGTGGCGGACCTGTACGCCCTCGTCAAGGCGCGGCGCGTCACCCCGTTCGTCATCGCGATGTCGGCGATGACCGCCACCCTGGCCAGGCACTCCGACGAGGAGGACGTGGTCGTCGGGACCGCCCTGGTCGACCGGCACCTGATCGAGCTGGAGGGTTCGGTCGGCTGCTACATCAACCTCATCCCGGTACGGACGGACCTGCGGGCCGATCCCACCCTGGCCGAGCTCCTGCGTGCCGTACGCGGCTCGGTCATCAGGGGGCTCGGCCACCAGGCGACGCCGTTCGAGGAGATCGCCGACCTGGCCGGGGCCCCTCGGGACCTGCACAGGAATCCCGTCTTCCAGACGCTGCTCGTCATGGGGCAGGGCGGGGGGTCCGCCGAGCGGGCGGCGAACATCACCGTGGAGACGTGGGAACTCGACGAGTCGTCGCCCGGCGCCCGTTTCGACCTGACCCTCGTCGTGAGCACGAGCGACAGGGGGATCGAGCTGCACGCCGACTACTCCGCGGACCTCTACGACGAGGACACCGTCGACCGGTTCCTGCGCCACGTCGTCGTCTTCCTGTCCGCCTTCACCATCACGCCGGATCTGCGGGTCTGGGAGATCCCGCTCCACGACGAGGCCCACCACCCCGCTCCGCCGGACGCCTTGTACGGCGGGTCCTCGCGGGGTGAGCGGTCTTTGGACGAGGACACGTCCGGCGGCGGCCCCTCAGGGAGTGAGCGATCCCTGAACGGCGCGTCCGACGGTGGCCTTCCAGGGGGTGAGCGGTCCCTGAACGGCACGTCCGGCGGCGCTCCGGAGCCCCGCGATCCCCGGCCCGCCGGGGACTTCACGGCGGTCCACGATCTCATCGCCCGGTGGGCGGCCGAGGCCCCCGCCGCCCCCGCGCTGGTCTCGGAGGCGGGGACGATCGGCTACGGCGAGCTGGAACGCCGCTCGGCGCGGCTGGCGGCGCGACTGCGGGAGGCGGGGGCGGGGCGCGAATCCGTCGTCGCCGTCGTTCTGCCGAACGGCGGGGACGCCGTCGTCGCCCTGCTCGCCGCGCTGAGGGCGGGTGCCGCCTACCTGCCGCTCAGCCCGGCCGACCCGCCCGACAGGATCGCCGGGATCCTCCTGGAGGCCGGAGCGGTCGCCGCCGTCACCTCAGAGGGGCACCGGGACGCGCTCGCGGGTTATCCCGGCGCGGTTCTCACCGTCGGAGCCTCGGGGGAGGCCGGGGACGTCGAGGACGGCGGGGCCGATGGGGAGCATGGAGCCACGCGGCGCTCCGGGCGTCTCGCGGGTGACCTCGGTCATCCCGGTGATCCAGCCGATCTCGGCGATCTTGGCGGCTTTGGTGATCCAGGTGATCCCGATGGCACGGGCGGTCTCGGTGCGGTGCCGCCCGCGGGACCGGAGGACCTCGCGTACGTGATCTACACCTCGGGATCCACGGGGCGGCCCAAGGGGGTGATGGTGACCCACGGGACCCTCGCCCGGCTGACCGAGTCGTTCCGCGTCGTCCACGGGTTCGGGCCCGGCGGGCGGGTGCTGATGCTGCCGCCGCTGACCTTCGACGCCTCGGTGGGGGACGTGTTCCCGGCCCTGTGCTCGGGGGCCGCCGTCGTGCTGCACCCCGACCCCGCCCTGCTGGACGGGCCCGAGCTGGTGCGCTTCTGCGCGCGGCACGGTGTGACGGCCGTCGACACCGCGGCCTCCCTGTGGCGCGGGTGGGTCGCCGCGCTGGCGCCCGGGGCGGTGCCCTCCGACTGGCCGGTCACCACGATGATGGTCGGCGGGGAGCGGGTACCGCTCTGGGCGGTCCGCGCCTGGGCCGCCGCCACCGGCGGCCGGGTCGAGCTGTTCAACCACTACGGCCCGACCGAGGCGACCGTATGCGCCACGGTGCACCGCACCCGCGACGGCGCCGAGGCGGCCGGGCGGGAACACCTGCCGATCGGGCGCCCGCTGCCGCACGTCCGCGCGTACGTCCTCGACCGCCGGGGCGGCCTCGCGCCCACCGGCACGCCGGGGGAGCTCCACCTGGGCGGTGACTGCCTGGCCAGGGGCTACGTCGCCCGGCCCGAGGAGACCGAGGCGCGGTTCGTCCGCGACCCCCACGCCGGGCGCGAGGGGGCCCGCATGTACCGGACCGGGGACCTGGCCAGATACCTGTCCGACGGGACGCTGGAGTTCCTCGGGCGGGCCGACCGGCAGCTGAAGGTCAACGGCTACCGGATCGAGCCCGCCGAGGTCGAGTCGGCCGTCGTGGCGCACCCGGGGGTGCGGGACGCGGCCGTCGTGGCCTCCCCCGAGGGGGACCGGCTCATCGGCTACGTGGCGCCGCGCACCGCCGACTCCGAGGAACTGCGGGGCTTCCTGCGCGAGCGGCTGCCCCGGCACATGGTGCCCGCCGTGCTCGTACCGCTCGACGAGATCCCGCGCACGCCGCACGGGAAGATCGACACCGGGCGGCTCCCGGCCGCGTCGCGGGACGCGCCCGGACACGTCCCGCCGCGCGGCCCGCTGGAGACGGCCCTGGCCGGGGTGTGGGCCCGGATACTCGGCGTTCCCCGGGTGGGGCGCCACGACAACTTCTTCGCCCTCGGCGGGTCCTCGCTGCTGGCCGCCAGGGTGCTCGGCGAGGTCCGTGAGGAGGCCGGGGTCGAGATCTCCCTGGGCGGTCTCTTCGAGGCGGCCGACCTGGCGGAGTTCGCGGCGTCCGCCGCCACGCCGGAACCCGCCCTCGGAGACGACGACCTGAGGGCGCTGGCGGTGCTGCCCGACGACGTACGCGACGCCCTCGGCTCCACGTGCGGCGTACAGGAGGACGCGCGCGGTGTGTCCGGTGTGCCAGGGGACGCGTCCGGCACGTCCGGTCCCGTGTCCGGTGTACCGGGGGATGAGCGTGATGCGTCCGGTGTGCCGGAGGACGCGTCCGGCATGTCCGGTGGGCGGGGGAACGCGCATGGCGTGTCCCGATTCGTGTCCGGTGGGCGCGGTGCCCCCGGCCCGATCGGCTCCGCGCCGGGCGGGACGGCGGCGAAGTGGCCCGGACGGGTGTTGCTGACGGGGGCGACGGGCCTTCTGGGGGCACACCTGCTGGCCGAGTTGCTCGACCGGGGCGTTCCCGAGGTGATGTGCCTGGTCAGGGCGGGGGACGAGCGCGCGGCCGCCGGCCGGGTCCGTGAGGTCCTGACCCGGTACGGCCTCTGGAGGCCCGGCTACCGGGAAAGGGTCACCGGTCTGGCGGGGGACCTGGCGGCGCCCCGGCTGGGGCTGGAGCCCGACGTCTACGACGCCGTGGCGGAGGGGAGTGACCTGATCTGCCACACCGGGCGGGTCGTCAACTTCGTCCAGCCGTACCGGATGCTCGGCCCCGTGAACGTCGGCGGGACCGTCGAGATGGTCCGGCTGGCCGCGCACGTGAGACCGACCCCGCTGCACACCGTCTCCACCCTCGGCGTGTATCTCGGCTGGACGGGCCGGGACCGCCCGATCACCGAGGACGAGGCCCCGGATGACCCCGCCGGGCTGGGTTCCCCGTACTACCAGAGCAGGTGGGTCGCCGACGCGGCGGCGCGGGAGGCCCGCGAGCACGGCCTGCCCGTGACCGTCCACCGGCCCGCGAGGGTCGGCGGCCACAGCCTCACCGGCCGGGGCGACCCCGGAGACTACTTCAACCGGCTGCTCGCCACGTTCGTCCAGCTCCGCATGGTGCCCGACATACCGGTCACCGAGGACGTCATTCCCGTCGACCACCTCGCCGAGGCCCTCGCCGCCAGGCTCCTGGACCCGAAATCGGCGGGGCGCGACTTCCACTACTTCGACGCCGAGGGGATCACCTACCGGCAGATGGCGGCGGCCCTGCTCGATCACGGGTACGACGTCGAGCGGGTTTCCTGGGAGCGCTGGCGGGCGGAGATCCTGCGGCGCTCCGCCGAGGGCGAGCCGGTCGCGATGGGGCCGTTCGCCGCCGATCTGGGTGAGGAGCCGCCGGGGCCGCGCGGGCCGAGGTTCGACTGCTCGTTCACCTGCCCGCCGCCCGGTCCCGCCCTGATCGGCCGCTATCTCGCGTTCCTCGAAACGTCTCCCGGAGCCCTTCCCGAGGCGCCTCCGGGGACGTTCACCGGGGCCGGGACCTCCGCCGAGACGTTGGCCGGCACTTCCAGTGAAACGCATGAAGAAGGAGGGCTTCGTTGAGAGCCGACGTGCTCAGGTTCGCCGGTATCTGGTCCGCCGAGCTGGTGTCGGTGATCGGTTCCAGCCTCACCGGGTTCGTGCTCAGCGTCTGGGTCTACCAGGAGTCCGGATCCGAGACCCAGTTCGCCCTCACCCTGCTCTGCGCCACGCTGCCCGGCATCCTCATCACCCCCTTCTCCGGGGTGATCGTCGACCGCTTCGACAGGAAGTGGGTGCTCGTGCTGAGCGACTGCGGAGCGGCACTGTCGACGGTCGCGCTGCTGCTGATCGTCCAGGCGCAGAGCCTGGCCGTGTGGCACGTCTACGTCGCCACCGCGGTCGGCGCGATCTGCGGGACCTTCCACCTCACCGTCTACCAGGCGATGACGCCGTTGTTGGTTCCCGAACGTCACCTGGGGCGGGCCAACGGGCTGATGCAGGCCAGCTGGGGATTGCAGATCGCGGCGCCGGTGGTGGCGGGGACGTTGCTGGAGGTGGTGGGACTGCGCGGTGTGCTCCTGCTGGACCTCCTGTCGTTCGCCGTCGCGACGGCCGTGGTCCTGGCGACCCGGCTGCCCCGGTCGGTCACCCGGCCCGAGACCGTCGCGAGCCCGCCCTCGCTCGGCGCCGACCTGCTCTTCGGGCTGCGGCACCTGCGCGCCCACGGGCTGTTCCCCCTGGTGGCGCTCTTCGCCGCGTTCAACCTCGTGTTCGCCGTCGCGGGGGTGCTGATCCGCCCGCTCATCCTGTCGTTCACCGGGCCCGCCACGCTCGGGGTGCTGGTGTTCGCCGGAGGGGCGGGACTGTTCGCGGGAAGCCTGGTCATGGGCCTGTGGGGAGGGCCGCGCCGCAGGATCACCGGGATGAGCCTCTTCATGGGAGCGGGCGGGCTCGCCCTGGCCGCGCACAGCCTGTCTCCCTCGGTGGCGCTCATCGCGGTGGTCGCCCCCGCGTTCCTGTTCGTCCTGCCGGTGATCAACGGCTGCGTGATGACGGTCTTGCAGGTCAAGACGGAGGCCGGGGCGCTCGGCCGGGTTCTCGCCACGGCGCGCACCCTGGGACAGTGCGCGGTGCCCATCGCCTTCCTGAGCGCCGCGCCCGCCGCGGAGCATCTCACCGGGCCCCTGCTGATGCCGGGCGGCGCGCTCGCCGGGAGCGTCGGTGAGCTGATCGGGACGGGCCCCGGCCGGGGGATCGCCCTGATCTTCCTGGTCGACGGGCTCCTGCTCGTCGCCCTCGCGGTCATGACGTTCGTCCTTCCCCGGCTCCGCCGCCTGGAGCGCGAGATCCCCGACGCGCCCAGGGCGGACGCCGAACCCGCCCCGGTCTCCTGACCGCTCCCGCCCTTCACGCCCCGCACCCCGCCCCCCTTCACGACCCGCGCCCTTCACGACCCGCGCTCTTCACGACCCGCACCCTCACGATCCGCGACCCTCACGACCCGCACCTCTCACGAACCCGCACCCTCACGATCCGCGACCCTGACGAACGAGGTCCGATGCCGCTGCACCTGACACCCGAGGACGCCCGCCGCTACCTGGAGAGCGGAGAGGCGCCCGGTCCCCATCTCGACGTGATCGGCGCCATGTCGGCGCACGCCGCCGCGGCCGGGGTCCGGCTCGGCCTGTTCGAGGCCCTGGCGGACGGGCCCAGAGACCTGCCCGAGCTGGCCGCCGGGCTCGGCGCCGACCGGGAGGGCCTGCGCGTCCTGCTCGGCGCGCTCGCCGCGACCGGATACCTGACGTCCGAGCCCGGCGGGTACGCGCTGACCGCCGTGTCCCGCCCGCTGCTCGGCGGGTACGGCAACACGCTGCTGTTCTGGCAGGAGGTCCTGGCCGGGCTCTGGGGCGGGCTGGAGGAGTCGGTGCGCTCCGGCAGGCGCGGCGCCGACTTCTACACCTGGATGGCCGGGCGTCCCGAGGTGCTGGCCCGCTTCCAGCGGTTGCTCCAGGACCAGGCGGGGTGGCTGGCGGAGGAGATCGCCGCCGTCGTTCCCCTGCCGGACGGCGCCTCCCGGCTGCTCGACCTGGGCGGCGGGCACGCCCGCTACAGCATCGCCTACTGCCGCGACCGGCCGGATCTGCGCGCCACCGTCGTCGACCTGCCCTCGGGCCTTGAGGCGGGCCGCTCGGCGGTGGAGTCGGCGGGGATGTCCGGCCGCGTCACCCTCCTCGCCGGGGACATCCTGGGTGATCTCCCGTACCGGGACCAGGACGCCGTGCTGCTGTTCAACCTGCTGCACGGGTTCGGCGAGGAGCGGGCCTCGGCCCTGCTGCGGGCGGCGGCGCGCACGCTGCGCCCCGGCGGGGTCGCGCTGGTGCTCGACCGGGATCCCGGTCATCCGGGGGACGCGGCGGCGCGGGCCTTCACCCCGCTCTTCGAGCTCAACCTGCACCACACCCAGGGCGGGCGCCTGTACTCCCCGGAGACGGTCACCCGGTGGCTCGCCGAGGCCGGTTGTCACGAACCGAGGGAGTACGTCCTGACGCGCTCCCCGGCCCACCTTCTGACGGTCGCCACCAGGGCGTGAGCCGCGTGGGCGGCGCCCCGGGGCCCGGCCCTCCCGGCTCCGCCCGCGGCTCTCCCGGTTCGCGGAAGTGAAGCGGATGTAACGGTCGGCTGTGCGTCCGTCACTCCGATCGCTGAGCGAACCCCGGGTGTGCGAAGATCTGCGCTGACGTACCGGCGGTGACGGCGATGGAGCGTAGCAAAATGAACTCGACGAGGCCGTGGGCCGCTCCCGTGGCGGGGGTTTTCATGGCGGGAAGCATGCTCGTCGCCGTGCCCGGAGCCACCGCGGCCACGGCGGGCACCGTCTACTACGTCGACTCCAGGTCCGGCGACGACGCCGCCGCCGGGACCTCGGCCGAGACGGCCTGGCGCAGCCTGGACAACGTCAACGCCGCCACCCTGAGCCCCGGTGACACCGTGCGCCTCAAGCGCGGCGGCAGCTGGCCGGGCACGCTGACGCTGTCGGGCCGGGGCACCGCCGCCAGCCCCATCTCGGTCGAGCCGTACGGCAAGGGCGCGGCCCCGAGGATCAGCGGCAGGGACGCGGCCTGCGTGGTGATCTCGGGCTCCTACGTGCGGATCGTGGGGATACGGGCCAGCGACTGCCAGTGGGCCGGATTCGAGGTCGGCGGCAGCCGCAACGAGCTCGACCGCGTCATCGCCGACCGCAACATCACCGGGGTCCACTTCGTCGGCGGGCGCAACGTCGTCAAGAACAGCGTCCTGAGCGACAACAACCGCATGAGCGTCAACGACGAGGGCGGTGACGACGACTCCGGCGCCTTCGGCGTGCTGCTCAACGGCGACGACAACCTCGTCACCGGGAACACGATCACCGGCAGCTACGCGAGCAGCAAGGACTACGGCACCGACGGCGCGGCCGTCGAGGTGTTCAACGGCGACCGCAACCGGGTCACCCACAACGTCGCCAGGAACAACGAGACCTTCGTCGAGCTCGGCGCGCAGAAGGGCAAGACCGCCGGGGGCAACGTCTTCGCCCACAACGTGGTCACCTCCTCGCGCAGGGCCTCCTTCCTCGTCACCCGGGGTGCCGGTCACGTGGTCGGGCCGGTGAAGGGCACCGTCGCGGTACACAACTCGGTCTACCTGCCCGCCCGTAAGACCCTCGGCTGGGCCTGCCACGACGGCTGCTCCCCGGGGATCCTGAAGCTGCGCAACAACATCATCGTGGTCGGCGGCGAGGTGGGCTTCGAGGACGGCAGGGGAGCGGACGAGGACGCCGGCGTCTACCGGGGCCGCTCCCTCAAGTTCAAGCTCGGCCCCCGGTCGATCGTGGCCGATCCCCGCTTCAGGAGCCGGACGGACCTGCGGCTGCGCCCCGGTTCCCCGGCGCTCGGCCGCGGCGTCAAACTCGGCCCCACCTGGTACGGAGGGGCGGGCCTCGCCCGGGACCTCTCCGGCGCCACGCTGTCCGCCGCCCCCGCCGCCGGGGCCTATCAGCCCTGACTTTTCCCTATTTTGGGTCTTATTCTGGACATCTCCCCGGAACCTTCGTGAAACCTGGCTAGGACAGTCTGGTGCGCAGAGCGAGGTGATCGGCATGATGTTGCGGCTACGTGTTTCCTTCCCCGACAGGCCCGGCGCCCTGGGCCAGGCGGCCCGGGTGCTCGGCACGCTGGGTGCGGACATCCTCCAGGTGACGGTCCTGGAACGTGAGGTCGGCCGGGCGGTGGACGACTTCACCGTCTCCTGGCCCGGCACCGTGGACGCGGAGACGGTCAGGGACCGTCTCTCGGGTATCCCGGGGATGCGCGTCGAGGGGGTCTGGCCCACCCGCGAGATCCCCGGCGCCGCACCCGACTACGACCTGCTGAAGCACGTCGCCGCCGACCCGGGCAGGGCCCTCGCCACCCTCGTGGACGCCGTGCCCGACCTGGTGAGCGCCGAGTGGGCGGTGATCATGTCGCCGGAGGACGGAGAGATCGTCCACCGCAGCTGGCAGGCCCCGGAAACCCTCGACGAGACGGGTGGTCTCGTCGGTGTCAAGGCGGCCGATCTCGCCATGCTGCGGCCCGCCGTCCTCGGTTCCGGGCGGCACCAGCTGATGAGCCTGCCGGTGTCGGGGACGAGCCGGCACCTGGTCCTGGCCAGGACCGACGGCCCGCCCTTCCACCGGGTGGAACTGGAGCGTGCCACACGCGTCCTGGAGATCGTCTCCATCATGGGGCGTACCTCCTGAATTCCAGCGTTTCCGATATGTCGGTTATGGGGTAGGAAGGCAGGGAGTGGCTTGGCGCCACTCCCGCGACCGCGCCTTCCCGCCCGTCGTGCCCGGTCCCGCCCACCGCGGGCGGCCGGGGTCCGCCCGGCGGGACGGTGGCCGTCGCGCACACCCGCATCGGATCTCCCCCCGATAGACGCCGCAGTGTCGTATCGGTACCGGGCCCCGCGGGTCCGCGAGGAGGGCAGCCTGATGCCTAAGCGCCACCACGTCGTGACGACGAGCCTGCTGGGACTCTGTCTGGGAGCGAGCACGGCCTGCGGGAGCGGGGGCCCGGCCGCCACGGACGCCGCTCCCGCGATCCCGGCGCGAGCCTCCGACATCGAGCGAAGCCCCGGGCCCGAGGTGAGCACCGCTCCCGGCGTCGGACCCGCGGGGAGCGCCGTGCCCGTGCCCGAGGGGTTCAAGCAGATCGGCGGCCCGGCCAACGGCGTCGTCGTCGCGGTCCCGAAGGACTGGGTCGCGCTCGACCTGACCAAGGACGATCTCAACAAGGGGCTGAAGAACAGCGGCCTGTCGGGCCCCACGCTGGATCAGGCCAGGAAGAGCCTGCAGACCCTGGTCGACAACAACGGCCTCTGGGCCTCGGACGCGAACTCGGCGAAGAGCTCCACGAACGGGTTTCCCACCAATCTCAACGCCTTCTGCCAGGCCGGGCGGCAAACCTCGACGGAACAGCTGCTCAGAGACACCAGAAAGCAGCTGGAACAGCTCAACGCCAAGGTCATCGAGGCGAGGAAGGTGCGGATCGGCTCCAGGGAGGCGGCGCGGATCGTCTACTCGTTCGCGACCAACGGCGTCGACGTCCGGGGCACCCAGTACTACGTGCCGGCCGGGAACAAGACCTGCATCGTCACGCTCAGCACCGACGCCGAGGGCAAACAGGAGCTGTTCAACCGGATCGGTGAGACGATCACGACGCTCTGACCGGCGCCCGGGACCCCGCGCGACAGGCTCCCCGGCCCCGTACGACCGCCGTCCCGCCCCGCCGTGAGCGGTGTCGTGGGCGGCGTCGCGTCACCGCTGCGGCGGGTCGATGCGGGCGCCGTCCATGGTGAAGAGCATCAGACGGGTGACGTCGACCCCCACCCGGGCCGGCTCCCCGGCCCGCCAGACCGGGCGGGAGCCCAGGCGGACGATGAGATCGGCCCGGCGGTGGTGGCCGCTGACGTGCTCCTGCTCCTGCTGCGGCTCGGAGTCCTCGTCGAACGCGGCGCCGGGCATCATCCGCCGCAGCACCGAGCGGATCCGCCCGCCGACGAGGGGGACGCCCAGGCCACCGGCCTTCCGGGGGTCGGGGGGCTCGGGAACGGCCACGGAGGCGAGCCCGCTCTCGACGTAGGCGAGCCACTCGTGGCCGTGGTACTCCAGGGCGCGGACGCGGCCGAGGAAGGTCGGCCCCTCGAAGCTGTCGGGGACCGGGGCCAGGCAGTCGGGGCGCAGGCCGACGATGATCTGGCGGCCCACGTGCTGGGAGATGACGTACGCCCTGGGATCGGTCCAGGGGATCATGATCTGGTGCGGGCCGAAGTCCAGCAGGATGAACTGGTTCTGCGGGGTGCGGACGGTGGCCGCGAGCAGGTTGATCTGCTGGGAGCTGAGGAAGGCCGCGGTGAAGGCGGTCGCGGGGTCGTTGTAGACCTGCCCGGGGGTGCCGAGGTCCTGCAGGACGCCGCGGTTCATGATGGCGATCCGGTCGGCCAGGGTGAGGGCCTCGACCTGGTCGTGCGTCACGTAGATCGTGGTCACCCCGAGGGAGCGGACCAGCGAGGAGATCTCCATCCGGAGCTCGGTGCGCATGCCCGCGTCCAGGTTGGAGAGCGGCTCGTCCATCAGGAAGAGCGAGGGCTGGCGGACGATCGCGCGGCCCATCGCCACGCGCTGGCGCTGGCCACCGGAGAGCGTTCCCGGGCGCCGTTCCAGGGTCTCGTCGATGTGCAACGCCTTGGACAGCTCCGTCACCCGCTCCCTGACCAGCGCGGGGTCGGCCTTCGCGATCTCCAGGGGGAAGGCGATGTTGCCGCGTACCGTCCGGTGCGGGTAGAGCGCGCCGTTCTGGAACACCATGGCCACGTCGCGGTCGCGGGGAGCGAGTTCGTTGGCGAGCGTGCCGCCCAGCCACAGGTCCCCGTCGGTGACCTCCTCCAGACCCGCGATCATCCGGAGCAGGGTGGACTTACCGCAGCCCGAGGGGCCGAGCAGGACGAGAAATTCCCCGTTTTCCGCGCGCAGGCTCATGCGGTCGACCGCGAGGTATCCGCCCGGGTATACCTTGCTCACGTTGTCGAGGACGACGGTACTCATGCGCGCTCGTTCCTCCCGGACGCCCCCGCCCGGATTCCCAGCCGTGTGATTGATGAGGTAGTACATCGCGACACTTGCCCGCATGTCCATAGATGTCGTTAGAAATTGCTCATCTAATGGTTACTTCCCCGTTCCCGGACGTGACGGTCAGTGGTGACATCCGACCTTTACCAGAGCGCCAGTACGAAGGTTGAAATGTTACAATTTGCGAAAAGTTGCAGAAACGAATTTCATAGAGGGTGCCGGATGCCGATCGGTTCGTGCCCGGTTCAGCCGCAGGGTGGGGTGACTGCTTGATGGACGGCGAGCTCGCGCAGACCTCGCGCTCCCGCTCCGACGGGACGACGATCCGGCTGGCCGACATCGCCGCGCAGGCCGGGGTGAGCGAGGCCACCGTCAGCCGGGTGCTCAACGGCAAGCCCAGCGTGTCGCAGTCGACCCGGCAGGCGGTGCTGACGGCTCTGGACCTGATGGGGTACGAGCGCCCGCAGCGGTTGCGCCAGCGCAGCAACGGGCTGATCGGCCTGGTCACCCCCGAGCTGGACAACCCCATCTTCCCGGCCTTCGCCCAGGCCATCGAGAAGGCGCTCACCCAGCACGGTTACACCCCGGTGCTCTGCACCCAGCTGCCCGGGGGCGCCCCCGAGGACGAGTTCACCGAACTCCTGATGGACCGAGGGGTGAGCGGCATCGTCTTCGTCTCCGGGCTGCACGCCGACACCACGGCCAAGATGGACCGTTACACCCGCCTGATCGAGCGCGGGCTGCCGATCGTCCTGCTCGACGGCTACAGCGAGCGGGTCGAGGCACCGTTCATCTCCCCGGACGACCGGGCCGCGGCCCGGCTCGCCGTCCAGCACCTGGCCGACCTCGGTCACGAGCGCATCGGCCTGGCCGTGGGGCCGCGCCGGTTCGTGCCGGTGATCAGGAAGATCGAGGGTTATCGGCGGGCGATGTCCCAGCTGCTCGGTGTCACGGATGTCGACGAGCTGATCTCGCATTCGTTGTTCTCGGTGGAGGGTGGTCAGGCGGCCGCGGCGCAGTTGCTGGCGCGCGGTTGCACAGGCATCGTGTGCGCGTCGGACCTGATGGCGCTGGGGGCGATCCGTGCCTGCCGTGACCGGGGGTTGTCGGTGCCGGGGGAGGTGTCGGTGGTGGGGTTCGACGACTCGCCGCTGATCGCGTTCACCGACCCGCCGCTCACCACCGTGCGCAAGCCCATCGGGGCGATGGCCTCGGCGGCGGTGGCGACCCTCCTGGAGGAGATCAACGGGGTCCGCGCCAAACACGTCGAGCTGATGTTCCAGCCCGAGCTCGTCGTCCGCCGCTCGACCGGCTCGGGCCCCCTGGTCAACCGCTAGGGCCCGGATTCCCGGCCGCCCGCCGGGGACGCGTTCTGTACGGGCCGCTCTCCGGGCGTTCCCTCGGCTCCCGGCCTCGCGGGTACCGTCAGCCCTCGCGCAGCCCGTCGAGAAGCGCGGCCACGCGCTCGCGGTAGGCGGCCACGTTGCGCAGCTTCACGTGCTCGTACCCCCTCACCAGGTCGGGCAGCCCGGCCAGCTCGCGGACCCGCTCCCCGGTCTCCGGGCGCAGGTGGTCCAGCGCGCAGTGCACGTCTCGGGTGTACTCGGCGGCGAGCTCCCGCTCGGTCCCGCGCACCTCACCCAGGCCGAACGGGTCCAGGCGGGTGCCGCGCAGCGCGCGCATGCCGTACAGCAGGCGGAAGGCCGGGTCGAACCAGGCGCCGAGGCGCAGCTTGCGCCTCATGCCCAGGGCGCGCAGGAACGGCGGGTGCAGGTTGTAGGAGACCCGCGCGCCGGGGCCGAACTCGGCGGCGATCCGCGCCCGCTCGGCCGGGTCGAGGTGCAGGCGCGCCACCTCGTACTCGTCCTTGTACGCCATCAGCCGGTGCAGCTGCCGGGCGTAGGACTCGGTGACGGCGGTGCTCCCGGGGGAGACCTCCCGCTCCCTGGCGAGGACCGCGCGGACGGCGTCGGCGTACCGGGCGGCGTAGCGCGCGTTCTGGTACGCGGCGAGGTCGGGCACCCGGACCGTGAGGATCCGGTGCAGCTCGGTACCGGGTTCGGCGACCGCGTCGGCCAGGCGTACCGCCTCCGGGGCGGGGAGCGGCGCGGCCGGGACGGCGGGGCGGGTCGCCGCCGCGACGGCCTCGGGGGCGGCGACCGCCGCGCGGCCCCAGTGGAAGGCGGCGACGGTCCGCTCGGCGGCCCGGCCGCCGCCCGCGCGGATGGCCCGTTCGATCGACTCCAGGCCGAGCGGGATGAGCCCGCGCTGCCAGGCGGCCCCGACGATGATCGTGTTGGCCGGCATGTGGTCGCCGAACAGCGCCTGGGCCATCTCCTCGGCGTCGAGGTAGACGTTCAGCTCGCGCCGGGTCCGCGCCTCCAGCGCGCCGATCGGCGAGCTCACGTCGGTCAGGTGGGTGGACGGGTCGAGCACCATCGAACCGGTCGGCACCAGGCTGGTGGAGACCACCGCCACGGTCCGGTCGCGGTCGGCGGCGGCCAGGTGGGCGGGGTCGGTGGCGCCGATCAGGTCCAGCGCCAGGTAGGCGTCCACGCTGGCCGCGCCGCCCCGCGCCGAGCGGTCGCCGTCACCGTCGAAGACGAGGATGTCGGAGACGACCGTGCCGCCCTTCTGGGCCAGGCCGGTCTGGTCGAGCCCCCGCGACCGCCTGCCGTCGAGCATCGCGGCGGTGCCGAGGATCTGCGCGACCGACACCACGCCGGTGCCGCCGATGCCGACGAGCCTGATCGAGGTCTCCCCGGTGCGGGCCTCGGGGAGGGGCATGTCCGGCGGCGCGGGCAGCGGGGCGCGCTTCTTCGAGGCGGCCTTCCCCCGGGCGGGCAGGACGGTGAGGAAGGACGGGCAGTCGCCCTCCACGCACGAGTAGTCCTTGTTGCACGACGACTGGTGGATCTCGGTCTTGCGGCCGAACTCGGTCTCCACCGGCAGCACGGACAGGCACTCGGACTTCTGCCCGCAGTCGCCGCAGCCCTCGCAGACCCGCTGGTTGATCGCCACCCGCCTGGCGGGGTCGGGCAGGTCGCCCCTCTTGCGCAGCCGCCGCTTCTCGGCCGCGCACCGCTGGTCGTGGATGAGCACGGTCACCCCGGGGACCGCGGCCAGCTCGCGCTGTGCGTCCTCCAGCGCCGACCTGTCGCGGACCTCGGCGATGCCCGCCAGTTTGACCCCCCGGTAGCGCTCGGGCTCGTCGGTGGTGACGACGACCCCGCGCACCCCCTCGGTCTCCAGCCAGCGGGTCAGGTCGGGCACCGACAGGGCAGGGGTGATCGTCTGGCCGCCGGTCATCGCGACCGCGTCGTTGTAGAGCAGCTTGTAGGTGATGTTGACGCCCGCACCGACCGCGGCCCTGATCGCGAGCGAGCCGCTGTGGTGGAAGGTGCCGTCCCCGAGGTTCTGGAAGATGTGCGGGGTGTCGGTGAACGGCGCCTGGCCGATCCACTGCGCCCCCTCGCCGCCCATCTGGGTCAGGCCGGTGAGCGTGCCCTTGCCCTCGCGGTTGAGCACCACCATCGTGTGGCAGCCGATCCCGGCGCCGACGGGCGCGCCGTCGGGGACGGCGGTGGAACGGTTGTGCGGGCAGCCCGAGCAGAAGAAGGGGGTCCGCTTGGGAGTGAGCAGCGTGAGCGGCGCCGGGCGCGAGATGACCGAGAGCCCCTTCGCCACCCGCTCGCCGAGACCGTTCAGCCCGGTCAGCCCGTCCAGCCCGGTCAGGCCCCGGCGGCGCAGCCGGAAGGCGACGGCCTTGGCGGCGAGGTCGGCGTCGACGGCACCGTAGCGGGGGATGAGCCGCTCGCCGTTCTCGTCGAGCTTGCCCAGCACGCGGGGGGCGTCGGCGGTCCCGTACAGGATGTCCTTGACCGAGGTCTCCAGCAGCGGGGCCTTCTCCTCCACGACGAGGATCTCCGACAGCCCCCGGGCGAAGGTCCGGACGATCTCCGGGTCCAGCGGCCAGAGCATGCCGATCTTCAGGAGGCGGACCCCGGCCTCCTCCGGTGTGACGCCGAGCTTGCGGAAGCCCTCGCGGACGTCGTAGTACGCGGTTCCCGAGGCGACGACGCCCAGCCAGGCGTCACGGGGGTCGGCGGTGACGCGGTTGAGCCCGTTCTCGCGGGCGTAGGCGCGGGCCAGGTCGAGACGCGGGCCGACGAGCGTGCGTTCCATCTCCAGCGACCACGGGGTGAGCAGCGTCGCGTCGGGCACGTGCCGGTACGGCCTGCCCTCGTACTCGACATCGGGCATGACCGGGACGACCCGGTCATGCCCGACGTTCACGGTGCCGGTGCCGTCCACGACGTTGGAGACGGCCTTCACCGCGACCCACAGGCCGCTCGCCCGGGACGCCGCGATCGCGTGGCGTCCCAGGTCGAGCAGCTCCTGGACGCTGCCGGGGTGGACGATCGGCATGCCCAGCGTGGCGAGTGTGCCCTCGGTCGCCGAGGGGAGGGTGGAGGACTTGCAGGTCGGGTCGTCGCCGCAGAGCGCGATCAGGCCGCCCTCGGGATGGGCGCCGACGAAGTTGCCGTGCCGGAACGCGTCGGCCGCGCGGTCGACGCCGGGCGCCTTGCCGTACCAGACGCCCAGCACGCCGGAGGTACGCGGGCGGGGGAGCGCGGGCACGAGCTGGCTGCCCCAGACGGCGGTGGCGCCGAGTTCCTCGTTCTGCCCGGGGCGGTGCACCACGCCGAGCGGCTCGGTGTGACGGCGGGAGCGGGCCAGCTCCTGGTCGAAGCCGCCCAGCGGGGAGCCGGGGTAGCCGGACACCATCGTGCCGGTGCGGAGCCCCGCGACCCGGTCGGCGCGCATCTGGTCGATGATCACCCGGACCAGGGCCTGGGTGCCGGTCATGAAGACCTGGCCCTCGTCGAGCAGGTAGCGGTCGTCGGGGGAGATCTCACGGGCGTCTGCGAAGATCGTCATTGTTTCGTCCCGTCGTCGGCGCTCCTGCGATGCCGCAAGGTTATGCCAGGTAGAACAAAATTCGATGTCAATCTTTCGGAGGATGACGCCCCTCGTTAGCATCCGATGTCATGGATGTGACGGATCGCGCAATTCTCGGTCTCCTCCAGGTGGAGGGGCGGTTGAGCAACCTGGAGCTGGCCGAGCGGGTGCGGCTCACCCCCTCGCCGTGCCTGCGCCGGGTCCGCAACCTGGAGGAGACCGGAGTGATCACCGGCTACCGCGCCGTGATCGACCCGGCGGCGGTGGGACGGGGCTTCCAGGTCGTCGCCTACGTCGAGCTGGAGGGCCAGGACGCCGAGACGGTCACCGCCTTCGAGGCCGCCGTGATGGAGATCGACGACGTGGTGGAGTGCCTGCGCATGTTCGGCCGCCCCGACTACGTGCTGCGGGTGGCGGTGCCCGACATGGACGCCTACAGCCAGCTCTGCCTGGAGAAGCTCGGCCGCCTGCCCGGTCTCGACAAGCTCACCTCCCAGATCGCGATGAAGGCTCTCAAGCCCGGTGGCGTCCTGCCCCTGTAGTCCGGCGCCTCCGTTCCCGGCGGTAGGCGCGCGCCTCAGGGGCGGCTCCCCTCCAGGCCCGCGATGATGAGGTCGACGGCGACCTCGAAGGTGCTGTCGGCGTCCGGTTTCAACGGGCTCGCCGCCGAGCACGGGGAGGGGGGCCTCTTCCTGTGGTGGCGCGGCGACCGCGAGGAGGGGGCCGCCCGGGTCGGTGCCGGGCCGTGGGAGATCGGCCGCCCGTGTCCGGACCGCTTCGCCGGTAGCGGTCAGCCGTAAAGCCGACTTTTGTCCGAAATTGGACAAAGCCTACTATTTCTGTAGGGTTAGTCGGTGAAGCCGCTGACGACGTGTTCCCAGCCTGTCGTCGGCGGCGTACCGCACGAAACCCTCCCGGCGAGCCCTCGCCGACCGCAACGAAGTGAGCTGTCCGAAACCGCGTCCGTAACGGCCCCCGCGAGCATCGTCGACTATGCCCGCGTCTCCCGTGCGGCGCGGTGGCACGGACGGCCAGCAGGAGAGACAGTGAACAGGAAGACGACGCCGTTCATCGGAGCCGTGATCGCGGCCGCGCTGGTCCTCGCCGGCTGTGGCTCGGGTCCCGCCCCCGGCCCCAGCGCGGGCTCGGGCTCCGGTTCCGGTTCCGGTTCCGGGGGGAGCGCGGCGCCCGCCTTCGACCCGGCCGCGACGATCGAGATCGGCTCGCTCTACGAGCCGCAGAACCTCGACAACACCGGCGGCGGCGGGCAGGGCACGACGGAGGCGTTCAACGGCAACGTCTACGAGGGCCTGTTCAGGCTCACCGACGAGGGCGAGGTCGAGAACCTGCTCGCCGCGAGCCACGAGGTCAGCCCCGACGGCCTCACCTACACCTTCACCCTGCGCGACGGCGTCACGTTCCACTCGGGCGACCCCCTCACCTCCGCCGACGTGAAGAACAGCATCGAGCGGGTCACCGCGAAGGAGTCGCAGTCGGCCCGCAAGAGCAGCTTCGCCGTCGTCAGGAGCATCGAGACGCCCGACGACGGCACGGTCGTCGTGACGCTGAAGGACAGGTCGATCTCGTTCGTCTACAACCTCAGCTACGTCTGGATCGTCAACGACGCGGCGAAGGACCTGGCGACGTCCGAGGACGGCACCGGCCCGTACCGGCTCGGTGAGTGGAAGCGCGGCTCCACGCTGAGCCTGACGCCGTTCGACGGCTACTGGGGCACCGCCCCGACGAACAAGGGCGTGGTGTTCCACTACTTCACCTCGGCGACCGCGCTCAACAACGCGCTGCTGACCGACGCCGTCGACATCGTGACCAGCGAGCAGAGCCCGGACGCGCTGGAGCAGTTCAAGAACAACCCGAACTACAAGGTCAACGACGGCCGGTCGACGACCAAGCTCCTGCTCGCCTTCAACGACAGGGTCAAGCCGTTCGACAACAAGCTCGTCCGCAAGGCCGTCGCCTCCGCCATCGACGACCGCAAGCTGCTCGACTCCGTCTGGGGCGGCTACGGGACGGCGATCGGCTCGATGGTCCCGCCCACCGACCCGTGGTACGAGGACCTCACCTCGCTCGACCCCTACGACGTGGAGCTGGCCAAGAAGCAGCTCGCCGAGGCGGGTTTCGCGAACGGGTTCGACGTCACGCTCGACACCCCGAACTACGACCCGCACCCCACCGCGGCCACGTTCATCAAGGGCGAGCTGGCCAAGATCGGTATCAACGTGACGATCAACGTCATCACCGCCGACGAGTGGTACACCAAGGTGTTCAAGAACCGCGACTTCACCGCCACGCTGCAGGAGCACGTCAACGACCGCGACGTCGTCTGGTACGGCAACCCCGACTTCTACTGGGGCTACGACAACCCGGAGGTGACCAAGCTGGTCGGCGAGGCGGAGAAGGCCGACACCGTCGAGAAGCAGGCCGAGCTGCTCAAGCGGGCCAACCGGAAGATCGCCGAGGACGCCGCCAGCGACTGGCTCTACCTCTACCCGCAGATCGTGGTGGCCTCGTCGTCGCTGTCGGGCTACCCGGTCAACGGCCTCAACTCGCAGTTCCACGCCTACGGCATCAAGAAGGGCTGATGCCCGGCACCGCGCCCCGCAGGCCAGGACCGCCGCCCCGCGCGGCGGTCCGGCCGGCGCGACCCCCTCTCTCATGATCATTTATTTGCTGCGGCGGGCGGCGTTCCTCGTCGTCTCGCTCCTGCTGGCCTGCGTCGTCCTCTTCCTGCTGCTGCGCCTGCTGCCCGGCGACCCCGCCAACGCGCTGCTGTCGGTCGGCGCCACCCCCGAGCAGATCGAGGCCGCCCGCAGGCAGATCGGCTCCGACCTGCCACTGCCCGAGCAGTTCGCCACCTGGCTCGGCCGGCTCGTCACCCTGGACCTGGGCGAGTCGTTCGTCAGCACCCTCCCGGTCGGCCCGGAGATCGCCTCCCGCCTGGTCGTCACCGTCCCGCTCACCCTGCTGTCCTTCCTGCTGGCCGTCGCCGTCGCCGTACCGGTCGGCTTCGTCGCCGCCCACCGCGCGGGCACCTGGTACGGGTCCCTGCTCAGCGGGCTGTCCCAGCTGGGCATCGCGGTCCCGGCCTTCTGGGTGGGGATGCTGCTGGTCACGGTGTTCGCGCTGCGGCTGAGGGTGTTCCCGGCAGGCGGTTTCCCGAGGGACGACTGGGCCGACCCGGTCGCGGCCCTCACCTCGCTGGCACTGCCCGTCGTCACGATCGCCCTCGTCATGTCGGCCTCGCTCGTCCGCTACGTCCGCTCCGCCACCCTGGACGTGCTCGGCAGCGACCACCTGCGGACCTTCAGGGCGCTCGGCTCCTCCTTCACCGGGGCGATGTGGCGGCACGGCCTGCGCAACGCGGCGGTGCCCGTCGTCTCCATCCTCGGGATCGAGCTCGCCACGACCTTCCTCGGGGCCGTCGTCGTCGAGAGCGTGTTCGCCCTCCCCGGCCTCGGCGGCATGCTGGTCAAGGGGATCGCCCAGCACGACTACCCGGTGATCCAGGGCATCCTGTTCGTCAGCACCTTCGCGGTCCTGCTGATCGGCTTCGCCGCCGACCTCGCCCAGCGGCTCATCGACCCCCGGCTGCGCGGCACCGTCTCCGGAGGCCCCCGATGAACACCTCGGCCTCCCCGTCGAAAGCCCCGGCGCCGGAGGCTCCCGTCCGGTCGCGGCGGTCCGCGACGCTCGTGATCGGATGCGTGCTCGCCGGTCTGGTCCTCGCCGTCACGGTCGTCTCCCTCCTCTGGCTCCCGTACGCCCCGGACGACACCTCCGGAGACCGGCTGATGCCGCCGGGGGCCGCTCACCCGCTGGGCACCGACAAGCTCGGCCGGGACCTGCTCACCCAGCTGATGATCGGCGCGCGGATCGCGCTGACGGTCGGGGTGGGGTCGGTCCTGCTCGGCGGCGTCCTCGGCCTGCTCGCCGGTCTCGCGGCCGGGTTCGCCACCCGCTGGCTCGACGACACGCTCTCGGCGCTGCTCGACATCCTCATCGCCTTCCCCACCCTGCTCCTGGCCATGCTCATCGTCGCGGTACGCTCGGCGTCGCTCGGCTCGGCGGTCCTGGCGATCGGGCTGGGCATGTCCGCGATCGTGGCGCGGCTGACCCGGGTGCTCGTCAAGCGCGTGCTGGCCCAGGACTTCGTCACGGCCTCACGCACCTCGGGAACCTCCTGGCCGCGCGTGGTGACCGAGCACGTCCTGCCGAACATCTGGCCGACGCTGCTGGTCAACCTCGCGCTCCAGCTCGGGCTCGCCGTACTGGCCGAGGCGTCCCTGTCCTACCTGGGCCTCGGCCCGCCCCCGCCGAACGCCTCCTGGGGACGCATGCTGCAGGAGGCCCAGGCGACCGTGCTCACCGCGCCGCTCGGCGCCGTCGCCCCCGGCGTGCTGCTGGTCGTGCTCGTCGTCGGGGTGAACCTGATCGCCGACGGCCTGCGGGACGTGGCCGACCCGACTCGGCGGAGGAGCCGATGAGTCTGCTCGGTGTGACGGGGCCGCGGGTGCGCTTCGATGTGGCCGACCCGGTTCAGTGGGGGAGTCGATGAGTCCGCTCGGTGTGACGGGACCGCGAGTGCGCTTCGATATGGCCGACCCGATCCGGTGGGGGAGACGATGAGCCTGCTCGGTGTGACGGGACTGCGGGTGCGCTCCGCCGACGGCCGCGACCTCGTCAGGGACCTGTCCTTCGCGATCGACCCGGGGGAGCGGCTCGGCCTGATCGGCGAGTCCGGGTCCGGCAAGTCGCTGACCGTCCTCGCGATCATGGGCTTGCTGCCGTCCGGCATGACCGCCTCCGGCAGCGTCGTGCTCGACCCGCCGGGAACGGGACCGTCCGAGGTCGTCGGCGCCCCCGAACGGCGCCTGAACGGGCTGCGCGGCCGGGCGGCATCGGTCGTCTTCCAGGAGCCCCTGACGGCACTCGACCCGCTCATGAGGGTCGGACGCCAGCTCGCCGAACCCATCAGACGCGGGCGAGGGCTGCGCGGCGCCGCCCTGCGCGCCGCCGTGGCCGCCGCGCTCCAGGAGGTCAGGATCGCCGAACCCGGCCGCGTCGCGCGGGCGTACCCGCACGAGATCTCCGGCGGCCAGCGCCAGCGCGTCGCCATCGCGATGGCCCTGGCCTGCGAGCCCGCGCTGCTCATCGCCGACGAGCCGACCACGGCCCTCGACGTGACGGTGCAGGCGGAGGTGCTCGCCCTGCTCGGCGGTCTGGTCACCGCCCGGGGCATGGCCCTGCTGTTCATCGGCCACGACCTCGCGGTCGTCTCCGGGATCACCGACCGCGTCCTCGTCCTCAAGGACGGCGAGGCCGTCGAGTCGGGAACCGTCCGGGAGATCGTGAACGCGCCGTGCCACCCGTACACCCGGTCACTGGTGGCGGGTGCCCGGCACCTCGACAGCGCACTGGATTGGACGAACCGTTGACCCGGCCCACCCCGGACCAGCCGTCCGAACCCGCCGCCGAGGCGACCAACGGATCCGCCCCGGACACCGCCGGAGCCGCTCGGGCCGGGGTGGCGCCGTCCGAACCCGTTCCCGACGCGGTGGTCCAGCCCGTCCTGGAGGCGCGTCAGGTGGGCTTCGCCTACCGCCGGGCGGCGGACCCCGTGCTCTCCGACGTCTCCTTCCAGGTGCTGCCGGGGCGAAGCACGGCCCTGGTCGGGGAGTCGGGGGCGGGCAAGACGACGCTGCTGCGCCTGCTGCTCGGCCTCGCCGTACCCACCGAGGGACGGATCCTCTTCGACGGGACGCCGCTCTCGCCGCGCGACCGCGGGCGGATGCGCGCGTTCCGCCGCGGCGTGCAGACCGTGTTCCAGGACCCGTACTCCTCGCTCGACCCACGGCAACGCGTGGGCAGGATCGTCGCGGAACCGCTCCGCTCGCTCGGCCTGGTACCGGCGTCGCGGTGGAACTCCTCGGCCGCTGACCTGCGCGTCGCCGCCGCGCTCGAAGCCGTCGGGCTGCCGGCCGACGCCGCGCGCCGCTACCCGCACGAGTTCTCCGGGGGGCAGCGCCAGCGCGTCGCCATCGCGCGGGCCATCGTGTGCGAGCCCAGGGTCCTGCTCGCCGACGAGCCCGTCAGCGCCCTGGACGTCTCCACGCGCGTACGCGTCATCGACCTGCTGGCCGAGCTGCGCGAGAGTCACGGGCTCACCGTCGTGATGGTCTCCCACGACCTCGCCGTGGTCGCGATGCTCTGCGACCACACGGCGGTCCTCGAACGCGGCCGGATCGTGGAGCAGGGCGACACCGCCACCGTGCTCGGCTCCCCCCGCCACCCCTACACCCGGCGCCTGATCGACAGCGTGCCGAGACTCCCCGCCACCTGACCGCCTTCCCGGGCCGCCGTCCTGCCGGATCCGCCGCCGGCTCACCCGTCCAAAGCCGGACCCTCGCCTCCTCTGGTCACGACTAATACACTGTGCTAGTTTTTAGCACAGTGTATTAGTCGTGCTTCTCGACGTCGGCACAGAGAGTCGGTCGCGACGCCGTCGACGAGGGGACAGGGGGCCTCCATCGTCACAAGGCGTCGTCACAAGGCCGAGTCCGGCCAAGGGAACGTGCGCTCCGCCTCCGCCGCGGCGTCCTGTTCGACGCGGTCGGGAACCGGCCGCGTACTCGGGGTCGATCAGAAACCGAAAGAGAGGAACGATCCATATGAATGACCACACGAAGACGTCGGAGCCGCCGGCCAACGCACTGGTGGGAGACGCGGCGGGGGATCCGGAGCCGCGCGGTCCTCGGGCGGTTCCACCGGATGTGGAGTACCACCGTGTGCTCGCCGGGGAGAAGCGTCGCATAGGACGCGGAATCCTCGCGATCGCGCTTCTCCTGGGCGGGATGCTGGTCTTCGCGATTCTCCTCGGCGGCGCCGCCGCACTGCTCGACGCGCAATGGGGCGACACCACCCCGGCAGCGGGCGGCATCGAGTACACCCCGCTGCAGTTCGCCGCCGGTATGGCGTCGATCGCCCTGCTCGCTCCCTGGAGCATGCTCATCCAGCGGTGGCTCTACGGCGTGCGGGGCCCCTCACTCCACTCCGTGATCTCGCGCTTCCGCTTCGATCTGTTCGGACGGGCGCTGGTGCTGGTCGGGCCCCTCTGGGTGCTCGCCGTGGTCACACAGCACGTGCTGCTGGGGCCGGACGCGTCGACGGAGTGGTCGTTCACGGACGTGATCGGAATCCTGGCCGCCGTTCTCCTTTTGACTCCCTTACAGGCGGCGGGCGAGGAGTACGGGCTGCGCGGTCTCGTCTTCCG
Organism: Streptosporangium oxazolinicum; assembly: GCF_039537505.1. Taxonomy (NCBI): domain Bacteria; kingdom Bacillati; phylum Actinomycetota; class Actinomycetes; order Streptosporangiales; family Streptosporangiaceae; genus Streptosporangium; species Streptosporangium oxazolinicum. Next base: position 274,146 of record NZ_BAABAQ010000005.1, read on the forward strand.
GGTCGCCGGAAGCTGGGCACGTGGGCCGAGGGCAGGGCTGATCGTCGGAATCATCGTGTCCAGCGTCGCCTTCGCGGTGATTCACGCCGCGGCCGACCCGTGGCTCAACGCCCATTACCTGATGGTCGCCGTCATCCTGGCGATCGTCACCTGGCGCACAGGCGGCCTTGAGATCGCGGTCGTCGTTCACGCGTTGAACAACATGATCCTGTTCCTGTTCGTCGTCGCCATGCACGGCGACATCGGCGCCGGGCTCACGGATCGATCCGCGGGCGTCGCGTCCGCCGCCATGGTCGTCCCGTTGATGGTCGCCGGCGCCCTCGTGGTGGCGGTGGTGTGGTTGCGCACGCGGCACACGGGTCCGGCGCGAACTCCGGCCGACCAGCTCCGATGACGATCGATTCGAGCGTCGAGGTCCTGCCCCCCGAGCGGCTCGGCCCGCCACGGACCGGCCAGCGCTGAGATCCCCGAGGGAGCAGGTCAGACGAAGCGGAGGTAGCCGAGGACGTTGTTCAGGATCTCGGGGTTGTTCCCCGGAAAGCGGGCGACGAAGGTGCGGAGCCTGCCGGTGTCGTCGAGGGACGCCCACAGATAGGCCACCTCGGCGTCGGGGAGGGTCAGCCACCAGGCGGGGCCGGTAAAACCGCCGAAGAGCGCGTCGGCCAGGGGCCGGGCGTTCAGCGGACGGGCGGGGAGGGTGCGCTCCAGCTGTTCGCGGACCGTGCTCAGGGTCCGGGCGCGGGACGCGGCCGAGGTGGGCGGGGCGATGCGAAGGACCCTGACCGCCAGGTGGTGGCGTCTGTCCGGGGAGGTCAGGTCGGCGGTGCCGGCCCTCTCGTGGGAGAGGGCCCAGCCGTCGGGGCGGCAGAGCGTCAGGCCACCGGCCCAGTCCGCGTACCCGGTCAGGCCGGCGCCGGTGCCGGTCGACAGGGTGGCGCCCGCACTGGCCAGCAGGCGGCCCTCGGCGTAGAACTCGACACGATACTCGCCGGTCGCGGGGCAGGCGGCGTCGACGACCGTCCAGGACGTGGTGCCCGAGGCCCCTTCGAGCTGCCAGGGCTGGATGCTGACCAGGTCGGAGCGCTGGAGCCACTCGTCGCCCGGCCGCTCCCGGTAGTAGACGATCGAGGCCATCCTGGCGCCCTTGAACATGCCCTCGTAGGAGAGGGACGCCTGGATCATGGAACCCTGCGCGGCCACCCGGATCGCCGGGATCCGCGCCGACGGCGCGGGCCGCGCGTCCGGGGCGAGCTCCTCGCCCTGGGCGCGCACCAGCTCACCCTTGATCTCCTGGGCGAGGGGCCGGGCGTGGTCGCGCTGGGCGGACACCAGGTCGAGGGTGGTACGGGTGGCGGCGTAGAGCTCGTTGCGTTCGGTGGGGTCGGGGCGGCTCCCGATCACCCGGAGCAGCTCGGTGGCCACCCGCCTGGCCTCTGCGGTCTTCCGCTGGCCGAGCAGGGCCAGCAGCAGGTTCATCCGGGGTATCGGCGGACCGGGGTTGAGCGCGACGGCGGCCCGGCTGTGCTCCTCGGCCGCCTCGTAGTCGGCCAGGTGGATCTCGAAGCCGCCCAGGTTGACCAGGGCGGTGTACTTCTCGTCGCCGCCGTACTCCATCGCCTTGGTCATGTCCGCCACCGCGGCCTCGTACGCGCTGCGGGAGGCCGTGCTGAACACGAACGCCGACGTGGCGCGCTCGGGGCTGGCCGCCATCACCCGGGAGGTCGCGCGATGCTCGTAGGCGACCGCGTAGTCGTCGCGCAGGGCGATCGCCCGGGTGTAGTGGGCGATCGCGTCCTCGTGCTCGCGCAGCCCGGCGAGACGGTCGCCCTCGGCCACGGCCACGATGGCCGCGCGGGGTGTCGTGACGGGCGGTACGACGAGGAGGACGAGGGTGCCCGCGACGGTGACGGCCACTATCGCGGTGGCGGGCCACACCAGGTGGCGCCGGTTGGCCTCGCCGACGGTCAGGGACAGGCCGAACAGGGTGAGCGCGACCGCGAGGAGGGCGGTCCCCGCGGAGTAGGTGTTGCTCCTGTCGCCCCACGAGCTCGCGGTCTCCTGGGTCGCCTCCTGAAGGAGGCTCGCCACGGTCGCCTCCCTGTTGAGATCGGCGAAGTAGCGCTGGGCGGCGACCGCGTCGCCGGTCGGCAGCGGGGAGACGCCGTCCAGCTTGCCGTACGCCTGCCGGAGCCGGTCGGCGACGGCCTCGTGCTCCTGCTCGCCGAGCAGCGTGGCCCGGAGGGACTCGATGTCGTGACGGCGCTTGACGGTGGTGGCGGCGCCGAGGTTGGCGGTGCTCTCCAGGGAGTCGGCCGTCGCCCCGGCCTGCGCGGCCAGCGCGGTGACGGAGGCGCGTTGCGCCTCGCGGGCGTTCCTGTCCTCCTGGGTGCCCGCCTGCCCGCCGAGGTAGGTGAGCACGCCGGCAAGCAGGCCCACCGCGGTCATCGTGAGCGCGAGCCCGCGCTTGAACGGGGTGTCGAACTCCTCGGTTCCACCGGATTCCTCGGCTCCACCGGGGTTCTCCGTCGGGCCGGGGTTCTCCGCCGGGCCGGGGGTCTCCGCCGGGCCGGGGGTCTCCGTCTCACGGGGGTTTTTCGTTCCATCGGAGTCTTCGGTCACACCGGGGTCCTCTGTCATGGCGGATCCTCCGTCACACCGGGTCTTCGGTCATACCGGGGTTTCTGTCATGCCGGGCCTTCTGTCATGTCGGGGCCAGGGAGAGCCACAGGGCCAGGGCGGTGAGCAGCCCGTAGCCGCCGAGCGCGACCCGCAGGAGCCGGTCGCGCCGAGGCGGCGCGACGAGACGCGCGACGGTCAGCAGGAGCACGATCCCGAGGGTGCCGGCGACGGTGAGGGTGAGATGGCCGACCCGGTCGTGCAGGGCGTCGGCGCGTCGCGCCGTCCGGGCAGGCTGGTCGCCCGGCACCGTGAAGATCTCGTAGCCGCGGACCACCGCGGCCTCGCTCATCTCGTAGTCCCACTTGGCGGAGGCGCCCGCGCCCGGCAGGTAGCGGCGGTCGATGTACTGGTCGAGGAGGAAGCCGTCGGCGATGTCGCGGAGGGTCCTGGCCTCGTCGGGGTCGACGGCCTCGATCGCGTCGGCCTGGGCGTGCAGGGTCCGGTACTGCACGGCCTGGCCGCCCCTCGACCGGCTGCTCATGTGCGCCACCACGCCCGCCGTCCGCACCTGTATGGTCTCCACCACGGCCTGCCGGTCGGCGTCGATCGCCTGCGACTTCAGCCGTACCGCCGCGTACGAGGCGGCCGCCCCGGTGATCGTGGCCAGGCCGATCGCGATCGCGACGATCCGCTCGTACGACCGGCCCCCGCCCCGCTCCCCGCCGGTCCGCCTCGGGAACCGGAACCGCCGGGGCCGGAGCGGCCTCCTCGGTCCCGCCGCACCGGCCCTGCGGAGGGCCGCGATCCTCGACCGCAACGACCGGACGGCATCGTTCCGGCCCCGTGCCGGGACGCCGTCGCCGGGACGCTCGGCACGGCCGGGATCGGGCGCGTTTCCCCTCGCCTCGACGGGCATCTGAGACCTCCGGCTCCGGGGGGCGCAGGCGCGGTTCGCGCCTGTCCGTGGTCAGGTGATGACGATAACGGCATCGAACCACGGGAGCGACAGAGACGACAAAGACGACAGCGGGCCGGGTCTCGCCCGACGAGGGGCGGGTCCGGCCCGTACGAGCCCTCAGCCGCCGATGTTGACGACGCTGGTGAGGATGACCACCGACTCCTGGTCGGCCTCCAGCGAGTGCCGCCGCTGCGGGATCGGGGCGCTCTGCCCCGCGCCGATCTCGACGGTCCGCCCGTCGTCGTCGACGAGCCGGACCCGCCCCAGCAGGACGTGCAGGCTCCCGGCGGGCGGGGCCTCGTGGTCGCCGAGGACCGTTCCCGCGGTCAGCGCGATGACCGCCTGCCGCAGGGTGCCCTCGTTGAGGTAGGTGTGGGCGCTGCGGCCGTGCGCGCTCGCCCTGGCGAGGGTGAGATGCTCCTCGGCGAGAGCCAGTACGTCGATCATTGGGTTCCTCCCGGTCGTTCTGAACGTGCCCGGGGCGGGCGGGGCGCAGAGCCAGGCGAAGGTAAAGTCATCCGTCCCGCCGCGCGGCGGGACGCTCGTCGAAGCGTATGGCCCTGAGCAGGTCCGCGGCCGGACGGTCGAGGATCGTGACACTCGCGGCCGGGGGGAACGAGCCGGCGCGGGCACGGTCGATGATCACCCGCCAGCGGCGGCAGTGCCGGGCGAAGGTCGCGCTCGTGACGACCCGGCCGCGCGAGAGCTGCCCCTCGCGGGCCGTCCTCGGCTCCACGTCGAGCAGGATCAGGTGGACCTCGCTGCCGACCCTGCGGGCCAGCCAGGCGAACCCGTACAGGATGTGCGGCCACGTGCCGCGGGTGTGCGCGACGACGGCGTGCCCCTTCAGCAGGGCGCGGGCGATCCGCACCACGTGGGTGGTGTGCACGATCGGGACGCGGGCCCTCGGCGGGATCGGGCCCAGGTAGCGGGCCCACCAGTTGCGGGACTGGCGCGAGTCGATGACGCGCGCCTCACCGGCGCGCACCGGCTCCCTCTCGTCGCCGCGCAGCCCGTACAGCCGGTCGAGCAGGGTGCTCTTGCCCGCGCCGGGCAACCCCGCCAGGAGCACCAGCGATCCCGCCGGATAGCGCAGGTCCTCGACGGAGGACCGGCTGGCCGATGTGGTCGCCATCACGTGCACCTCGCTGGTGTGGGGGACTTCTCTCATAGTGCGTCTCGCAGCCTTCCAGTGGCGGAATCGAGTTCGCCGTCGATCCGGCGGTCGCCGGAGGGGACGAACCTGGCGAAGGTCGGACCGAGGGCTACTCGTGAGGCGCGTCCGGAGATGGTGGGGTGCGACGGCCGGGACGGTACGGACCGGCGACGGCCGCGGGACGTGTCGCGGCGGGGGTACGGCGAGGAGGGGCGTCGCGCCGGAGAACCAGGCAGGACCGGAGGGGAGGGGGCACGCCGGTGAGGTGGTGTCCGGAGGGGGAGTGGACTGTCGGGTGCATGGTCGCTCCTCGAATGCGCTCGGCCATTCGAGGTCTCCTTCACCCGCACCTCGCGGGCGACCGCCCGGGGACGCCACAGGGCGTCCGTATTGACCGGGCCGGTTCTTGGGAAGTACTCCCCTCGTTCGTTCAAGGTTAAAGGAAGGCGGGAGATCTCGCGTTCACCGAGGGGTGACTCTCCCGGACGCCACGGCGCCGCGGCGCGTCCGTGCCGGTGACCGGAGGCCCGGACGCGCCGCGGCGCCGGCACCCCTCCGCGATCCGCGCGGGCCGGCCTGCCGGCTCGGTCTCGCGGTCCGCTGGTGTGGGGGTGCCGGCGCCGCCGGAGAAACCCCGGGCCCTGACGCCCGTCGGTGGTCCGTCAGTAGTTGTAGCCGGAGTTGCCGGAGTTGTTGGAACCGGAGTTGTTCGAGGTGTGGGAACTCGGGTGCGATGAGGAGGGAGAGGGGGAGGGGGACGCGTTGCCCGTGGGGGAGGTCGTCGGGGTGGCCGCTCCGGAGGGCCTGATCAGGCCGAGCAGGCCGTGCGTGCCGCCGTCGCTGCCCGCGCTGAACCACAGGGAGTTCGTGCCGCCGACGGTCTCGGTACCGCGTTCCAGGTCCCACAGGCCGCTCAGGGTGATGGCCTTGCCGTCGGAGGAGCGCAGCGGGCCGAGCGGGCGGCCGTTACGCGGGTTGTAGGCGTTGATCCGGCCGTCGCCGAAGTTGCCGACCAGCAGGGCCCCGGAGTGGGCGCCGAACCCCTTCGGGGCGAGCGTCATCGCCCAGGGCGCGTTGAGGGCCCCGCGCGCGGCGAAGCGGCCGACGAACCGGCCCGAGCCGTTGAACTGGCTGACGAACCCCTTGCCCCGCCCGGCCACCGACTTGCCGGTCGCGGGGTCGCGCTTGGCGTACGCGACGAGGATGGAGTTGCCCACGACCTCCACGTTGAACGGCGCGTAGTCCTCCGGCAGGCCGGGGTCCTGGAACGCGCGGCGGCCGAACGAGATCCGGTCGAAGTCACCGTCGAAGACGTGGACCCGGTTGTGGGCGAAGTCGGCGGCGAGCAGCATCGCCCCCCGGTTCGTCTGGGCCAGGGCCAGGCCCTTGAAGTCGGCGCCCTTGACGAACGCGCTGATGATCGCGTCGTCCGGGTCGGCCTCGGCGTTCCAGCCGGTGATCGCCCCGCTGGGGCTGGCGAAGATGAACGTGGCCGGTCCGGAACCACCGGGCCCCTTGACGACGAACTCCTCGCCCATGTTGACGACCTGCCCGGTGGGCCTGCCGCCGGGGACGCGGACCTGCGTCTTCTCCTGCTTCACGGTGCCCGCGCCGCCTGAGTAGACCGTGGCCAGGCCGGTGCCCGCGGCCGAGACCCAGAGGGTCTTGCCCATGGCCAGTCCCCACGGGTTGACCAGCGTGGGGTCGGTGACCGCGGCTCGTCCGCTGACGTCCGAGACGAGGTTGGTGACCGCGAAGTGGTTTCCGAAGGTCTGTTTTCCGGCTTTCGCCGAACCGCTTCCGGCCGTGGTCTGTTTCGCTCCGGCCTGCGCCTGATGGGTCCCGGCGGACGCCGTACCGGCGACGCCCATGACCAGAACCGTGGCGCAGATCGTGACGATGCGTACTCGCATTCATGGCTCCTCTGTGAGGGAGTGCCTTTCGCCGCGAGATACGCGTGGGGTCCGTGCGCGGTTCAGTCCGTTTCCAAAAGGCCCGGACCTGGGAGGAGTCGGGGGAGCGGGAAAATCCGGCCCGTGGCCGCCGGTCAGGGCGGCCACGGGCCGGATTCCACGAGCGTCACACCGGGTCACGGCGCCTCGGGGCCGCGTACGAGCCGGGGGAGGGAAGGGCGCGCGGGCGGGGTCTCATAAGACCTTCACCGGGCGGGAGGGACCGGTCTCGTGCGACCTCGCCGGGTGGGGAGGCGGATCAGCGCAGGGCCGCCGCCTCGGCGGCCAGTTTCTCGATGCGCGGGTAGTCGCCGGTGGCGAGCGCGTCGGCCGGGGTGAGCCAGGTCCCGCCCACGCAGCCGACGTTCGGCAGGGCGAGGTAGCCGGGGGCCGTCGCGAGCTTGATGCCGCCCGTCGGGCAGAACCTGACCTGCGGCAGCGGGCCACCGAGCGCCTTCAGGTACGGCAGGCCACCCGCGGCCTCGGCGGGGAAGAACTTCATCTCGGTCACCCCGCGGTCGGCGAGCGCCATGACCTCCGACGCGGTCGCCACGCCGGGCAGGAACGGCACCCCGCTCACCTCCATGGCGTCGACCAGGCCCGGGGTGGTTCCCGGGCTGACCAGGAACTTCGAACCGGCCGCCACCGAGGCCGCCACGTCGGCCGGGGTGCGGACGGTGCCCGCGCCGATCACCGCCTCCGGGACCTCGGCGGCGATGCGCGCGATGGCGTCCAGGGCGGCGTCGGTGCGGAGGGTCACCTCGATGACCGGCAGGCCGCCCGCGACCAGGGCGCGGGCCAGGGGGACCGCGGTCTCCGGGTCGTCGATCACGACGACCGGGACGACCGGGGCGATGTCGAGCAGACTCATGCGAACTCCAGGGTGGACAGGCGCTGGTTGAGCCAGGCCGCCGCGCCGGTCAGGGCGGGCTGGGGGGCCACGATCAGCGCCGTGGCGATGCCGGAAAGGTAGTCGTTCAGGGTCGGGGTGGCCTCGAAGCGACGGCGGAAGTCGCTGGAGCGGACCCGGTCCACGATACGCGGCAGCACGCCGCCACCCAGGTAGACACCGCCCCGCGCGCCGAGGGTGAGGGCGACGTTCCCGGCGAAGGTACCGAGCATGGCGCAGAAGACCTCGATGGTCTCCGCGCACAGCGAGTCGTCCATCCGGGTCACGATGTCGGAAGCGGACAGCGCCGGAGCGTCCGTCCCGTGCACGAGCGCGAGCCCCCGGTGCAGACGCGACAAACCCGGCCCGGACAGCAGGTGCTCGGCCACCACGTGCTCCAGGCCGTCCGCGCGCAGTGCCCGGACGATCTCGTGGTCCCGCCTGTCGAGGACGGGCGCGGTGACGTGCCCGCCCTCCCCGGGGATCGGCACCCAGCCCTCGGCGGCGGGCACCAGGCCGCCCACGCCGAGACCCGTCCCCGGCCCGAGTACGGCCTTGACGCCGCGCGAGGGCTCGGGGCCGCCCAGGGAGACCAGGTCGTCGCCCCGCAGGTACGGCAGGGACGCGGCCAGGGCCTCGAAGTCGTTGAGCAGCCAGGCGTTCGGGATGCCCAGATCGCGTACCGACCCTGTCCACCCGGCGTTGGTGAGCCGGTAGCGGTCGCCCTCCACGGGCCCCGCGATCGCGACGCACGCGGCTCCCGGCTGAACTCCGCCCGCATGATCTGCGATATAGGCGGCTACGGCTTCGGGAAGGCCATCGTGTTCCGCGCCCGCGAGCACGGCTACCGCCTCGGGCTGTCCACCGGGCTCGGTGACCAGCCCGAACCGGGCGTTGGTGCCGCCGACGTCGGCGACGAGCCAGGGAAGGCTCACGAGATCTCCTTCGCGGGCCGTGTGGCCGTGGCGGGCCACACGGGGTTCAGGGGGTTCACGGGCCGTACGACCGGGGGCCGTGCGGGTCCTGCGGACCGCGCGAGGGGCCACGTGGGGTTCATGGACCGCGCAAGGGGTCGCGTGGGGTTTGTGGACCGTGCGAGAGAGACGGTGCGCGCGCTCACGCCCGGATTCCGCTCTGGGCGGTCGCCGGGCGGGTGCCGTTCGCGACGGCCTCGGCGTGGCCGTTCAGCGCGAAGACGCCCGCGCCGCGCTCGGCCGGGCCCGCCGCGCGGCGGAAGGCGCCGAACAGCTCGCGGCCGGTCCCCACCCACTGGGCGTCGGTGAGCGGCGCGCCCCGCAGCGGTCTGGCGGCCAGCTCCTCGGCCGGGACCAGCAGCTCCAGGGTTCCGGCGGCGGCGTCGAGGCGGATCGGGTCGCCGTCCACCACCAGCGCGATGGGACCCCCGTCGGCGGCCTCGGGCGACAGGTGGATGGCCGCGGGGACCTTGCCGGACGCGCCGGACATCCGGCCGTCGGTGACGATCGCGACCCGCTGGCCCCTGTCCAGCAGGACCGCCATCGGCGGGGTGAGCTTGTGCAGCTCGGGCATGCCGTTCGCGCTCGGCCCCTGGTAGCGGATGACCGCGACGAAGTCCTGCCCGTCCAGCTCGCCCGCGTCGAAGGCGCGCAGCAGCTCCAGCTGGTCGTCGAAGACCTTCGCCGGGGCCTCGATGACCAGGTGCTCGTCCTTGACCGCGGAGACCTTGCTGACCGCGCGGCCCAGGTTGCCGTCGAGCATGTGGATGCCGCCGTCGGGGGAGAACGCGCCCGCGACCGGGCGCAGCACGTCGAGGTCGGTGCTGCCCTCGGTGCGCTCCTCCCAGACCAGCTCGCCCTCCTTCAGCTCGGCGGCCGAGCGGTAGTGGTCCAGCCCGCGCCCGGCGATCGTCAGCACGTCGCGGTGCAGCAGCCCGGCGTCCAGCAGGTCGCCGATGAGCACCTGCATGCCGCCCGCGGCCTGGAAGTGGTTCACGTCCGCCTGGCCGTTGGGGTACATGCGGGTCAGCAGCGGCACCGCCTTCGACAACGCGGCCAGGTCGTCCCAGAGGAGCTCGATTCCGGCCGCCGCGGCGATGGCGACGATGTGCATGGTGTGGTTGGTCGAGCCGCCGGTCGCCAGCAGCGCCACGCAGGCGTTGACGATCGCCTTCTCGTCCACGACCTCGCCGACGGGGGTGTACTCGGCGCCGTGCGCGGTCAGCTCGACCGCCCGCCTGCCCGCGGCCCTCGTCAGGGCCTCGCGCAGCTCGGTGCGCGGGTTGACGAACGTCGAGCCGGGCAGGTGCAGGCCCATGACCTCGATCATGACCTGGTTGGAGTTGGCGGTGCCGTAGAAGGTGCAGGTGCCGGGGGAGTGGTACGACCTCGCCTCGGCGTCGAGCAGCTCGTCCTTGCCGACCTTGCCCTCGGCGAACAGCTGCCGGGTGCGGGCCTTGACCTTGTTGGGCAGGCCGGAGGTCATCGGCCCGGCGGGGACGAAGATCGCGGGCAGGTGGCCGAAGTGCAGCGCCCCGATCAGCAGACCTGGAACGATCTTGTCGCAGACACCGAGCATGAGGGAGGCGTCGAACATGTCGTGCGAGAGCGCGATCGCGGTGGCCATCGCGATGACCTCGCGGCTGTAGAGCGACAGCTCCATGCCCGCCCGGCCCTGCGTGACGCCGTCGCACATCGCGGGCACGCCCCCGGCGAACTGCGCGACGCCGCCTGCCTTCCTGACGGCCGCCTTGAGGATCGCCGGGTAGGCCTCGTACGGCTGGTGCGCCGAGAGCATGTCGTTGTAGCTCGACACGATCGCCACGCCCGGCTTGACGTTGGCGCGCAGGTCCCGCTTGTCGCTCTCGCCCACGGCGGCGAAGCCGTGCGCCAGGTTGGCGCAGCCCAGGCTCGCCCTGGCGGGGCCGCGCAGGCGGGCCGCCTCGGCCTCGGCGTGCAGCCTTCTCAGGTACGCGGTGCGGCTGGGGCGGCTGCGCTCGACCAGACGGTCGGTCACCTCCTGGATCACGGGGTGCATCCGGCCTCCTCGGTCGTGGTCGGCGTGGTTCTCTCGGTCGTTCGGATGCGGGTGCTCGGCTCGCGCGCTCACGCCAGCCCCTCCTCGTGCCAGACGCGGCCGCTGCGGCCGACGAGCTCGTGGGCCGCGGCGGGTCCCGCGCTGCCCGCCGGGTACGGCTCGGGCACGGTGCCCCGGGACTCCCACTCGTCGAGGATCGGGTCGATCCACCGCCAGGCGGCCTCGACCTCGTCGCGCCGCATGAACAGGGTCGGGTTGCCGGCGAGGACGTCCATGAGCAGCCGCTCGTAGGCCTCGGGCACCCGGCCGGTGAAGGTCTCGGCGAAGCTCAGGCCCAGCGGGACCGGCTTGAGCGCCACCTCGCCCGCGCCCGGCTCCTTGGCCATGATGTTCAGCTGGATGCCCTCGCTGGGCTGCAGCCGCAGCACCAGCCGGTTCGGCGTGCTGCCCGGGAAGATCGAGTGGGGCACGTCCTTGAACTGCACCACGATCTCCGAGCAGCGGTACGGCATGCGCTTGCCGGTACGCAGGTAGAACGGCACCCCGGCCCAGCGCCAGTTCTTCACCTCGGCGCGGATCGCGGCGAAGGTCTCCACCCGGCGGGAGTCCTCGGTGGGCGCGGTGTTGTCGGGCTCGTCGAGGTAGCCGGGCACCGGGACGCCGCCGGACTCGCCCGCCGTGTACTGGCCGCGTACGGTGAAGCGGTCCACCTCGCCGCCGGTGACGGCCCGCAGCGACTGCAGGACCTTGACCTTCTCGTCGCGGATCGACTCGCGGTCGTTGCGCGACGGCGGCTCCATCGCCACCAGGCACAGCAGCTGGAGCAGGTGGTTCTGCACCATGTCGCGCAGCGCGCCCGCGTGGTCGTAGTAGCCGCGGCGGCCGGGGGTGCCGACGGTCTCGGCGACGGTGATCTGGACGTGGTCGATCCAGAGCGAGTTCCAGATCGGCTCCAGGAACGCGTTGGCGAACCGGAGCACGAGGAGGTTCTGGACCGTCTCCTTGCCCAGGTAGTGGTCGATGCGGTAGATCTGCCGCTCGTCGAAGATGGCGCCGACCTCGTCGTTGATGCGCAGCGCGCTGGCCAGGTCGCGCCCGAGGGGCTTCTCCAGCACCACCCGCGAGGCGGGGGTGACCAGCCCGGCGCGGTGCGCCTCCCGGCAGAACGGGCCGAACGTCATGGGCGGGCTGGCCAGGTAGAAGACCCGGTCGCGGTGCTCGTGCCCGCCGAGCATCCCGGCGAGCCTCGCCCACCCGGTGGGGTCCTGGCCGCTGATGTCGACGGTGACGTGGTGCAGGCGGCCGAGGAAGCGCTGCCAGACGCCGAGGTCGTCCACCGGCACCGAGCCGCGCACCTCGGCGTCCACCTTGCCGCGGAAGTCGGCGTCGTCGAGCCCGCCTCGGGACATCGCGATCACGCGGGTCTCGGGGGCGAGGCGCCCGTCCCGGTCGGAGTGGTAGAGCGCCGGGAGGAGTTTCCGCATGGAGAGGTCGCCTGTGCCGCCGAAGACGATGAGGTCGGCGGGTTGCGGGGTCTCGGACATGGGGCGGCGCTCCAAGCGATCTACCGAAATTAGGGATAGATCGGACAGTAGCCAGATCTTGCGCTCTACACAAGCGGAGTTTTGTAATTTGAGATGAGAAAGTAGGAAGTTTTCATTTCCAAAGTGGGTGTGATTCACTTAGCGGATGCCTCGACGTCCCGCCGCCGCGCTGGCCACCAGCGGTGAGGTGCTGCGCCTCATCCGCTCCGGTGAGGCGGTCACCCGCGCGGACATAGGGCGTGTCACCGGCCTGTCCAGACCGGCCGTGTCCCTGCGCGTCACCGAGCTGCTGGACCGGCGCCTCGTCGTGGAGGACAGCGAGGGCCCCTCCACCGGGGGCCGCCCGCCCACCCGCCTGGCCTTCAACGCCTCCGGCGGGCTCGTCCTGGTCGGCTCCCTGGGCGCGAGCCGCGCGCAGATCGCCGTCTGCGACCTCGCGGGCAAGGTGCTGACCGGCACCGCCCTGTCCGTGGACGTGGAGGAGGGCCCGGACGTCGTCCTGCCCCTGGTTATGCAGACCTGGAGCGATCTGCTCGGCGACCGCCCCGTCTCACTGATCCGCGGGGTCGGCCTGGGCGTCCCCGCGACGGTGGAGTTCGCGGCCGGCCGCACCGAGAGCGCCCGGATCATGGCCAACTGGACCGGCGTGGCCATCCCGCCGATCATCGCCGAGCGCTTCCCCGTCCCGGTCTTCCTCGACAACGACGTGAACGTCATCGCGATCGGCGAGCACCGCGAGATCTACGCGGGCGAGGCCGACGACCTGCTGTTCATCAAGGTCTCCACCCGGATCGGCTCCGGGGTGATCGCCGGGGGCGAGATCCTGCGCGGGGCGCTGGGCGCCGCGGGGGAGATCGGGCACATCCCGGTCCGCGACGGCGGGGGAGTCCTCTGCCGCTGCGGCAACATCGACTGCGTCGACTCCATCGCGAGCGGCACCGCGATCCTGCGCCAGCTCCGCGCCAGGGGGTACGAGGTCAAGACCCTCGCCGACGTGGTGAGCCTGGTCAGGGCGGGGGACGCGGAGACCATGACCGTGGTCCGCAACGCCGCCCGGATGCTCGGCGAGGTCGTCGCCAGCGCGGTCAACCTGCTCAACCCCTCGGTGGTCGTCCTCGGTGGCGACGTCGCGGAGACCTTCCAGCCGATGGTCTCCGGGGTCCGCGAGGTCATCCACCGTCGCTCGACGGCCCTGGCCACCCGCAACCTGCGGATAGAGCGCAGCCGGCTCGGCCCGAGCGCCGGGATCATCGGCTGCGCCCACATGGTCCTGGACAACATCCTGTCGCCCGAGGCCGTCGACTCCGCGGGCTGGCAGTCGCTGCGCTCCGTCCGCTCCCTCGTCTGAGCCGCTCCCCGCTCTGAGTCACTCTCGCGTCCGAGCGTCCGAGTCTGTTCCGCGCCTGAGCCGGGTCCCCGGTACGTCGCGGAGCGGGCCTGCCTCCCGCCCTCCCGCGCCGCTACGCCTCCCGCGGGGTCTCCTTCCGGTCGGCGGTGCCCGTGGCCCTGGCGTTGAGGACCACCAGCGCCAGCAGGACGAGCAGCCCGGCGAACGTCACGGCCAGGCCCACGAGTTCGGCGAACCAGCCGACCAGGACGGGGCCGAGCAGCAGCCCCGAGTAGGTCAGCGTGGTGAACCTGGCCAGCGCCGCGGCCGCGCCGAGGCCCTCGGCGCCGCCGTGTCCCACCGCGCTGAAGATGAGGGGGAGCAGCACCGAGAGGCCGACTCCCACCACCGCGAAGCCCGCGACCGCGACGACGATACCCGGGCTGAGCACGACCATCGCCAGGCCGCACAGGGCGATGCCGCCGCTCACCCTGACCAGGGCGGGGGCGCCGTACCGCTCGTGCAGGCGGTCCCCGACGAGGCGGCCGGCGGTCTGGCACAGGTTGAAGAACGTGTAGCCCAGCGAGGCCACGGCGAGGGTGGCGCCACGGTCCTCCAGGAGGAAGACACCGCTCCAGTTGCCGACCGCGCCCTCGACGATCAGGATGACCGCGCCCATCGCGCCGAACATCAGCACCCGGGGGGTCCAGCCGTCCCGCCACTTCACCCGGACCTTCTTCTCGCCCTCCCGGCTCGCGTGCCGGTCGGCCGAGGCCGGCAGCATCCACAGCCCGGTGACCAGCGCGAGGAGGGCCACGGCCACGCCCAGCCACAGGAAGTGCGTCATGGGGGAGAGACCGGCCTGGATGGCGAGGCCGCCCAGCACGGAGGCGGCCATCGCGCCGATGCTCCAGGCGGCGTGGCAGCGGTTCATCACGGACCGCCCGTGGGCGCGCTCGACCGCGATGGCGTGGGCGTTCATGGAGACGTCGAGAAGCCCGTCGATCGCACCGAAGATCATCAGCGCGACGGCGAGCTGGATCGGATCACCGGCCAGCGCGAGGCCGACCAGGGACAGCGGCAGCGCCACCCCGGACACCCGGGCGATCGGCGCGCTGCCGTACCGGGCCACCAGGCCACCGGCGAGCTGCATGGCGACCAGCGCCGAGACGGAGGGGACGACGAGCAGGAGACCGAGCTGCCCGACGGAGAGCTCGTGCTCCACCTTCAGCGAGGGGACCCTGATCAGGAAGCTGGCGTACGAGAGCCCCACGATCAGGAACGCGGACATCGCGGCCAGGCGGGTCCGGGTCGCGGCCCGTGACATCACCGCCCCGGGCGGCGTCCCGGGCGGCTCGTCCGAGGGGGAGTCCACGCCGGGCGTATCCCCCGGAGGCCCTGGAGCTCCCGGATCTCCCGCTGCTCCGGGAGGCCGTCCCCCCGACGCGGGCTCGGTGGTGTTCTCAGGCGCCGTCATCGCCGGCCCACTCCCTCGTCCATCGGGGGTCCATCCTGTCCTCCGCGCGGATGAACCGCACGTCGGCGGAGACGCGCATGACGTCGGTCACGGTGTCGAGGGAGGCGTGCACCACGTGCGGGCTGTGCACGGTCAGGTCCCCCGCCTCGTAGTCGCTCCACAGCCAGCGCCGGCCGACGACGCGGGCCGTCAGCTGGAGGTCGTGGCTGATCGGCCGGGAGTCGTGGGCCCGGTCGGTCGCGAGCCGCGCCGCGTCGAACCGTTCGGGGGACTCCCGGTGCGAGCCCTCCAGATAGACCAGGCCCCCGGTCTCCAACGGGCAGTCGCCGACCGGTATCCACATCGTCAGGACGCGGTCGCTGCCCTGGGACATGTACGCGTGGTCGGTGTGGGCGCGGGAGGCCCGCAGCGAGCCCGCGTAGAAGTGGCGCAGGATGCCCCGGGGCAGGATCCGGACGGGACCGCCGAGCAGGGTCGCGGCCAGCTCCGTCAGGGCCGGTTGCCGGGCGAAGGAGGTGAACCGTTCCGTACGCACGAAGTCGTAGGCCGGGTGGTCCTTCACCCCGTGCGAGGGCAGCCCCTCCGGCGGGCGGCCGGAGAAGACACCCTCCTCGGGGGTGGTCCCCGGCTTGAGCAGGCCCTCGGGAAACGCCGACAGGTAGGCCCCGCGCAGCGAGAGGACCGCCTCGCGGTCGAGGAACCCGCGCAGCAGTACCAGCCCGTCGTCCTGGAACCGCCGTCTGAGCGCCTCGGGGTCGCCGAGCAGCGCGCCGCTGTCGGGAAGCGGGGCGAACAAGTCGTCGGTGAACGGGATGGGCACGCCGTTGGAGGAGACGGCTCGCCGGTCTCCGGGCATCAGTAGACCCCCTCGGTGATCTGGTCGGCGTCCTCCGCCTCGTAGGGCCCCACCCGCGCCACCCCGGGCCACGGGAACCAGGGGTGCGGCGGGGCGGAGATCGCGCTGTCCCGTTCCAGGAGGTTGGGCAGGAAGAGGTCCTCCAGGAGGGTCACCACCCTGATCCGGCCCCGCTCGCCCTCGGCGACCTCCCGCCACACGTCGTCGGGCCGGACGACGTGCATGACCGCGAAGGGCGGCGGCAGGTGGTAGCTGTGCGGCTCGCCGGGGGAGGGGGCGTCACCCTGGAGGGCGTGCCCGGCGAGGGTGTTGCCGTAGGTGTCGATCCACTGGACCCCGTCCAGATACTCCTCGCGCAGATAGCGCGCCTCCTCGGGGGAGCAGGAGATGCCGCCGGTGCACACGGCGCGGACGCCGTACTCCGCGAGGGGTTTGTCCAGCGCCGGGGCGAGCGACAGGAGCAGCTTGGCGGTCGTGAAGAGCAGGCTGATCCGCTCGTCCCGCAGGATGTCCGCCGTCTGCGCGACGAGGTGGCCGACGTAGGCGTCGGCACCCCCGGCGGCGTCGCCGGACGCGCGCACCAGGTGCTTGACCCAGCGCGGGTCGAAGTCCACGGAGAAGACGGCCGCCCCCCAGCTGTCGCCGAGCAGCTTCACGAAGTGCCCGTAGGCGTGCGGGCCGCTGGGCGTCATGGCCAGGATGTCGCCGCCGAGCAGGCCGCGGGCCTCCAGCATCACGCGGTACATCCGCACGTCGTAGATGGCGCGGGTCACGTCGACGACCCGGTACGGCGGCCCGGACGTCCCGCCGGTCTCCACGACGCGGAACGGCCGCCCGGCGAAGCCCCGGGGCACGAGGTCGCGGGCGCTCACCCCCCGCAGGTCGGTCTTGTCGAACAGGCCGAACAGGCGCAGGGAGGCGTAGTCGGTGACGTCGCGGATCGGGTCGAAGGGCAGGCGGCTCCTGCGCGCCAGCCAGAACGGTGAGCCGCTCTCCTCGCCGAAGTGCCAGCTCATCATGCGTACCGTCCACTCGTCGAGGGACTCGCGCATGGGGGGGATCTGCTCTCGCATGGCGTCCAGCAGGGAGCCGGTGGGCGGGAGGTGAGTGCTCGGGTTCAGGACGAGGCTCCTTCGGGGACTTCGGGAACTTCGGGGACGGTCGCGAAGCGGGCCGGGTGCACGAAGCGGGACCCGGCGGCGACGCCGCGCGCTCCGGCCTCGTCGGTGGAGACGACGACGGCGAGGGGGAAGGGCAGCTCGCAGCCGACGAGGGGGTGGCCGACGTCGTCGACGTGGACGAGGGTGGGCGCGAGGAACGTCATCCCGCCCGACCTGACCAGGAGGGGCCGCCGGGTGAGGACGCGCCCGCCGGGAGCGAGCCGCTCGGAGACGAACGCGGCCATCCGCGCGGCGTCGGCCTCGGCCCACGACGCCTGCGGCCGGCGCGGGTCCGGCGGGTCGAGGGAGATGCCGTCGAGCACGGCCGCGACCTTCAGGGCGTCGGCCTCGGCCGCCCGCAGGCAGACCACCGTGGACGCGCTGGTGCAGAAGCGGCCCGCGTCCCGCGCGATCCTGTCGGCGAGGTCCTCGGGGTCCACCGGCTCCCGCGCGCCCACGATCACGCAGGCCCGGCCTGGCCCGCGCAGGTCGAGGGACGGCGTGGCCAGGGCCGGTTCGGCGGCGAGGCCGTCGCCGCCGTAGACGATCTGCCGGTCGGTCGCCCGGATCATCGCGGGCAGGGTCCGGGGCGCGCTCGGGTAGTAGCCCAGCGTCTCGGGCGGCCAGCCCACGCTCAGCAGGGCCCCCACCAGGCGGGCCGACGACAGCGGCTCGCGCCTGCTGGGGCGGATCCAGACCGCCGCGCCGGACAGCGCCGCCTCCAGCACCCCCTCCAGGCAGGTGAAGGTGTTGGCGGGCAGGGAGACCAGGGTGAGCCCGCCGGACTCGTCCGCGGCCTCCTTCGCGAGCTCCTCCAGCCGCTCGCCGAGCATCGCCGACCAGCGTCGCACGAGGGCGGGAGGAAGGCCCGCCGTGGCGCGCATCGCCTCCTCGAAGTCCCCGGCGTCCTGGACACCCAGGGCCTCGACGGGCACGCGGCCGTGCCGGAACAGCGCGACGGCCTCGCGGAGCAGCTCCAGGCGCCGGTCACGCGGCGGCACGGTCGTCGCGGCACGGCGTGCCCGCAGGCGCGCGCCGTCGTCGCGGACGAGGATCTCCGGGGCCAGGGAGAGCAGCGGGCCCCCGGGGACGGGCACGGTGTCCAGCGACCGGTACCACCGTCCCGCGCGCAGCAGCGGCAGGACCGTCTCGCCGGTCACGAGACCGGTCACGACAGCGCGTCCCGCAGCGCGCGGACGACCCGTTCCTGCTGGGCGCGCGTCATGCCGGGGAAGAGCGGCAGGCAGATGTGGCGGGAGGTGAACGCCTCGGCATGCGGGAAGGACCGCTCCGCGAAGCGCCGGGCGAAGTAGGGCTGGCGGTGGAGCGGGACGTCGTACACCTCGCCCGCCAGCCGTACCCCCTCGGCGCGGAGCCGCTGTTTGAGCGCCGCGCGGTCGACGCCCTCCGGGAGGAGGGCGAGATACTTGTAGTGGTTCGACGCGCACCCGGCCGGCACGGCGGGGCGGGTCAGGGCGGGCACACCGGCGAGGCTCTCGTCGTACCATTCGGCCAGTGCCGTACGCTCGGCCAGCACCTCCGCCAGCCGGGCCAGATGGGTCAGGCCCACCGCCGCGTGCAGCTCGCTCATCCGCCAGTTGCTGCCGAGGTCGTCGTGGAGGTTCTCCTCGAAGGACCGCTTACCGTGGTCGCGCAGGTGCGCGGCCCGCCTCAGGTCGGCCCCGTCGGCGCTGAGCAGGCCGCCCTCGCCACTGGTGATGATCTTGGTGGGGTAGAGGGAGAAGGCGGCGAGCCGGCCGAAGGTGCCCGCCTGGCGCCCGTGCAGCGAGGAGCCGAGGGCGTGGGCGGCGTCCTCGACGACGGCGACGCCCCGCCGGTCGCACTCGGCCAGCACCTCGGCCAGCGAGCCGGATACGACCCCGGCGATGTGCACGGGCACGACCGCGGCCACATCCTCGTGGGCGGCCAGGGCGGCGCGCAGCCCCTCGGGGTCCATGCCGAGACCGTCCGGCTCCATGTCGACGAAGTCGACCCGGGCACCGGCGCGGACGGCGCTGGCCGCGGTCGCGAAGAAGGTGTTGGCCGGGACCAGGACGGTGCGCCCCTCGACCCCGACGATCCGCAGGGCGATCTCCAGGGCCGAGGAGCCCGAGCTCACCGCCGCGGTGCCGCGCCCGATCTCCCGGCTCGCGAGCGCCTCCAGCCGGGTGCCGCGCGGTCCGAGCGTCAGCGCCCCGGAGGCGAGGGCGTCGTCGACCAGGTCCAGGATGTCCAGGCGGGCCCGGACGTCGAAACCCACCCTGGCGGCGGGCACATCCGGCGTAGCGGCGGCGGGCTCGGCCAGGGAGCGGGTGAAGAAGTCCGCCGCCTCGGCCAGGCCGGTGCTGTGGCCCATGGGCAGCGGCAGGATCTCGGCCGTGTCGTGGCCGCTCACGATCCGCTCACCGGCGGTCTTGGCGTCGCCGGGATCGAGGCGGCCGTCGGCCGTGCCGTACTGGATCTGCAGGGGAGCCGGGGCGAGCGCCGCGTACAGGTCGGGCAGGTCGGCGTGGCGCAGGATGGACGGCAGGGCGACGTACTGGTTCCAGGCCAGCGACCGGCCGATCATCGTCTCGTACGTGCCCAGGTGGCTCGCGGCGCACAGCGGGAGCGGCTCCTCCCGCAGCAGCGCGGCGTGCAGGGCCACCGCCGCGCCCATGCTGTGCCCGAACAGGCCGACCCTCCCGGGGGCCACGTCCGGATGCGCGCGGAGCCAGTCGAGCGCGGCTCCCGCGTCCTCCGCCAGCGCGCCGAGGAGACTGCCGCCGCGCAGCCGCAGCGTGCCGTCCAGTACGTCGCCCGGGTCGCGTCCGCCCAGCGTGGCGGGCTCGGCCCACCGGTCGAGGCCGTGGTCGAGGGTGAGGGTGAGGAAGCCTGCCCCGGTCAGGTGGGCGGCGACGTCGCGGCCGGGGTGGTCGGGGGGCAGGAGCCCGGTGACCCGTTCCAGGGTCGCGTTGCGTCCCGCGCAGACCAGTACGGCGGGCCACGGCCCCGGGCCCGGCGGGGTCAGCATGACCGCGCGCAGCTCGCGACGCCCCTCGTGCTCGAAGAGGTAGTGGTCCACCCTCGGCTCCGCGCCCTCCTGCCCGCGGGTGGAGCGCACGCGAAGGGACACCCGCCGGACTGCGGCCAGTCTGGCCACCGCTCTGCGCACCTGGACGTTGCGGACGGCCTGGTCCGGCGCGGGAGAGCCGGGGACGGGATCGACCGGGGAGTGGCCGAGGTGGTGGAACCGGTCGATCGACGTCAACGCGAGCCTCGGATCTCAGACGAAGTCGGCGTGGAGCGCGTGCGGGACCTCGACGCGGTAGGTGTTGAGCGCGTCGTCCAGCTTGATCCGCCCCTTGCGCAGCCATTCGAGCAGCTCGTTCTGCGGCCGGTAGAAGCAGGATTTGCACAGGTCGGTCCTGAGCGGGTTGCTCGACTCCCACTCGGCCCTGGCGCCACCCTCCAGGACTTTCAGGTAGCCGTCCTCGAGCACGTTGCCGATACGGTAGCGGCTGTTCAGGTGCACCTGGGGGCAGGGGTAGAGATGACCGTCCGCGCCGACGGCCGTGACGAAACGGCTGTAGTGGCAGTGGTCGAAGTCGCCCTCGACGGACTCCACCTGGTCCATCGGCCCCCGGTCGAGCTTGGGCACCGAGACCTCGAACTCCTCCGACGACAGCGTGGAGACGTCGTCGAGCGAGGCGGAGACCTCCGCCATGACCTGCTCGATCGTCTCGTGGCCCATCGAGCTGTAGAACTCCGGCTCGAACCGGACGTAATGGGCCCCCGAGTCGCGCGCTATCCGGGCGGCCTGCGAGATCTCCCGGTAGTTCTGCATGGTGATCACGAAGTTGAACCCGATGCGGAAATCCGGGTCGACGGCGTTGTCGCGCAATCTGCGGACGGAGCCGAGGAAGGACGTGAACGTCCGCTCGCGGTCCCGGGTGATGTCGTTGAAGGTCGCCTCGGTGCCCGCGTTGAGGCCGATGCGCACCCAGGTGTGGGTGTTGACCACGCAGTCGGCGATGTCGTCCCGGTGCAGGCGGGAACCGTTGGTGATCAGGCCGATGCGCAGCCCGGCCGCGTGCCCGGAATTGCAGATCTCCGTGTAGCCGCGGTGAATCGTGCATTCCCCGCTGCCACAGAACGTGACGGCCCGGCCGCCGGATTCGGCGAACTCCCGCATGAGCCTGACGCTCTTGTCGGTGGGAATGGCGTCCTTGAAGGAGAAGAGATCGTAGAAATTCTCCTCGTTCGGCGAGTGGAAGTTGCAGAAATTGCAGCGCATATTGCAGGCGCCCATGATGCCGACCCGCATATGGACGGGCCGGAAGCTCTCCCCGTTGACGAACTTCCTGAGAAGGTCCTCGTGGGCGAGGACCTTGTCGGGGGCGTGTGCCTGGTCAAGGGTGACCTCCGCCAGACCGTCCCCGTTGGTGGGCCTCGCCGACCTGTAGCTCTCGTCCGACATTTTTTCATCCCTCGTTCGCGACCAGGTGAGGATTCGATGAAACCGGCTCTTGTATGCCAAAGCCGGCGCGCTGGTGGACGTCGTTTCGATGCGTGTTCGGGTAAGCCGGACTCAGGCCGAAGGGTGTGGCATTCCGGCCCGTGGGAGCGTTCTCCGGGGAGATTAAAACACATCCTAAAGCGGGTCAAGTCCCCTTGTGAGGCATTTTTGGGCACGGTACGGTACATCGGGTTCGGCATTCGCGCGGCCGGAGGGAATTCGTGCAGGTGGAGGGAAACGGCATGACAGAAACCCCATTAGCGTCGCCCCAAATGCCGGGCTCCTTGCCGGACACACGGACGCTCGGGTCCAGGCTGGCCGCCTACGCCTTCCTCGCCAACGATCCGTCGGTCCCCCTGGTGGCCGCCGACTGGTGGGAGATCAGCGGCCCGCACTACAGCGCGGTGGCCGACGCCCTCGCCCACTTCGTGGCCGGGGAGCCCGCCGCGGAGGACCTGCGCCGTTTCGCCGCCTCCCCCGGGGACCGAGGGCTGGAGACCGCCCTGGCCGACGCGCTCGTCCCCCTCCTGGAGCGCTCACCCGCCGACCGCGCGCGCCTCGTGGAACTGATCGCCGCGGCCGACGCGCACGTGCTGGTGGACTACCACAACGGCACGCTGGCCGACCGCTCCGCCGCCGAGGTGTCGGTGGCCGACGTCTCGGCCTGGACGCGGCCGGGCGCGCCGGGAACGCGGGGCACGCGGGCCGTGATCGTGATCCCCTTCCGGGACCGCGTCGGCGGCGCCCGTACCCGCAACCTGCTGGCCTGCCTGGCCGCCCTGCGCGACCAGGACGGTCACGGCGGCGAGGTGAGCGTCACCGTGGTCGAGTCCGACTCGGCGCCCACCTGGCGCGACACCGTCGAACCGCTGGCGGACCACTACGTGTTCGCGCGGCACGACGGGCGTTTCAACAAGTCCTGGGCGGTCAACGTCGGGGTTCGCGAGACCCCGGGCGAGCCCGAGCTGGTCTGCGTGCTGGACACCGACATCCTGGTGGACCGCCGGTTCCTGAGCCGGAACCTGGACCGGATGGCGGGCGAGCCCGAGCTCTCGGCCTTCCTGCCCTACCGCCGCATGTTCTGCCTCGACCCCGAGTCCTCCGCCGCCGCCATCCGGCACCGCTGCGAGCGCGGCGAGGCCGACGTGCCGCTCGACGCCGTACGCTCCCTGGTGCTGAAGGAGCCGCCCGGGGCCTGCCTCTGGACCAGAAGCACGATCTTCGACGCGATCGGCGGGTTCGACGAGCGCTACCAGGGCTGGGGCGGCGAGGACGACGACGTGGTGGCGCGGCTGGAGCTGGCCGGGCGGTTCACCCGGTTCGACGACCCGCTGCTGCACCTGGCCCACCCGCGTCCGGAGATGACCCTGGACGGGGTGCCGTTCAACGCGCACATCGACCCGCTGAGCTGGACCGTCGCCGGCGGGTACGGCGACCTGCGAGGTCCCAGGGGATGACCTCGGCCGTTCGCGCCTACGCGGCGCGCACGTCGGTGCCGCAGGGCGGATCGTTGCGCTTCCGCCTGGCGACCGACGACCCGATGACCGATATTCCTGATGTGACCGATACGACCGGCGGCCCGGTGTCCGACGGTGAGCGTGGCGCGGCCGGCTGCCGGGCCCGGGTGCGCGACGCGGTGACCGGCGAGGTCAGGGCCGAACTGGACGCCTCCGGGCCCTGGTGGACCCTGGAGGTCCCCGGCGACTGGCCCAGCTCGCTCTACGCCGTGGCGTTCACCCCCGGCACCCCCGGAACCCCTGACACCCCCGCCACCCCCGACGCCACCGGCACCCCCGACGAGGAGACCTACTTCGTCGTCAGGCCCCGCGAACCTCGGACCGGCGGGGCGATCCTGGTGTCGGTGCCCTTCCTCACCTGGCAGGCGTACAACAGGGCCGGAGTGCCCGGGGAGGGCCTGTATCCCACCGAGAGCCCCGAACGGGCCGGCCGGGTCACCTTCGACCGCCCCGGCGGCGGACCGGCGGGCAACTGGGAGGACCCCTTCTACCGCTGGCTGAGCCGCAGCGGCCTCCGGGCCGACTACTGCTCCAACCTGGACCTGCACGAGGATCCGGACACGCTGCTGCGCGACCGCCGCCTGCTCGTGATCCCCGGGCACGACGAGTACTGGACCCGGGAGATGCGTGACGCCGCGGAGTCCTTCGTGACGGCCGGGGGGAACATCGCCTTCTTCGGCGGCAACACGTGCTGGTGGCAGGTCCGGCTGGAGGACGACGGCCGGACCATGGTGTGCCACCGCGACGCCCTGCTCGACCCGATGTCCGCGACCGACCCGAGCCTGGTCACCGTGGAGTGGTCGGGGTCCCCCGTCCGCCGGCCGGAGAACAGCCTGACCGGCGTGAGCTTCCGGCGCGGCGCGGGCTGCTGGGAGGACATGGACGCCATGAAGTCCGAGGCGTACACGGTGCGCTTCGCCGGGCACTGGGTGTTCGAGGGCACGGGGCTGCGCGACGGCGACACCTTCGGCAGGGGCGCGGTCGGCTACGAGACCGACGCCGCGGAGTACGCGGAGATCGACGGCGTCCCCCTGGCGACCGGCGCCGACGGCACCCCCGCCGACTTCGCCATCCTCGCCACCGCCGACCTGCGCCACTGGCGGGCCCTGGGACAAGGCGGCCACGCCACCATGGGCATCATGCGCCGGGGGGCGGGCACCGTCTTCAACGCGGCCACGATCGGCTGGGGCGACGCCCTCGACGACCCGGTCGTCGACCGCGTCACCCGCAACGTGCTCGCCCGGCTCGCCGGCGCCCCCGGCTGGTGGGAGCCGATGGGCGGCGGAACGCCCGCGCTCGCGCTCGCCGCCTGCGAGCGGCGGCTCTTCGCCGTCGGCGAGGACGGCGACCTCTGGACGCGGCCGTACCGCACCCAGAACCTGAGGTGGCGGCGGATCGAGCCCGCGCCCGGCCTGGTGGCGCTGGCCGCGCCGCGCGAGGCGACGCCCGGCTCGCCCGTCCTCCTGTACGGCCTGCGCGCCGACGGGCGCGTCGTCGCCCGCGAGCCGGTGACCGGGCCCGCGCCCTGGACGGACCTGTACGACGCCCCGCCGGGGGCGGTCGGGATCGCCCCCGTCGACCAGACCATGTTCGCCGCCGGTGCCGGAGGCGAGCTGTGGTGGCGCCCGCTCGCCGCCGGGCGGTCCGGGCCGTGGACCCGCGCGGGCGACGACGGGCCGAGGTTCGCCGCCCTCGCCCACGTGGGGGGACGACTGATCGGGCTGACCCGCGATGGGGAACTGCGGGTCAGGACGCCGGGCGGCGACGGATGGGCCCCCTGGGGCGC
Organism: Streptosporangium oxazolinicum; assembly: GCF_039537505.1. Taxonomy (NCBI): domain Bacteria; kingdom Bacillati; phylum Actinomycetota; class Actinomycetes; order Streptosporangiales; family Streptosporangiaceae; genus Streptosporangium; species Streptosporangium oxazolinicum. Next base: position 298,897 of record NZ_BAABAQ010000005.1, read on the forward strand.
CACCCCCGGGCTGGCCACGCTGACCGGCACCGAGGGCAGGCTCGTCGGTGCCACGCCGGGCGGCGACCTGTTCTGGCGCGAACTGGTCCACGGCGGGACAGCGGGACTTTACGGCGGGACCACGGGACATCCGCAGACCGGAAACGAGGAGTGACGTGCGCCGGATCGAACTCGTCGGCCGACACCGCATCCGCCTGGACGGCGACGCGCCGGTCCCGCACATCGGACCGGGCGACGTGCTCGTCCGGGTGGGGGCCTGCACCGTCTGCAACCGCAGTGACCTGGCCTACTATCACTACTACGGCCTGCGCGACCACTGCGCGACCGGCTGTTTCGGCCACGAGGTCGCCGGCACCGTCGAGGCCGTGGGAGAGCGGGTGACCCGCGTCGAGCCGGGGCGGCGGGTGTTCGTCCGCACCCCGCTCACCTCGGGGTTCGCCGAGTACGCGGCGGCGAGGGAGGTCAGCGTGGGCGTCCTTCCCGACGACGTGCCCTTCGAGCAGGGCGCGATCCTGCAGCTGCTGCCCCTCGCCGTGCACGCGACCCGGGGGGTGCGGCTCGGCGACCGGGTGGCCATCCTGGGGCAGGGGCCGGTCGGGCTGATGGCGCTGCAGGTCGCACGGCTGCGCGGCGCGGCCGAGATCGCCGTCGCCGACCTGGACCCCTGGCGCCTGGAGCGCTCGACGCTCCTCGGCGCGGACCGGACCTCGCTGGTGAAGTCGCCGCAGGCCGTGCCGGAGGAGCTGGGGACGGAGTTCGACGTCGCCATCGAGGCGGTCGGCACCCCGCACACCGCCAACGCCTGCGTCGACCTGGTCCGGCAGAACGGTCTCGTCGTCTTCCTCGGCACCCACCACATCGACACCCACGTCACCTTCGACATGGTCAAGTGGGAGAAGAAGGGGCTGCGGGTGCACAGCTCCGCCGAACCGACCGACACCGCGAGGGCCGAGGCGATGCGGGTGGCCGAGCGGCTGGCCGCCACCTTCACCGGGCGCCTGCGCCTCGACGCGATCCTCACCGCCGTCTACCCGCTGGAACGGCTCCAGGACGCCCTCGACCGGCTCTCCGAGAGCCCCACCCTGCACCCGGCCGGAAGCACCGCGCCGTTCCAGACCCCGCCCCCGGAAACCCTGAAGATCGCTATATCTCCGGACCGGGAGTGAAATGGGGGATCGCCGGATACGGCGACATCGTCCGCAGGAAGGCCCTGCCCGCCCTGCTCTCCCTGGGGGAGAGCGTCACCTGCGTGTGGGGCAGGGACGCCGCGCGGGCTCGGGCGACCTGCGAGGAGTTCGGGGGCTTCCCCGGCGCCTTCGGCACGTCCGACTACACCGAGCTGCTCGACGTGGCCGAGGTCGTCTACGTCGCCACCCCGGTCGCGGCCCATCTGCCCCTCGCGGTCGCGGCGGCGCGGGCGGGCCTGCCGGTCCTCGTGGAGAAGCCGCTCGGCGGGGCGGCGCCCGAGCCGGCCGCCCACGCGGGGGACACCCGCCCCCGCGAGACGGTCTCCGAGCTGGCCACCGCCCACGCGGGCGTCGCCTACTACCGCAGGCTCGCGCCCGCGCTCGGGCGGGTGCGCGAGATCCTGTACGGGCGTGTCGTGCACCGCGCGGTCGTGGAGTTCCGGAGCCACTTCGACCCGGGGCCGGACGACCCCAGGCTCTGGCGTACCGACCCCGCGATCTCCGGCGGGGGAGTGCTCGCCGACGTGGGCAGTCACCGCCTCGACCTGCTCTGCTGGCTGCTGGGAGAGCCGATCGTCACCGGCGCGCGGACGGGCCTGCCCTTCGACCTGGGCGGGGAGCGTGTCGCCCGGGTGGGGCTGGCCTGGCCGTCGGGAAGCGTGGCCGACCTGGAGGCGGCGTGGGTGCCCGGCGCCCGCCACGACCGGTTCCACCTGTCCTTCGACGGCGGCCACCTGGAGCTCGACCCCCTCGACTCGGGGACCGTGCGCGGGATCGTCGACGGGGTCGCCGTCGAGGAGTTCCTTCCCCCGCCGGAGAACCCGCACCTCCCCCTCATGGCCGACTTCGCCCGTAGCGTCAGGGACGGGACCGATCCGGTCTGCACCGTCCGCGACGCCGCCGCCGTCGACCGTCTCATCGCGACCGCCTACGCGCTCGCAACGCCTCTGGAGGAACACCCGTGAACGAGCCCGTCTCCCTGCCCGCCTTCCCCGCGCCGCTGCGCTGGCTGAACCGGCCCGAGGAGTGGAGCGCCGACGGCGACGCGCTCTCCATCGGCGCGGGAGCGGGCACCGACCTCTTCTCCGACCCCGGGGAGCCGAACCGCTACGCCAACGCCCCCGCTCTCATCGGCCGCCTGGACGGCGACTTCACCCTCAGCGCGCGGGTCAGGATCGACCTGCTGTCCACCTACGACGCGGCCGTCCTGCTGCTGTACGCCGACGACGACCGGTGGGCCAAGTTCTGCCTGGAGCTCTCCCCGCAGGGCAGGCCCACGATCGTCTCGGTGGTCACCCGAGGGGTGTCCGACGACTGCAACTCCGTGACCATGGACGGCCGGGACATCCGGCTGCGGATCTCCCGCATCGGCTCCGCCTTCGCCTTCCACGTCGCCGACGAGTCCGGTTTCTGGAACCTCATCAGGTACTTCGCGCTCGACGGTGACCCGGAGGTCGGCTTCCTCGCCCAGAGCCCCACCGGCGACGGCTGCACCGTGCGCTTCGAGGACATCGAGTACTCGCCCAAGCGCCTGTCCGAACTGCGCGGCGGCGAGTAACACGCCCCTTCCGGACGGCCCGGCGAATGAGGCCCGGTCCGGCTGAGAGCGCTCGGAGGCGGGCCGCCTCATCGCCGCCCGCCGGGCCGCCCACGGTGACACGGCGGCCGGCGCGGTAGCCGCCGCCGTGCGCGCCGGGCCGCGACCCTCGGCGGAACCGGCGCTTTTCGTCGGCGCGGGGAGGGTGTTGGATGAGTGCATGGGTGAAGTGGGCGGGGAAGGCGAGCCGGTGCGGGCGGCGGATTCGGAGAGCCCGTCCACCTCACCGTGGAGCGCGCCGTCGCGCCCGCCCCTCGCCCGCGACCCGGGATGGCGTCCCGGTCGTGGCGCGCCGGGCGGAGCGCCCGCTCCCGGCCTGAGCGGTCCGGGTGCGCGGCAGAGCCCCGGAGGCGGTTCCGAGCGCCGCTCGCGCGCAGGGCGCCCGGCGCAGGCCGAGCCGCTGCTGGGCAGGCTCCGGCCGCAGGCCGGGGCGCGCCCGGCGCTTCGTGCCTTCAACCAGCTCGCCCTCGGCTCCTACAACGAGAAGCTGGTGATCGAGAGCATCCGGCGGGCCGTGTCCACGAGCAGGGTGGAGATCGCCGAGCGCACCGGCCTCACGCCGCAGGCGGTGTCGCGGATCACCCGTAACCTGCTGACCTCGGGTCTGCTGACCGAGGACGCCCGCCGGCTGGGAGGCGCGGGCAAGCCGAGGGTGCCGCTGCGGCTGCGTCCCGACGCGGGTTCGGCCATCGGCGTCCACCTCGACCCGAAGATGATCACCGTGGTCGCCGTCGACCTGTGCGGCGACCTGCTCGACCAGCGGCACCTGCTCCTGCCCGAGGAGCCCGACCCGCAATGGTGCCTGGCGCAGATGACCCGGCTCGCCCTGGAGTCGGCCGAGGCCGCCCGCCCCGCCTCCGAGGCCCTGCTGGGGGTGGGGGTCGCCGTGCCGGGCCCGCTCGACACCCGCGCCGGACTGCTGCTCGACCCGCCGCTGTTCCGGGACTGGAAGCACGTGGAGCTCAAGGCCGAGCTGGCCGCCCGGCTGGACGTCACCGTCGTCGTCGAGAAGGACTCCACGGCGGCGGCGATCGGTGAGCGCTGGCTGGGCGCGGCCGACCGCGCCGACGACTTCGTCTACCTCTACCTGGGCGCCGGTGTCGGCAGCGGCGCCTTCCTCAACGGCGACGTCTACCGGGGACGCACGGGCAACGCGGGCGAGGTCGGCCAGCTGTGCGCGATCGCGACCGGCTGGCTCACCCCGGAGGGTGGCCCCACACTCGTCCCCGAGTGCGCCCCCACCTCCACGGTGGTGGGTCGTGCCAGGGCCGCGGGCATGGTGATCCCGCCGGGTGACGCCGCTTATGAGTGGGTCTGCGCGGCCGCGGCGGACGGCGACCGGCGGGCGGTCACGGTGATCGAGGAGGTGGCCCGCGTGATCGGCCTGGGCGCCGCCGGGCTCATCGACCTGCTGGACGTCGAGCTGCTCATCATCGGCGGTCCCGCCGTCCTGCCCACCGTGGCCGACATCTACCACCGGCAGATCGCCGCCGCCGTGAACGGGTTCCCGATGGCCAGGCACCTGCGCGAGGTGGAGGTCGCCCAGTCGCACCTCAACCGGGCCGCGGCGGCGGTGGGGGCAGCCTCCAGCGTGTTCCACGAGGTGTTCACGCCCAGCCTGGGCTCACGGACGCGAACGGCGCATCCGGACGCCGTGTGACCGATCCGGATGTCGTGTGACCACTCCGGACGTCGTGTGACCGCGCCCGCCGACGGCGGGGGAACTTTACAGGGACGGTGACGGGGTTTCGCCATGGATTGACATAGTCAATCCAATGGATTTACATATCCGTAACCTTCCTCACCCCCCATCAAAGGCGAATTTGTGAACAACCGTCACAAACCCCTACTGAGGGCGGCGCTCGCCGTCTCCCTCCTCGCGACCGCCCTGGGCTGGTCGGCCACCACCCCGGCCCTCGGCGCCCAGGCCGCCCCGCCCACCGTGAAGAACAAGGTCTACGCGGGCTACCAGGGCTGGTTCAACGCCGCGGGCGACGGCTCGCCGCTCAACAACTGGCGGCACTGGTCCCGAGGGACACAGCCGTCACCGGGCAACCAGACCTTCGAGCTCTACCCGGACATGAGCAAGTACCCCGCCTCGGCCAGGTACCAGACCGGGTACGCGGCGCTCGGCAACGGCCAGCCCGCGACGCTCTTCTCCTCCTACCCGACGGCCGTGGTCGACCAGCACTTCCAGTGGATGAGCCAGCACGGCATCGACGGCGCCGCGATCCAGCGCTTCGGCAGCGACGTCTCCACCCCCGGCTCGGCCAACGCCCAGGTCCGCAACACGATCACCTCCAGGGCCAGGGACGCCGCCGAGAAGTACGGCCGAGGGTTCTACGTCGAGTACGACGTCAGCGGCCTGACCGACGCCAACGTGGAGCAGGTCCTCACCCGGGACTGGACCGACGTGGTCACAGGCCAGCTCCACCTCACCGACTCCCCGGCGTACGCCAGGGAGAACGGCAAGCCCGTGGTCGAGATCTGGGGCTTCGGCTTCCCCGACCGGCCCGGCACGGCCGCCCAGGCCGAGCGCATCGTGCGCTGGTTCAAGGACCGCGGCCTGTACGTCATCGGCGGCGTGCCGCGCGAGTGGCGCACGGGCGGGGGCAGCAAGCCCGGCTTCGCTCCGGTGTACCGGGCGTTCGACATGATCTCGCCGTGGATGGTGGGATACGTCGGCGACACGAACGGCCTGCTCACGGGCGACCGTGACGCGCTGAACGCGACCGGCCAGGCGTACCAGCCGGTCATCTACCCGGGCTTCGCCTGGTCCAACTGGAACGGCGGCGCGCGCAACATGATCCCGCGCCGGTCCGGCGACTTCATGTGGGAGCAGGCCACCAGCGTGCGCCGGGCGGGGGTGCCGCAGGCGTTCATCGCGATGTTCGACGAGTACGACGAGGGCACGGCCCTCGCGCCGGGCGCCGAGGACTCCTCGCAGGTGCCGACCAACCAGTACTTCCTGACCACCAGCGCCGACGGCAAGTACGTGTCGTCGGACTTCTACCTGCGCCTGGCGGGCAGGGCCACCCGCATGATCACCGGTCTCGACCCGCTGGTGACCACGGTGCCCATCCCGCTCAGCGCCGGTCCGGTCTTCTTCCGCACCAGCGTGGAGCAGGGGACCGACGCCCAGCCGACGTGGACGAACACGCCGGGCGGCGGCGGCACCACCAACGTCACCGGCCAGTCGCTCGCGGTCGCGACCAACGAGGACAACCAGATCGGCTCGTCCGCCCTGCGCATCCGGGGCACCGCCTCCTCCGCCGCCGCCTCGCACGCCTACTTCCAGGTGTTCGACGTGAACATCCCGGTGACCGCCCCGACCAAGCTGCAGTACTCCTTCCTGCCGAAGGACGCGGGCGGCCGTAACGTCTCGGTGGACTTCGTGATGACGGACGGCACCACGCTCCGCGACAGCGCCGCCGTCACGACCACCGGTGCCGACATGCACCCGGGTACGGCCAAGGGCACGGTCGGCTCGTGGACGCGGATCCAGAGCGACTTCGGTTCCGCGCTGAACGGCAAGACCATCGACAAGATCCTCGTCGGCTACGACCGCAGCGGCACGGCCGGCGCCTTCACCGCCTACATCGACGACCTCACCATCACCAACTCCTGACCCCCGACCCCGGCCGGGGTACGGTGCCCGCCGCGGCGCCGTACCCCGGCCGGGCCATGTCACGTGCGCCGGCCTGCTGGAACGCGGACGGGGTCGCCGGGCTCGGCGCGGTGGCGAGTGGACGGAGTGAGGCCGGATTACGGCGTCCTGTATCCCATCTTGTAGGTGCCGTAGCCGTTGGAGGAGACCACCTGGTAGCGGTAGAAACCGGCCGGGCCGGTGTAGTTGATCTGCTCGTCCGGATTCGGGGTGTCGGAGGTCATGACGGTGGTCCAGACTCGGTTCTCCCACCGTTGGAGGCGGAGGTCGAAGTCGACGCCGTCGTTGGCGTCCAGACAGCCGAGGTGAGAGCCGGCGACGGTCGTCTGGTAGTAGCGGCCGTTCGGCTGGTAGGCGCTCTGACCCTCGGTGAGGGTGCCGACGACCTGCTTCGGCTGGGCGGCGCAGATGCCGGGCTCCGGTGAGATGGCGCCGCTGTCGGTCAGCAGGGTCAGACCATAGGTGGTGAGGATCTCGCCGATCGGCTGGAAGTAGGTGACGCCGCCGGTGTCGCAGTCGCCCGAACCGCCGGAGGTGACTCCTTGCGCCTGGTCCACGGCGATGAAGGAGCCGCCCGAGTCGCCGGGTTCGGCGCAGACGCTGGTACGCGTCAGTTCGAAGACCGTGCCCCGGGCATAGGTGACGCTCGCGTTGCGCTGCCGGATGATGCCGCAGTGCCAGTCGGTGGTGGAGCCGGACCGGCAGACCGAGGCCCCCTCGATGGCCTCCCTGGAGCCCGCGACACTCACGGTTCCGCCACTGGCGTTGTTCACCACCGGCCTGAGTGTCCAGTCCGCGTTCACCGCGACCCAGGAGTAGTCGTTGAGCGGAAAGCTCGCCGCCTGGAAGATGCCCTGGGCGGCCCGGTTGGCGCCGGTCGTGGCATCACCGGTCTTTCCGCAGTGACCGGCACTGACAAAACCCCGCTGAGTCCCGCTGGTCACCGAGAAACCGACCGAACAACGACTCGTGGGACCGACGTAGTAGGCGTCACCACCTCGTATGTCACCGAGGGGCCGGGGGCGCTCGGCGGACTCCACCGCGCGCACGACGCTGGTGTCTAAATCCGACGCCTGGATGAGATCCTCGGTCTGCAGGGGGACGGGCGTGAGGACGACGACCCTGTTGTTCCGCACGTCGATGAAGCGCACGTTCCCCCCGTGCACATGGTTGGGCAGCGTGAGGTCGGTACGGTTCATGATCTTGTCGAGCTCCGAGAACGACCGCTTGACGAGCTCGCCCTGGGCGCCCGCGGCGATGATCTGAGGGATGTCGGAGGAATCGGTGGTGGCCACCACCAGGGTCTGCGCGACGGTTCCGGTGAACCAGGAGCCGCCGAAGTGCGCGCCGATCTGGCTGCGGAGCCTCGCCTCGATCGGTGCCAGGCGGGCCTCGTTGAGCAGGCGGATCTGGGCTTGCTCGCTGGTGAGTTTGAGGTCGCGCTGGAGTGCGGAGAGCATGTCGGGCGGCGGTTTCCAGCCGGGTGGAGCGGCCGGGGGGCTCGGCGTCTGCGTCTGCGGCTTGGCGGCGACCGTGGTGGCCGTCAGGGTGATGGCGGTGACCGCCAGGATGCACCCCGTGGTAACGGCACGTCTGCAGGACATGGATCTTTCTCCTCGACCTCGGCTTCCCGGGCGTGAGGGGAGGACGCCACGCATCACAGGTTGGTCATGCGATGTGGGTGACGCCACCACCCTAATTCAGCGGTCGCCGTTCAAGGCCGCGAAGACCGTACGCCGCGCGGTAGGGATTCCGAGCCGGATCCATCGGACCCGGACTGCTTCACCTCCGTGTACCCCAGGGTGTAGGGGCCGGCCCCGCTGAAGGCGAGCACCAGGTAACGGTAGTCACCGGGTGCGCCCTTGTACCTGAGCTCTTCGAAGGGATTGGAACTGTCGGCGGAGGCGACGGTGACCCAGTCGGAACCGCTCTGTTTTTGCAGGTAGAGGTCGAAGTCACTGCCGGGGGTGCTCTCCAGGCAGCCGTAGTGGTCGGCGTCGACGGCCGTGTGGTAGTACCTGCTGTGGGGCTGGTAGACGAACCGGGGGCTTTTCAGCGTGCCGTTGATGATGGTGCGGTAAGCCTGGCAGGTGCCCGCCGTCGCGATGGGTTCCACGTCGTTGACCATCAGGGTCAGGTCGTAGGCCGACAGGATCTCGTGGATCGGCTGGACGTAGGTGAATCCGGCCAGATCGCAGTCACCGGAACCTCCGGAGATGACTCCCTGGGCCTGGTTGATGGAGATGAGGGAGCCGCCGGAGTTGCCGGGGATGCCACAGGCGGTGGTACGGGTCAGATGCTTGACGACGCCCTGGGGGTAGGTGATGTCGGCGTCGTGCTGCTGGATGGTGCCGCAGTGCCAGTTGATGACGGCGCCGGACCCGGACAGGCAGGCCGAAGCGCCCAGGATGGCCTTTTTGGCTCCGTAGACGTGCACGGTGCTGCCGGTGTTGTTACCCACCAGTGGCCGGGGTTTCCAGTCGTCGTTGACTTCGACCCAGGAGAAGTCCTGGCCGGGGAAGGTGGAGGCTTGGACGGTGCCTTGGGGGCGTCGGTCGTAGCCGGTGGTGGTGCTGCCGGGTGTGCCGCAGTGTCCGGCGCTGATGAATCCTTTTCGGGTGTCCTTGGTCACCGAGAATCCGACCGAGCAGCGGGTGGTGGTGCCGATGTAGTAGGCCTGGCCGCCGACCAGGTCGGTTTCCGCAGGGGTTTTCCGGTGGGCGCGCAGTAGCCGGGGGTGTTCGGTCGAGGCGGTCACCTGTACCGCGTCCGGTTCGACCTCGGCGGTCCTGACGGCCTCCAGAGCCGCCTTGGGATTGTCCGTCAGAATCACGACCTTGTTGACCCGCACGCCGACGTAGCGCACGCTGCTCAGCTTCGCCAAGGCGGGCAGGGTCTGGCTGAGTTTCTCCTTCACCTCCTTGAGATCGGCCAGCGACCGGCTGACCAGCAGGGGCTGGGCGCCCAGCGCGGAGATCTGGGAGAGGTCGGCGGAATCGGTGGTGGCCACGACCAGGGTCTGCGCGCGAGGCGGCAGGAGCCAGGAGCCGCCGAAGTGGTCGCCGATCCGTCTGCGCAGGCTCGCCTCGATCGGGGTCAGGCGGGCCTCGTTGAGCAGGCGCGTCTCGGCCTCCTCCTCGGTGAGACCGACATCGCGTGCGATCGCCTCCAGCATGCCCGGCGGGGGTTTCCCGGCGAGAGCGCTGGGGGTCCGTGCCGTCGGGGTGAGAGCGCTGAGGGTTCGTGCCGTCGGGCGGGTGGCGACCGCCGGGGTGGCCGTCAGGGCGAGAGCGGTGATCGCCAGGACACATCCCGGGACGACGACATGTCTACGGGCCATGACTCTCCTTGACCTCGGCCTTTCAGGCGTGAGGGGGAGATCGTGTCGCATCGTCGGGCACGGGATACGAGCACCGTCACTTTAACGCACCTGTTATCGGTCACCATCTCTGAAGCCCTACGCCACGCAGAGATCGTTCCCAGTCGGGCGGCATCGGGCGGCTCGTCCCCGTCGACGGGCCCTCGCGGGACAAGGCGCGCATCCTGGCAGGCGTGTTGACGGCTTTGACGGTGACGGCCCCGGCGTCACGTGTCGGGCGGTCGTGCGCTCGTGCGCTCGTGCCGGGGAACCCGGTCGCGCACCCTGGCAGGCGTGTTGACGGCCTTGACGGTGACGGCTGAACTAGGGTGGCGATGCCCGGCATCACATGTCCGGCGGTAACGCGGAGTGCTCTCCCCTCATGCCTGGAAGGCCGAGGTCAAGGAGAGTCATGGCCCGTAGACATGTCGTCGTCCCGGGATGTGTCCTGGCGATCACCGCTCTCGCCCTGACGGCCACCCCGGCGGTCGCCACCCACCCGGCAGCACGAACCCTCGGGAAACCCCCGCCGGGCATGCTGGAGGCGATCGCACGCGATGTCGGTCTCACCGAGGAGGAGGCCGAGACGCGCCTGCTCAACGAGGCCCGCCTGACCCCGATCGAGGCGAGCCTGCGCGGAGAGATCGGTGACCACTTCGGCGGCTCCTGGTTCGCCGGAGACGTCGCGCAGACCCTGGTCGTGGCGACCGTCGATTCCACCGAAGTCCCCGTGATCGCCGCGCTGGGTGCCCGGCCACTGCTGGTCGACCGGTCGCTGAGCGAGCTCAGAGCGGTCAGGGCGGCGGTGGACGCGGCCCTGGCCGGAGGCCGCGGCGCCGCCGCGAGCGTGCGTTACGTCGACGTACGCACCAACAGGGTCGTCGTCCTGACGGACAATCCCAAGGCGGCTCTGGAGGCCGTCAGGACCGCCGAGGTCGAACCGGACGCGGTACAGGTGACCGCCTCGACCGAACACCCCCGGCTACTGCGCGCCCACCGGAAAACCCCTGCGGAAACCGACCTGGTCGGCGGCCAGGCCTACTACATCGGCACCACCACCCGCTGCTCGGTCGGATTCTCGGTGACCAAGGACACCCGAAAAGGATTCATCAGCGCCGGACACTGCGGCACACCCGGCAGCACCACCACCGGCTACGACCGACGCCCCCAAGGCACCGTCCAAGCCGCCACCTTCCCCGGCCAGGACTTCTCCTGGGTCGAAGTCAACGACGACTGGAAACCCCGGCCACTGGTGAGCAACGGCAGCGGTGGCACCGTACAGGTCAGCGGCTTCAGGATCGCCGTCGAGGGGTCCTCGGTCTGTCACTCCGGGTCCGCCTCCGGCTGGCACTGCGGCACCATCGCACAGCACGACGCCAGCGTCACCTATCCCCAGGGCACCGTCTACGGGCTGACCCGCACCACCGTCTGCGCCGAACCCGGAGATTCGGGCGGATCCTTCATCTCCGTCGAGCAGGCCCAGGGGATCACCTCCGGTGGCTCCGGCGACTGCGCCTCGGGCGGGGTCACCTACTTCCAGCCGATCCTCGAAATTCTCACGGCCTACGGCCTGGCCTTCTCCGTCGGAGAGACCTCCCTGCCGGGTCCGGGCACGTGTACCAGCTATCCGCGCGTCTTCACCGGCACGCTGGAGAGCCGGAGGTCCGCCTACTGGCCACAGGAACGCGGCTTCGTGACGACCGTCACCGGCACCTACTCCGCCTGCCTGTCCGACGAACCGAGCCGCGACCACGACCTCTACCTGGAGAAGTGGGACGGCGGGGCCTGGGTCGCCGTCGCCGCCTCCGAACGTCCGGGCTCCTACGAGGAGATCACCTACTTCGGCCCGCCGGGACGATACCGCTATCGGGTGTTCGCCAGCGCGGGCTCGGGCCCGTACATCCTCGGGCACGAGGAACCGTGACGGTCGGACCGTACGAGAGAACGAGGTGGGCGCCGGGGCCAGGCCGGGCGGCCCGTACGTCAGGTGGGCTTCGGCGCGGGGACGGTCGCGACGTTCTCCGGCTTGTCGTTCTCCGGCTTTTTGGTCTCCGGCTCCCGGGGCGGGTCGCCGAGCTGTTCGCGGAGGTAGTTCCACAGTACGGCGATCAGGGCGGCGACCGGTACGGCGAGCAGGCTGCCCACGATGCCCGCCAGGCTGCCGCCCAGCGTCACCGCCAGCAGGATCACCGCCGCGTGCAGGCCGAGGCCGCGGCTCTGCACCATGGGCTGGAACACGTTCCCCTCGAGCTGCTGCACGGCGACGATGATGGCGAGCACGATCAGCGCGTCCGTCGGGCCGTTGGACACCAGCGCGATGAGGACCGCGACGAAGCCCGCGAACAGGGCGCCGATGATGGGGATGAACGCCGAGACGAAGGTCAGGACGGCCAGGGGGAGAACCAGCGGCACGCCCACGATCCACAGGCCGAGGCCGATGAAGACGGCGTCGAGCAGGCCCACGAAGGCCTGGGAGCGTACGAACGAGCCGAGGGTGTCCCAGCCGCGTCTGGCCACGACCGGCACGTCCGTGGCGAGGCGGCCGGGGAGCTGGCGGGTCAGCCAGGGCAGGAAGCGCGGGCCGTCCTTGAGGAAGAAGAACATGAGGAAGAGCGCCAGGACGGTGGTGACCAGGCCGTTGACCACGGTGCCCACCCCGGTGACGGCGGCGGTGACGATGCTGCCGACGCTGTCCCGGATGCGGGTGGCCGCGGTGTCGAACGCGGTGCTGACCTGGTCGTCGCCGATGTTCAGCGGCGGCCCGGCCGCCCAGTCGCGCAGGTGCTGGATGCCGGTGCCCACGCCGGTGGCCAGTTCGCCGGCCTGGGACGCCACCGGGACGGCGATCAGCACCATGGTGCCGGCGGCTACCAGGAGGAAGAGCACGGTCACGGCCGAGGCGGCCAGGGTGGGATGCCAGCCGTGCCGGCGCAGGAAGCGGGTCACGGGCCAGGTCAGTGTGGTGAGGAGCAGGGCGATCACGAGCGGCCAGATGACAGACCACATCCGGCCCAGGATCCACAAACCCACCGCGGTCATCAGCACGACGAGCAGCATCTCCAGGGAGATGCGGGCCGCGGTGCGCAGCGCGGTGCGGGTTTTCTTGGCATTCAGGGTGGCAGGCACGAGAACACCCTAGACAGATGGGTGCCCTGCGAGAATCCCTCACCCCTGTGGGGGCATGGCGCCCGTACACCGTCATGGACCTCTGGCCGGACGTCCGGCCGCGTCTACCGGCGCACCGGTCCGGTGATCCCCTCCGATAAGGCGGTCACTCGCGAAGAAGCTCTGGGGAGACCGCCTCGGGCACCGGCTCCCCGCCAGGGGGCGGTACGGCGGGCACCGGTTTGACGTAGGTACCGTTGCGGCGGGCCAGCAGCTCCTCCAGAAGGGCGTCCCACCTGGCGCCGACGGACTTCACGTCGTAGGTGACGGCGGTCGCCAGAGCACCCTCGGCCAGCCGGTGACGCAGCTCCTCGTCCTCGATGACGCGGATGAGGGCGGCGGCGAGGTTGGCGTTGGTGCGCGGCTTGACCAGCAGCCCGTCGACCTCGTCGGTGATCATCTCCTTGGGGCCGTGCGGGCTGTTGAAGCTGACGATCGCCAGCCCCTTGGCCATCGCCTCCAGGATCGTCATGGGGAAGCCCTCGTGGCGGGAGCTGAGCGCGAAGATCGAGGCTCTCTCCAGCTCGGCGCCGACGTCGGCGGTGGGGCCCGGCAGCTCGACCCTGCCCTCCAGCCCCGCCTCGGCGATCTGGGCGCGCAGGTTGTCCTCCTGCGGGCCCGCGCCGAAGATGCGCAGGGTCCAGTCGGGGTGGGCGGCGGCCACGCTCTCCCACGCGGTGATCAGGCGGTGGAAGCCCTTGAGCCTGGTCATGCGGCCGACGGCGACCACGACCTTGTGCTCCAGCCTGGAGATCCCGCCGGTCATGGGCGGTACGGCGTTGGGGATCCTGGCCAGCTTCCCGGGTTTGCGCCGCAGCGTCTCGCGGTAGTCGCGCATGTCGGCCCTGGTGAGGGTGACCAGCGCGTCGAAGTTGCGGTAGCGACGCTTGACGAGCTCCTGCATCTCCTGCGGCTGTCCCCGCAGGGCCACATGCTCCTGGCCGATGGTGATGACACCCGGCGGGGCCAGCTGAGCCAGCACCAGGTTGAGGCCGGGCCTGGTGGCCATGATGACGCCGGTGTCGACCGAGCGGATCCATCGGGCCAGTCGCAGGTCGGTCCACACGTTGAAACGGTGGTAGGCGGCCTCCTGCGGCGGGATGAGCTTGCTCGGCATCTTCGACAGCCGGCCGCGCAGACCGGTCCGCGGGACCAGCCTGTCGTCGAGGAAGCGGAACCTCACTCTCGGGTCGACGGGGAAGAACGGCTCCTCCGCCTCCTTGAGAATGGAGACGATCTCCACGTCGTGCCCGGTCGAGGCCAGGTAGCCGGCCAGGTTGAAGACCGTTCTAATGGTGCCGCCCATACCGTACGCGTGCAGGAGCAGGATTTTGATCTGGTGTGTGGACGGGGGTGGCGCGGCCCGTTCGCGCCTTCGGTCGTGGGCTTTGAAAAGCTGGTAAACGACCGCCTTGCCCTTGCCTGCCAGTGCACGCACCCGTAGGGGTCCCCTTCTCGCTTGTTTCCGGACTCACGCGCCTGTCAGTCCCCGTGGCGCATTCCTCCGCTTTCATCTGCTAGACGCTTCGAGGGGGTGAAACGTTGCAAAAAATACTTGAGCGCGGGCGGGTCCCGGATTGCGCGCGCGCCCACCACAACCTGGCGACGGCTCCGGCGTCGGCCGCGTCCAGCGCTGGGAGACACCCCGTTCCCGTGGCCTGAGAGGAGTCGGCGAGCGGGCGGGAGAGACGCTCCGGAATGGGCGCCCGGTTGACATTCCCTCCGGCTGTAATAGAGGCTGTTACAGCAGGAGGGACGATGGCAGCGAACAGCCGGCTCACGATCGCCGTGCACATTCTGACGTGGTTGTCCCTCGCGCATCGGCGCGGAGCGGAGGTGCTCACCTCCGACCAGGTCGCCGCCAGCGTCAACACGAATCCGGTGATAATCCGGCGCAGTCTCGGTGACCTGCGGCGGGCGGGCCTGGTGGCCGTGCGTCACGGCGCGGGGGCGGGGTGGTGCCTGGCCCGCGCGCCGGAGGAGATCATGCTGCTCGACGTGTACGACGCCGTCGAGCGGGAGCCGTTGTTCGGCATGCACCACACCGAGCCCAACCTCGAATGCCCGGTCGGCAAGGGGATCCGGCCCGCGCTGGGTGATGTGTACGGCAGGGCCGAGCTGGCCCTGCGCGCGGAGTTGGGGCGCACGTCGATAGCCGACGTGCTGCGCGAGACCTTGCTGGTGAGCTAGCGGCCCCTGGGCCCGGCGGCCTTCGGCGCGCCCTTTGTTGTAACAAAATTTGTTCCAGTGAACAGAAGGAGATCCTCGTGGACGGCGCACGATGCCCGGTCGTCGAGCTGAGGCAGTACACGCTGCACCCTGGTCAACGCGACGCGCTGATCAGCCTTTTCGATCGGGAGTTCGTCGAGTCACAGGAGGCGGTCGGCATGACGGTCCTGGGACAGTTCCGCGACCTGGACGACCCGGACCGGTTTGTCTGGCTGCGGGGATTCGACGACATGCGGCATCGCGCCGAGGCGCTCGGCAGCTTCTACGGCGGGCCGGTCTGGAAGGCGCACCGCGAGCAGGCCAACGCCACGATGATCGACTCGGACGACGTACTACTGCTGAGGCCCGTTACGGCGCGGACCGGCTTCCCGGCCCCCGCCGCCGCCCGGCCGCCGATCGGCGAGACGACCCCACCTCCGTCGGTCGTGCTCGTGACGATCTACTACGGCGACGGCCCGTTCGACAAGACGTTCGTGGAGTTCTTCGACCGGCAGATATGCCCCGCTTTGACGGAGGCGGGCGCCACGCCGCTGGCCTGCCTGCGGTCCGAACACGCGGTGAACACCTTCCCGGCGCTGCCGGTGCGGACCGGCGAGAACGTCTTCGTGTGGTTCGCCCGATTCGCTGACGAGCGGCACCTCATCGAGCACCTGGACCGTCTGGAGCACTCGGATCGGTGGCGCGACAAGGTGCTGCCCACCTTGTCGGCGATGCTGGCCAGAGCCCCGCAGCGGTTGCGGCTGGCTCCCACCGCGAGATCCCTGCTGTGATCTCATCCAGGCCGTGAGAGCACTCCAAGGGTGCTTTGATCCGGTGTCCGTCGGGTGACCGGCCCGGGGCGGGCGGGGAAGGTACGCGGGGTCACCGGCCCCGGCTCGCCGGCGCGGATCACCGTGATGCCCGCCGGGCCGCCGCCCGGCGTCACCGTTGAACGTCGCGGACGCGTCGCGGCGATCACGGGTGGGCCAGGACGAGGGTGAAGTCGCCGGTCGGGTCGGTGTACTGGCGGATCATCCCGAAACCGGCCGCGAGGAGCTCCCGCCGCAGTCCTTCGGGGCGGAACTTGGCGCTGATCTCGGTCCGCATCTCCTCCCCGGCCGCGTAGGAGACCCGCAGGCCGAGGTCGCCGATCCGCACGCGCATGGCGCGGCTCGCGCGCAGCCGCATCTCGATCCACTCGTGCCGCTCGTCGTACAGCGCGACGTGCTCGAAGGCGTCCGGCTCGAAGTCGGCGTCCAGCTCCCTGTTGATCACGTGCAGGACGTTCCGGTTGAAGGCGGCGGTCACCCCGCTCACGTCGTCGTACGCCGCGACCATCCGGCCGGTGTCCTTGATCAGGTCCGCGCCGAGCAGGAAGGTGTCGCCGGGGCGGAGCGTGGCGCGTAGTTCCTTCAGGAACACCTCGCGCGCCGCCGGGGTCAGGTTGCCGACGGTCCCGCCGAGGAAGGCCACCATCCGCCGTCCCGTACGGGGCAGCAGGGCCAGGTGCGCCTCGAAGTCGGCGCAGATCGCGCGGACGGTCAGGCCCCGGTAGCGGGAGGCGAGCCGATGCGCGGCCTCGCCCAGGGTGGCCGCGTCGACGTCCACCGGCGTGTAGGCGCGCAGCGTCCCCCTCGCGGCGAGGGCGTCCAGCAGCAGGACGGTCTTCTCGCTGCTCCCGGAACCGAGCTCGACCAGGGTGTCCGCGCCACCGCGTACGGCGATGTCCAGGGCCTCCCTGCGCAGGATGGCCAGTTCGCGGCGGGTGGGATAGTACTCGGGCAGCCGGGTGATGCGGGAGAACAGCTCGCTGCCCGCCTCGTCGTAGAACCACTTGGGCGGTAGCCACTTCGGCGTCGACGCCAGCCCGGCGCGGACGTCGTGTTCGAGTGCCTGGCGAAGATGGTCGCGGCCGAGGTGGTTGACCAGGCTGATGGCTGTCTGGCTGACGGACACGGGGCCTCCTGGGTGTGTGGGCCACGATCCCGCTCGCCGGTCCGTGGCCGGGTGCTGTGCTTTCCCGTGGTCTCGCCCACGCCCGGTCACAGGGGCTGGACGCGCACCCCGTCGGGTGAGGCGAGGACCAGGGTGTGGTCCGGCACGGCGAGCCAGCCGGGCCGGTCGTCCAGCGGCTCGCTCGCCACGAGCACGCCGTCGCGCGGGTGGCCGTCGAGGCGGAGGAAGAGCGTGTCGCCCCAGGCGGTCGCGGCGATCGACATCCCGTCGCAGGCGAGCAGGTTCAGGCGGGCGCGGGGATCCTTCAGCCCGGCGCGGGTGACGACCTCCGCCAGGGCCTCGCCGAGCGGATCACCCGCCCGCCGCCGGGCGAACACCGCGGCGGCGAGCCACGCGGAGTCGCAGGAGCTCTCCGCGTCGTCGGCGAGCTCCCTGACCGCCTCCCGCGCGACGCGGCCGTTGTGGCTGAGCAGCCACGTCCCGTCGGTGAAGGGCGCGGTCGCGGTCTCCTCGATCGGCATCCCGGCACTGGCCGACCGTACGGCGGCCAGCAGGCAGCCGGAGCGAGCCGTCCGCGCGAGGCCCGCCAGGTTGGCGTCCGTCCAGGCGGGAATCGTCCGGCGGTAGCGGACCGGTTCCGCGTGGGCGGCGTCGTACCAGCCCATGCCGAAGCCGTCGGCGTTGATCGTGCCGTGGCGCTGCAGGCGCGGGGAGTGGGACTGCCGGAGCAGGCCGTGGATCGGCTCGTGGATCAGCGAGGCGAGGGTGCGGGGAGCGCCCAGCCAGGACGCGTGGCGGCACATCTACCCGCGCTCCGGGGGGTGTTCCGCCGGGCGTTCCGGGGAGCGCCGCGCGGAGCGCCCGGGGGAGCGCCGGGGGGAGTGCTCGGAAGAGTGCTCGGGGGACGCCGAGCGGGCGCACCGGAAGCCGGAGAAGATCTGCCTGCGCTCCGGGCGGTCCCAGTTCCTGAACGTGGTGCGGACCACGGAGGGGTCGGACGCCCAGGATCCGCCGCGCAGTACCCGGTAGCGGGAGCCGAAGAACACCTCGCTGTACTCGCGGTAGGGGAAGCTGCGGAAGCCGGGGTGGGGCAGGAACCACGAACCGGTCCACTCCCACACGTCCCCGATCATCTGTTCGGCGCCGCAGGGACTCGCTCCCGAGGGGAAGGCGCCGAGCGGCGCGGGCCGTGCCGCCCGGTGCCCGAGGTTCGCCGTGCCGGGCCCCGGGGTGTCCTCGCCCCAGGGGTACGTGCGCGCCCGCCCGGCCTCGGCGTCCCAGCCACAGGCCTTCTCCCACTCGGCCTCGGTGGGCAGCCGCCTCCCCGCCCACCGGGCGTAGGCGTCGGCCTCGTACCAGCACACGTGTTGCACGGGCTCGTCCATGGGCACGGGCTCGGTCCTGCCGAAACGGGTACGCCACCACGTGTCGCCGTCCCTGGTCCAGAACAGCGGGGCGAAGGCGCGGCTGCGCTGCAGCCAGCGCAGGCCGTCCGGGGCCCACCAGCGGGGGTCGTCGTAGCCGCCGTCCTCGATGAAGTCCGCGTAGGCGCGGTTGCCGACGGGCAGCCTGTCGATCCAGTAGCCGGGCAGGTCGAGCCGGTGGGCGGGGCGTTCGTTGTCGTAGGCCCACGGCTGGGTGTCGGTGCCCATCATGAAGGGGCCCGCGGGGACGAACACCTCGCCGGAGCCCGGCGGGCCGCCGGGCGGCAGGTCGCCGTCGCGGACCAGGTCCGGCCGCCCCGACAGCTGCAGGGTGGCGAGCATCGTCTCGTCGTGCTGGTGCTCGTGCTGGATCACCAGGCCGAAGACGAAGCCGTACCGCCGCAGGGGGTCGGGGTCGTGCGGGTCGACCGTGTCCAGGACGTCCAGCACCCGGCCGCGTACGCCCTCGATGTAGCGGCGCGCCTCCACCGGCTCCAGGATGGGCAGGGACGGGCGGTCCGCGCGGGGATGCTTGAACGCGTCGTACAGGTCGTCGATCTCCGGGCGGAGCGGAGTGATCCCGCCGACCTGCCGCAGCACCCACAGCTCCTCGTAGTTGCCCACGTGGGCCAGATCCCACACCAGCGGTGACATCAGCGGCGAGTGCTGCCTGACCAGCAGGTCGTCCTCGGCGTCGGTGTAGGCCATGGAGCGGTTCCGCGCGGCGGTCAGCTCGGCGGCGATCCGTTCCTTGAAGTCGCTCATCAGATACCTCCAGCGTGGAGACCCCGGGCTCTTCCGGCTCGGGCTCCCGATCCGGTCTCGGACGAGTCCCGGGCCGGATCGCTCCCGGCCCGGTTCCGGGAAGAGCTCAGATCCGTCCTTCCTCGGCCAGCCAGTCCGGCAGGCGCCCTCCGGGTCCTCTCACCAGATCCAGCAGATCGGCGGCCGGGGTCCGGCCGCGTGTCACGTGGCGGTCGGCGAACGCGGCCACCTCGCAGACCAGGGCCGAAGTCGCCCCCAGCCGGGGCAGCGCCGCGAGGGCCGCACGGAAACAGGCTTCGGCGGCCTTCCGCAGCCGGGGATCCGCCAGGCCGTGGCGCGCCGCCCGCGACCACATCCCCGCGCACGGTCCGGCCGCGGCCAGCGCCGCGTCGGCCGCGCGGTCGTCCGTCACCAGGGCGTGGGTCACCGCCGCGCACACCGGCCAGCGCGCCGGGTGCTGGGCGTCGAGATAGCGGATCTCCAGCCAGCCGCGCGGCCGTACGGGAGGGAAGAGCGTCGTGGCGTGGTAGCTCAGGTCCGCCAGGGTCGGCGGCTCCGGCCGGGCCAGCCGGTCGCGGAAGGTCGAGCCGTCGAGGACCGGGCGGTAGGACTCCGCGCCGTCCCCGTTCCCGTTTCCGGTGGTGTCGCGGGTGGCCATGAGACGGGCGTCGAGCAGGTAGTCCGCCCACGCGGCCCCGGGGTCGCCGCCCGCCGGGACGGCGGCCGTCCGCGTGCGGTCCAGCCGCTCCCACACCGCCTGGCGCCCCGACATCCACCCGCACGGCCGGCCCTCGCTGAGCGGCGAGTTCGCGAAGGCGGCCACGAGGACGGGCCCCAGCAGGTGGGCGCGTTCCCATCGCACCTCGGGCCGGTCGCCCAGGTCCAGGTTGACCTGGATCGACGCCGTCGAGCACATCATCAGCGCCCCGTACGGCGTGCCGAGGAACCGGGCCATCATCTCGTACCTGGGCAGGCGCAGCTGTCGCCTGGCCGGCCGCAGCGGGTCGAGGCCCACCCCGCCCAGCGCCAGACCGGCGTCCCGCAACGCCAGGCGCACCGCGGTCACGTCGGCGGAGAGAAGGGCGATCGCGCCCGGCAGCGAGCCGGGCGGCCCCGAGAGTTCCAGCTGGCCCCCCGGTTCGAAGGTCACCAGGCTCCCGCCGGACAGTGGAGGCAGGGCGTCGGAGATCCTGGCCAGCGGGACCTGGCGGGCGGGATCCACGCGGTCGAAGACCAGGAACTCCAGTTCGATTCCCACCCGGTCCCCGGGGGAGCCGAGGAAGCAACGTCGCGCGAAGGTCTCCACATCCGAGGCGTTCCGGATCAGCATGTCCTCGGTCGCCAGACCGGTCATCCCCGTCCCCTTTCGCCTGATATTTCGAGATGTGTACGGATTTATAGAGCCGGGAGGCGCTCAGGCGTTACAGAGGGCACGGAGACGACGGGATGTCCCCCACGGCGGGCCGAGGTGGCGTCCGGGGAGGCGGCGGGGTGGTGAGGCACGGGGCGGGGTGACGTCCGGGAAGGCGGCGCGATGTCCTCGCGGCGGGCCGGGGGCGGCGTCCCGGGAGGGGGATGGCGTCCGGGACGGCGACGGGGCGGTGAGGTGCGGGCCGGGAGGCGACGGCGGGGGTGGTGGGGTCTCTAGCGGCTCAGGTGCGCCGCCGGGCGCGGAAGGCGGCCAGCAGCCGGGCGCGCGTGCTCTCCGGCAGACTTCCCGGCCGCCTTCTCGGCCGCGCCGGGCCGGAGGCGGCACCGGTGGCCTCGGCACTTTCAGTGGTCTCGGTGGTCTCGGCGGCTTTGGCGGTTTCGGCGGCCTCGGCGGTCCGGAGACGGCCGAGGGCCTCGACGGTGGCACGGAACTGGCCGAGATAGCGTTCGCAGCCCTCGCAGCCGCCCAGGTGCTCCTCGAACCGGTGCCGGGTGGGCTCGTCGAGCGCGCCCTCCAGGAAGGCGGTGACGAGTTCCACCGCCTCCTCGCAGCTGAACCGCTTCACAATCCTGACCACCTCACCGTCCCGACAGCCGTACCTGTCACGCCACCCGCGCCACCCGCGCTACGCGGGCCGTCTCGCCGTCTCGAAGTAATCCTCCAGGCGCCCGCGCACCGCGGTGCGGGCGCGGTGCAGCAGGACGCGCTGGTTGGCGGCGGAGATCTCCAGGATCTCGCAGACCTCCTCGGAGGTGCATCCCTCGACGTCGCGGAGTGTGATCACGATGCGCTGCCTGATCGGCAGTTCGGCCAGGGCGGCGGCGATCCGGCCGCGCACCTCGGCGGCGAGCACCTCGCCCTCCGGGGTCGGCCAGGCGGCGGGAAAATCCTTCCATTGTCCTGGAAAGAGGTCGCCCGCCCCCTGGAAACACGAGCGGTCGACGGTCTGCCTCTCCCGCTCGAACGCGCTGCTCCAGGGCACCGTGCGGTTCTCGCGCACGCCTCGTTTCCTGGCCGTGTTGACCAGGATCCGGTAGACCCAGGTCTTGACCGACGAGCGGCCCTCGAAGCCCTCGATGCCCCGGATCACCGCCAGCCAGGTGTCCTGCACGACCTCCTCCGCCGAGTCGTTGGTGGACACGTGCGCGCGGGCCAGCCACAGCATCCCCCGCGACCAGGTGTCCAGCAGCGCCGTGAACATCGCCTCGTCTCCGGCGCGCAGGGCCGCGACGACGACATCGTCCGAGGGCAACGTGCCGTCTGTGAAGGACTCCACGCTCGCCTCCTCCCGGTGGGGCATCTGGAAGATCCGGGACGCGCGGTCGGCGCGCGGCGCTCGCGGGTCGTTGTGGCGAGTCGTAGCGAGTCGTGGCGAGGCGGCGCTCCGTCCGGCGTCCCGGTCGTGGCACCCTCTCGGTCGAGGGTGCCGCCGGGGGGAAATGGTGGCTCTGGGAGGAAATTCCCGTTCTGACCTGTTTCGACACCTTTTCGTACGTCGCGTCGGCCCGTGCGATCCACCGGTGGGCCGCGGCCGCGAGATCACCGTCGGCCGGTCAGCCGGTCCCGAAGGGGTGACCGCCGGGAAGGAGCGCCAGGACGCCTTCCAGGCCGGGCGGCTCCGGCCAGTCCACCGGCCCTCCACCGCCGGAAAGCCGGGAACCGGGATGATCGGGACCGGCGCGACCGGGACCGACGCGACCGGGACCGGCATGATCGGGACCAGGACGACCGGGACCAGGACGACCGGGACCGGGATGATCGGGACCGGAGAGGCCGAGGACCGCGCAGGCCAGCCAGTACTCGCCCGGCTCGTGCTCGCCGCGCAGCGTGGGGATGACCGTACGCGGGACGACGACGTTCGTCCCCGGCAGGGGACGGACCAGCTCCCCGGTCCTTCCCGCTCCGGAGGCCCCGCCGAGGTCCTCGATGACGCACAGCCCGGCCGGGGAGTCGAGGCGGGCGTGGCCGGGCCCCTCGGCGACGCGGTGCGCGACGGGGTCGCGGTCGACCGCGAACGCCCCCTCGGCCGACAGCAGCCCCCGCCCCGACCGTACGCGGTGCACCCGCACGTGCCACGGGGAGCGGGCGAGCAGCCAGGTGTCGATCTCCACGTCCGGCCACGGCGCCCACCGGGCGTGCAGCAGGCCGTCACGGGCGGAGAAGTCCCCGGGCACCTCGCAGGGCCGCCAGTGCGCCCCGTCGTCGCTCAGGGCGAGGGTGCTGTCGAAGGCCCCCTGCTCCAGCCCCCACGAGCCGGCGGGCACGCTGAACCCGAAGGACGTCGAGTAGGCGAACTTGGCGTACTTCGCCGCGCCGTGCCGCACCCACGTGTGGTGCTGCCCCGCGCTCAGCATGACGACCTGCCGTCCCTCCTCGCACCGCATCAGCGCGACCCCGGCCTGCGGCTGGACGCTGGTCTCGGGGAGCTCCCGCGCGGGTTCCTCGCCCGCCGCCCAGAAGGGGTGGTCGGCGGCGAGGGCGAGCGGCAGGAACGCCTTCAGCGCCCAGTACGGGGAGCCGGGGGCGTTGTACTGCTCGGCGAGGGCGGGCTGGGCGTAGCCGTACCCCAGGGTGAGCAGGCCCGAGGAGTCGCGGACCGGCCGCCGCAGCCACCAGCGCAGGTGCCGCAGCAGGTGGCCCCGCACCTCTCCCCACGGCAGGGCCTCGACCTCGGCGAAGCCAAGGGCGCCCCAGAAGGCCCCCTGCGCGAAGCGGTAGGTCAAGCTCCGGCCGAAGGGCACGGCGGCCCCGTCCGAGGTGAACCAGTGCTGGAAGTCGAGCGCGAACGCCGCCGCCCGCTCGCGCAGGCGCTCCGCCCGGCCCGGGTCGCGGTCACCGGCCAGGGCGGCGTAGACCAGGCCGTAGAAGTGCATCGCGAAGGGGACGTAGTAGTCGCGCTGCGCGGTGGGGCCGTCACCGTACCAGCCGCCGCCCAGGGCGAAGGACTCCAGGCGCTCCAGCCGGGCGAGGTTGGGCGCGGGGTCGAAGCGCACCCCGACCCGGTCCAGCCCGAGCCCCACCAGCACCGGGAAGAACCGCCAGTTGTTGTCGACGGTCTCGCGGGTCATCGCGTGGAGCAGCCAGGCCGCGAGGTTGTCCCGCTCCGTGCCGCTCAGCGGGTCCCACACGGCCTCGGGGGCGAGGGCGAGCGCCAGGCCGATCGCGGCGGTCTCCACCAGCCGCTGGTCGACGTCGGTCGCCGCCCCCCAGAACTCCCCGTGCCCGGGGTCGGTCCCGGCGGCCAGGCCCCGCCGCCACAGCTCCCAGTGCCCGAAGGACCCCCCTCCGGCCGCCAGCGGCGCCAGCCCCCACAGGGGGCGGGCGAACGCCTCCAGCTCGGCGGCCTCGTCGCCGTAGTGGGCCGCGTTGGCCCCGAGCCGCAGGCGCGCCCGCCCGGGGCTGAAACGGGGAACCAGCGGCTCGACCAGCTCGGTCACGAGCCGTCGCATGTCCTCGCGGTCGCGCGGCGCCCCGCCCGCGACCGGCGGAGGGGTCAACTCTTGAGCCCGGTGAACGCGATCCCCTGCATGATGCGGCGCTGGAAGATCAGCAGGACCACGATGACCGGGATCACCGCCAGAGCGGCGCCCGCCATGATGTAGTACGCCCGCCCGGACTCGCTGCTGGCCAGCTGCTGCAGGGCCAGCGGCAGCGTGTAGAGCTCGGGGTCGTTGAGCACCACCAGCGGCCAGACCAGGTCGTTCCAGTGGAAGATGAAGCTGGTGATCGTCACGACCGCCAGCACCGGCTTCGACAGCGGGATGATGATGCGCCAGAAGATCTGCATCCGTCCCGCGCCGTCGATCCGCGCCGCCTCCTCCAGTTCGGAGGGCAGCGACATGAAGAACTGGCGCAGCAGGAAGATGTCCAGCACCGAGGCCACGTTGGGCAGGATCAGGCCCCACCCGGAGTCGAACATGCCGAGCGCCTGGGTGACGTGGATGCGCGGCACCAGCAGGGTGATCGTGGGGACCATCATGCCCGCGAGCAGGACGACGAACAGCTTGTCCCTGCCGGGAAAGGGGATCCTGGCGAAGGCGTAGGCGGCGAGCGCGTCCACGAGGAGCTTGGCGGGCACCAGGATCAGGCAGACCCAGACGCTGTTGATGAACGCCTGGCCCAGCCCGCTGACCTGCAGAACGTGCTCGTAGTTCTCCAGGGTGGGGGAGAACTCGCCGGTCTTGCGGTCGAGCGGCAGCAGGCTGGGCACCTTGGTGTAGACGTCCGAGCCGTGCTTGAACGAGGTCGCCAGCATCCACAGGAACGGGACGACCGACACCAGGGCCAGCAGCACCAGCGCGATGTAGATGGGCGCGAGCCGTACTTTCCTCGCGGCCTTCACGACGCCTCCTGCTTGACGAACTTGAACTGCAACGCAGTAATGATCATGATGAAGACGAACAGGATGAACGACATCGCGCAGGCCGCGCCCATCGCGTCGTAGCGGAACGCGAACAGGTACAGGTGCAGGACGTAGGTCAGGCCCGACTGCTCGGGGCCGCCGGTGACGCTCCTGTTGCCGCCGCCCGAGAAGATCACGTACACCAGGCCGAAGACCTGGAGCGCCGCGATCACCCCGGTGACCAGCAGGTAGAAGGTGGTGGGCCGCAGCATCGGCACCACGATCTTCCGGAACCGCTGGACGGGTCCCGCGCCGTCGATGATCGCCGCCTCGCGGATCGAGTCGGGGATGCCCTTCAACCCGGCGAGATAGATGATCATCGAGATGCCGCACTGCCAGGCGGCGATGAACGACAGCGCCGGGATGACCAGGTCGGGGGTGTTGAGCCAGTTCTGCGGTGGGATGCCGACCAGCCCGATCATGGTGTTGACCAGGCCGTACTGCGGGTCGTAGAGCCACCGCCAGATGGCGCCCACGGCCGCCTCGGCGGTCACGACCGGGAGGAACAACAGCAGCCGGAACATGTTGGAACCCCGGCGGATCGCGTTGATCAGCAGCGCCTGGACGAGCGCGGTGCCCAGCGTCAGCGGTACGGCGATCACCGTGTACAGCAGGGTGACCTGGATCGACTTCCAGAAGTGCGGATACTTCACGTCGTCGAACAGCAGGTCGGTGTAGTTGGCCAGGCCCACCCAGTTCGGTGCCGTCCGGAGGTTCCAGTCGGTGAAGCTGTAGTAGAGGGCGGCCAGTGCGGGGTAGAGCAGGAAGATGACGAAGTAGATCACCGCGGGGGCGATCAGAAGCCACCCGATGACGTGGTCGCGTCGCCCGAAACCCGGGCGACGGTGTCGCCGCCCGGGAGGAGGCGTCACGGCGGGCTTGTCAGCCAGCACCGGAGATGCCACGTTTGCCTCGCTTTCGCGTTATCCGTTCCACTTGAGCAGCGCGCGCGTCTTGTCCGCGGCCTCGGTCAGTGCCTGCTGGGAGGTGACCTTGCCGCTCAGCGCAGCCTCAAGGGCGGGTGCGATGATCTCGTCGTTGATCTGGATCCACTCCGGCAGGGCGGGCCTGGCCTGGGCGACCTTGAGCTGCTCCAGGAACGCCGCCTGGTCGGGCCCGAACGTGGCCGCGTCACGCTCGGCCGCCTCGATGTTGGTCGGGAAGCCGCCCAGCGCCTGTGCGAGCGTGGTGTTGTTCTGGGCGTTCGTCAGGTAGGTCAGCCACTTCCACGCCAGCTCGGGGTTCTTGCCCTTGCTGAAGACCACCGCGTTCTCGCCGCCGATGTTGCCGGAGGGCTCGGTCTTGTACGGCAGCGGGGCGGTGGTGAAGTCCAGGTCGGGGAAGTCGGCCTTGATGGTGGCCACGTCCCACGGACCGGAGATCATCATTCCGGCAAGACCGTTCTCGAAGGGCTTGTCCGAGTCGGTGATCTGCCGGGGCGACGAGGGCAGCAGGTCGACCCAGAGCTGGAGCGCGTCGACCCCGGGCTGCTGGTCGAACAGGATCTTCTTGTTCTTCTCGTCGACGAGGGAGCCTCCGGCGCCGCCGAGGAAGCCCGGCCACATCCAGCCGCCGTAGCCGTCACCCTTCGGCACCACCATGCCCGCGATCTTCGGGTCGGCCTGGTGGATCTTCGCGGCCGTCGCCTTGAGCTCGTCCCAGGTCTTGGGAGGCGTCGGCACCAGCTTCTTGTTGTAGAAGAGCGCCACCGCGGTGTGGTCGAGCGGCAGCCCGTAGAGCTTGTCGTTCACCTTGTTGGTGTTGAGGGCGCCCTCGTAGTAGATCTTCTCGTCGACCGTACCGGCGGGCACCTCCTTGATGGTGCCGTCCAGCGCGAATCTGGCGACCAGCGGCTGGTCCAGGATGCCGACGTCGGGGACGGTCCCGGCGGCGACGGCGCTGCCCAGCTTGGTGTTGTAGTCGTCCTTGGGGATCTTGACGATCTTGACGGTGACGTTGTTGGCCTTCTCGAAGTCGGTACGCAGCTTCTCGACGACCTCCCCCGCCTGGGGGGTGCGGTCCTGGAACATCCAGTAGGTCAGTGTCGTGGCCTCCGAGGCCGTCCCGTTGTCGCCGCCGCAGGCGACGATTCCGGCGAGCAGTGCCATACCGGCCGCAGCCCCTGTGACTCTCCTGATCATTTCTTCCTCCTGATAGGGGGTGCAACGGACGATAATGTAAGATGTGAAAAAAGTTCAGTCCCCTTAAGAAACGCTTTGGTAACACGGAGGAAAGACGGACGTAGGTCACCCGTGGGGCAGGGGCCATCCGAAGGGCCGGGGGCGGGCGAATATCTTCAGATCTTCAACTACCATGTGCCGTGACATGGGGAGGTAGGCCATCGTGAGGCCCGAGCGCAGGACGGTCCGCGACGTGCGCAAGGGCAACCGGGCCATGCTGCTGCGAACGCTCTACTTCAGCGGTCCCCTCACCCGCAACGAGCTGACCAGGCTCACCGGCCTCAGCGCCGCCACGGTCAGCAGTATGACGGGCGACCTCCTCGCCGAGAACATCGTGGTCGAGGCCGGCCAGGCCGAGTCCGACGGCGGACGCCCCCGCGCCATCCTCCGCGTCAATCCCGGGTACGGCTACGTGATCGGCGTCGACGTCGCCGAGACCCACGTGCGCGTCGAGCTGTTCGACCTCGAAATGCGCGAGAGGGCCAGGGTCGAGTACGCCCTGCGCCCCGCCAGGCACCAGATCGAGCTCGTGGTGCGCCACATCCTCGCCGGGATCGAGGTCGTCCTCGACGACGCGGGCGTCCCCGCAGGCCAGGCCCTCGGCGTCGGCGTGGGCGTCCCCGGCATCGTCGAGGGCGGACCCGACGCGCTCATCCACACCAGGACCTTCGGGTGGGACGGCGTGCCCCTGGGAGCGCTCCTACGCGCGGGTACCGCGCTCCCGCTGTTCGTCGAGAACGGCGCCAAGGCGCTGGGCCGCGCCGAGCTGTGGCCGGCCCCCCGCCGTGGCGGCGACCCGGGCCGCGACGGCAGGGGGCGCGACGGTGAGGAGCGCGGGATCGGCCCGGGGTACGGCTCCGGCGGCGCGGGGCGCGGCCTCGCGGGCGCGGTGCCCGGCTCCGGCGGATCCGGTGACGCGGTGATCGTGCTGATCGGCTCCGGCGTCGGGGCCGCCATCGTCTCCGACAGCGTGACCTTCCGTGGCGTGAGCAGCAGCGCGGGGGAGTGGGGCCACACCAAGATCGTGGTGAACGGCCGGGTCTGCCGGTGCGGCGCACGCGGCTGCCTGGAGGCCTACATCGGGGCCGAGGGCATCCTCGACCGTGCCGGGGTGCCCACGCGGACGGCCGACTGGCAGGCCGAGCTGGCCGCGCTGGTGGAGTCCAGGTCGTCGGTGATCACCCAGACCGTCACCTACCTGGGCGTCGGCCTGTCCAACCTGATCAACCTCATCAACCCCGAGCGGATCGTCATCGGCGGCTGGCTCGGGCTCCTGCTCGGCCGGCACCTGCTCGACGACATCCGCGCCGCCTCGGCCGCGAACTCCCTGTCCCAGCCGTACGCGGCGACCTCCATCGTCCTGGGCCGCCTCGGTCCCGACGCCGTCGCCCACGGGGCCGCCACCCTCGTCCTGGAGGAGTTCCTGAACGCCCACCCCTCCGCCCGGATCCCCGCGCCCCGCTGACCGGGGAGAAACCCCGCCCGGCTTCCCCGCGAACGTCCTGGCGGGATCGGCCGGGGTCGGGGGCGGGGCGGGCCGCAGGTCATCGGCGGCCTCTCCCGTGAGCCAGGGGGTTCGGCGGGCGCCGCCGTCGCGTCCCCGGAACTTCGGGCCGGGCCCGTCTCGCCGGTCCCGGCCGGGAAGCGCGGGGGTGACACGGGCTGGGTGCCTGTTAGATCCTATTTGCCCAGGTGAGAGCCTTAAAGTATGAGATATTCAGACAGGGGTGGTGGGCTGTCCGCGCAGGAGCGGGCCAGGCGCGAAAAGCTGCGGTTCCGGGCCGCGGACATGTTCGCGGGGGAGATCGCACCGGCGCGGGTGGCCCGGCTGCTGGGAATCACCCGGAAGTCCGCCTACGAGTGGTACGCGCTCTGGAAGCGGGGCGGCAGGGCGGCACTGGTCTCCAAGGGCGCCGGTAGCGGCCGTAAGCTCACCGACGAGCAGCTGGAGCGGCTGGAGACGGCCCTGGAGGAGGGGGCCGCCGCCCACGGCTGGGACGACGGCCACTGGACCACCGCACGCGTCGCCGTACTGATCGCGGAGAGGTTCCAGGTGTCCTACACCCCCCGCGGGGTGGCCTATCTGCTGGACCGGCTGGGCTGGACCGGCCGCTTCCGGCTGCCGATGCGCCGGACAGCGCGGCAGACGACGCAGCGGACGGCGCGGCGGACGGGGTGACGGGCGGGGTGCCAGACAGTGTGACGGGCTGGGTGACGAACGGGGTGATGGGCGGGGCGCGACAGAGCGTGATGGGCGGGCGGCAGACGGGGCACGGATGCCCGGAAGGCCCTTGATCTCCGTTTCGGTGTAACCTCCACCTTTCCTTCCCGGAATGATCCCGGACCAAGGCTTTGTCTTTTCTGGGGCGAACGTCGTTATGTCGCTGAACTAGCGTC
This sequence comes from Streptosporangium oxazolinicum, assembly GCF_039537505.1. Lineage (NCBI taxonomy): Bacteria > Bacillati > Actinomycetota > Actinomycetes > Streptosporangiales > Streptosporangiaceae > Streptosporangium > Streptosporangium oxazolinicum. The sequence goes on from NZ_BAABAQ010000005.1 coordinate 328,635, forward strand.
TTACCTGACGTCGATTCAGCATATTTCCTGGAACCTGGTCGGCGCTCTGTACGTCCTGGCGGCATGCCGGGCTCAATCATCAGACACGGAGTGATTTCTCATGTTCAAGCAGGCTCTCGTCGCCGGCACCCTGGCGGCTTCCACCCTGATCGTCGGCATGGCGGTGTCGGCCCAGCCCGCCGGCGCGAGCGCGGCGACCCAGCAGGTCTCGGTGGTCACCGGCCGCGACATCTACGACCCCTTCAATCCTTTCGGGTTCTACCCTCGCTATGCGCCCTTCGGTTTCTACAACAATTACGTGCCCTTTGGCTTCCAGTCGTTCTACCGCCCGGTTGTCTTCCAGCACTGGTAAACCCGGAAACGGTAGAAGACGGTAATGACCGAGGCACGACGGCGCCGGGCGTGGTCACCACGCCCGGCGCCGTTCGCCGTCACGGCGCCGGTGGTGTCACCACCGTTCGCCGGGGTCCGGCCGGTCGTCGCCGTCCGTATGATGTCCGGCCGAACGGCTTGAAGACCGGGAGCGCCACGTTGAGCGGGTGGAGGGCGAGCGCGACGCTCGGCGACTCAGCCCGCTTCCGTCGTCGTGCCCGGAGCGGCACGTGACTGCCGGCGCACCGCCAGGGCGATGTCCACGATCGCGATCACGGCCAGCACGGCCATCGCGACGGTGAGCCAGGTGATCCCGGCCACGAGACCGAGCACCCCGAGGCCGATCACCGCTATCAGGGCGAACGAGCCCAGGCGGATGTGGGCGACATCGCGCGGGGTGGCCGCGACCATGGGCTTCCCGCTCGCGGACGTCTCCTCCGGCATCTGTCCTTCGGCCGTCATGTTTCCCTCCTTGGTTGGAACGCACTCTTTACCCGGATGCCCCTCCGTCATGTGTCCGGCTCACGTCTCAGGTGGCCGCCCGAGGGCTTTCACCAGTCCTTCGGGATCGGAGACCGTCAGGGTTGCGCCCGGGTGGGTCAGGAAACCGCCGGGTGCCAGAGCGGGCACCGGGATGTGGAACCGGACGCACACGCCCCGCCTGGTGTTGGTGCCGAACGTCACCCCGCGGTCGGCAAGCGACAGGTGCGGTCCGATGGCCCTCCACGGCGCGTACGGGCCGGTCACGGTGGTGCCCGCGACATTGGACAGGGGCGTGCGCAGCGACCACGGGCCGAAGCGGACCGAGAACCCGCCCTCGCGCACCTCGGCGAAGGCCCTGCCGGGACTCACCCCGACCAGCAGCAGCGGTATCCGCCAGACCGGGTCGAAGCCGAACGCGAAACGCGTCACCCCGTCAGGACTCCCACGGGGCGGTCTCGCCCATCTTGGCGTAGTACCTGGCCAGGTGGGCCTTGATCCGGCCGAGGTCCTCCTTCGGCACCTTGACCCCGCCCCGAGCCCCCTGCATGATCCCTCCCGCGGCCCGTATGGCGTGCGGCACCACCTTGAGCCTGCCGTCGATCACGTCGGCGATGGGAAGCTTGTAGCTCCCGAAGTTGTCCGGATCGTCGCCGTCGTACCAGACGTGGGCTTCCCGGTACCGGGCGTTGGGTTCCTCTTCGGCGTTCGACCACGAGCGGACGCGCTTCTCGGCCGCTTCGCCGTCCCAGGCCCTGTCGTGCTCGGCCAGTGGCAGATCCTGGAACCGGGTGACCGTCATGATCTCGCTCCCTTCGTCGAGGGTTTTCCTACCCGGCTCACCGGCCCCATGCCTGTCCGGCGACATATTTGAGCTTTGTCAGGGGAGGGGGTCGGCATGACGGACACTCCTGAGGTGAGCGAAGACACGGCCGAGCGTGACATTCCGGAGAAGGATCCGCCGCCCGCGGGCCCGCGAGGCGTCGACGGCGAGACCCGGGTCGTGGCGGAACGGTCGGGGTCGGACACGACCTTTCCCGAGCGGCCGCTTCTGGCGGACCCCGACGACGCGCGCCGCACCCCGGAGGAGGAAAGTCCCGAGGGCGCGGGCGAGGCCAAGACCCAGGCCGAGGCCGACGGCGCGACCGGCACCGAGGCCGGTGAGGATGGCGGGACCGATGGGACCGCCGAGGGCGATGAGGAGAGCGGGGAGGACACGTCAGGCAACGGAACACCGGAACCGGAGGTCGGCCCGGCCTCCTGAGTCCCGGTTTCCCGGGTCCCAGCCTCCTGGGGCCCGGCTTTCTGAGTCCTGGCTTCCCAGGTACTGGCCTCCTGGGTACTGATCTCCCTGTATTCCGGTATCCGGCCTCCGGAGAACCGGCTCTCTCGCGAATCGTGGACCTGTCCGGTCCGGGATCCGCTCCAGTTCGAGATCTTCTCCGGTGAGGTGGAAGCCATACGCGGCGGTGGGGGTCCCGGAGAACCGGGACCCCCACCGCCGCGTATGGTCTCAGGTCAGCTCTTGAAGGCGTCCTTGACCTTCTTCGCGCCGTCCTTCAACTTCTCCCCGGCCTGCTTGAGGTGGCTGTCGGCCTGGTCGGTCCTGCCTTCGGCCTCGAGTCGCTCGTTGCCGGTGGCGCGTCCCGCGCCTTCCTTGACCTTGCCCCCGAGCTCTTCGGCCTTGTTGGCAAACTTGTCGTCGGCACCCATGGTGCAGTCCTCCCGTTGTGGAGTCTTGTCCTGCGGTAGGTCCCCTCTCCCCGGGAGCAGGGAGTAAACATGCTCGCCCGTTCCGTCAGTGGTGGCAGAGCAGGCAGCGTACGGCGTGTTCGAGGGATTCCGCGTCGGTGATGGGCGAGGGCCAGGGCAGCCGGATCAGGGTCGGGTCGTCGACGCCGCAGCGGATGGTCGCGCCGAAGCGGTCGAGCTCCCAGAGCCAGGCCTCCGGCACCGGCGCGGCGAGCAGCGAGCCCAGCGCGGTCTCCAGCTGCCTGCGGTGGGAGTCGTTGATGTGGTGGAGCATGCGCTCGGCATCGCCCATCAGGGGGTCGGGGGCGGCACCGAGATACTCCTCGGCGTCCAGCACGCCCGACTCCGGTCCGGTGAGATAAATCACCCTGCCGACGTCGACGCGGACCAGCCGGGGGCCGTCCATCCCCTCCAGCACCTCGAACAGAGCCTCGTCGGGGCAGCGCTCGGCGATCGCCACCGCCGTCTCCCGCACCTCGGCCCGGGGCACCGCCTGCACCCAGCCCTGCACCTTGAGCAGGCCGCGCGAGAGTTCGTGCTCTCCCAGTGAGCGGTTCGACGTCAGATCCACGGTCACCACGGGCTCGTCCCGCGTGTCATAGAGCGGGTCACCCGGCAGGACGAGCAGCACGGGGCGGCCGGTGCCGTCCACGCCGCCCTTGGCGGGCGTCGCGGGGCCGGTGGCTCCGGAGATGGACACGTGGGTGGGAGCGGCGGTGGCGGCGAGAGTGCGGACCCGCTCGGGGATCGGCGGAGCGGTGACGGGCTGCATGAACCGGCTCTCCTTGAGGTCGGGAGATACTGCTGTGTAAGATTAGCCTTGCCTAACTAAGGTAAACCTAATCACAGAGGAGTGAGCATGCGCTACACCGGCCCGAAGGTGCGTCTGTCTCGGAGGGCGGGCGTGCCGCTGACCCGAAAGGCCGTCCGATACTTCGAGGAGCGCCCCTATCCGCCGGGTGAGCACGGTCGCAAGACCAACCGGCGGCAGACCGGTGACTACGGGCTGCGGTTGATGGAGAAGCAGAAGCTCCGCTGGTACTACGACGTCTCCGAGCGCCAGATGCGCCGCTACTGGGACCTGGCGTTGCGCGGCACCGGGCGTGCGGGCGCGGAGCTGGTGGTGCTGCTGGAGACGCGTCTCGCCTCCCTGGTCCTGCGCTCCGGCCTCGCTCCGTCCATCTACGCGGCCCGTCAGTACGTCGCCCACGGCCACATCACCGTGGACGGCCGCAAGGTCGACATTCCCAGTTACCTGGTCAAGCCGGGTCAGGTCGTCGCGGTGCGCGAGAAGTCACGCCGGATGCAGCCCTTCGTCGCCGCCTCCGAGGGCGTGTACGCGGACGACCGGATCGCCGCCTACCTCGACGTCAACCACGCCGACCTCCGGTTCACCCTGTTCAGCCGCCCGCTGCGCGAGCAGATCGTGGTCCCGGTGGACGAGCAGCTGGTGGTGGAGTTCTACTCGCGCTGACCTGGCACCTATCCGCGGCGCCGGCCCGCTGCCCTCCGGGTGGCGGGCTTTCTCGCGCCGTCGTTCGCGGCCGGGATCGGAACGCCGTCCGGCGTCACCGGGACCCGGTCCCGCAGCTCCCGCACCTCGGCCCGGAGCGTGGCCAGCTCGGTGAGTACCGCCCTGCCCAGCTCCTCGGTCGCCTGTACGGACTCCTCGGTGTGCTCCTCCTCCATCGCGCTGACCACCACCGCGATGAACAGGTTCAGCACCACGAAGGTGCACACCAGCATGAACGCCACGAAGAACACCCACGCCGAGGGGTGCTGGGCCATCACCTCGCGGGTGATGTCGGACCAGGCGTCCCCGGTCATCATCTGGAACAGGGTGAACAGCGAGGTGGGCAGGTCGCCGAAGTACTCCGGGGCGGTGACGTGGTAGAGCTTCGTGCCCATCACCGCCGTGACGTAGAGGACCAGCGCCAGCAGCAGCACGATCGAGCTCATCCCCGGCATCGCGGTGAGCAGCGCGGTCACCACCCGGCGCAGGCTCGGCACCACGGAGATCAGCCGCAGCGCCCGCAGGATCCGCAGCGCCCGCAGCACCGAGAGCCCGCCCGCCGTGGGCAGCAGCGAGACCGCCACGATCACCGCGTCGAAGAGGTTCCACGGGTTGCGGAAGAACCGCCAGCCGTAGGCGTACAGCTTGACGGTCAGTTCGGCGACGAAGACGTAGAGCGCCAGGTGGTCGACGACGGTGAGCAGCGTGCCGTACCGCTCGACGACCGTGACCGAGGTCTCCAGCCCAAGTGTGGCCGCGTTGACCACGATGACGGCGATGATGAACTGCTGGAAACGGTGCGTTTCGAGCAGGGCGCGGAGACGCTCGCGCGAGGGCACGGGGGCTCCTGGGGGTCGGAGGGGCTGAGACAGCCAAGATCATAACGGATCGGTGAAGTTCCGGATCTGTTACGTGGGTCGCGGGACATTACGGTCATTCGCTCTTCGCCGTACGGGGACGTCGCGGGTCCCGGAACCGCGTGCCGCGCGCGTCACCTCACCGCCCCGCGGCGGCGGCGCCCGCTCGCGGAACGCGCCGCGGGTTAGGTCCTGTTCCCCGGATCTCCTGGCAGTGGGCGCCGGACCGGTGCCGCCGGTGCGCGGGCCGTGGCGGTCCGGCGCGTGCGGAGTGGCGGCGGCTGGAGCCGCCGGCCTCGCGGACGGTGCCGGCCGTCCTACTTCCCGTGTCCCATGTACGCCCTCGTTCTCACCGGGCCGAACGGTTTCCGCGTCGCCGTGGCGGTGTTGCCGCCGACCACTTCGTAGCAGGAGGCGCCGCCCGGGAGCTGCGGATCGACGCCGGTGCCGCCGGGACAGTTGGTGTCGTCCAGCGGGCTGCCGAACAGCTCGCGGGGTGATTTCGCGTTGAGCGTCGGCGAACTTCTTCATCGGGGCCGGGTTCCAGCGGTCGTCGTAGTACAGCGCGTGCGGCTGGTGACGGCCAAGCCGAGGTAGTCGGCCAGGTGGCGGGCAGGGACAGTCTTGCCGGATCCGCCGCAGCCGATGATGGCGATTCCGTCCATGGACGGCGACGGTAGCCGGGGCGGTTCCCGTTGGGTGGAGGCGAGCCGTTTAGGAGACCGGCAGACGGCGAGTGATCTGTGCGACTCGGCGGTGTGAATCCTTGAGTATGTGGCGGGAACACGGTGTTGACTTCACCCGTGCTTCCGCTGATTCCGGTGGCCGGGATCGCCTCCGGCCTACTTTGGTTAAACCGCAGCCCCTGGTGGGGATGGGCCCTGGTCGCGGCCATGTTGGCTGGGCTCGGCCTGACCGCGCGGTGGTGGCGGCCGAAGCGGCTGGTACTTCAGGCCGGGGCGTGGCTGCTGGCGGGAATTCTGGTCGCCGCCACGGCAGTCCTCGCCTACCCGCCGGCACAGACCCGCTTGGCCGGCGGCGAGGAACCGCGGCGGACCGCGGCGGTCAGCACCCGGGAAGGTCCTGTCACGGGCGTTTCCAATGACGATCGAACGGTCGAGATCTTCGCCGGCATCCCGTACGCGCGGCCGCCGGTCGGCGATCTGCGGTGGCGCGCCCCGCAGCCCCCATTGCGGCGCAGCGAGGTGTTCGCCGCCGACCGGTTCTCCGCCGTTCCGGTGCAGAACTCGTCTTCCTTCCGAAGCCGGGCTCTCGCGCAGATCGTGGACGTCCCGCTGGAGGACACCTTCCTCAACCCCTATCCCACCAGTGAGGACAGTCTTTCTCTCAACATCTGGCGAAGCACCAAAAGCGCCGCCACGAACCGGCCTGTCCTGGTCTACATCCCGGGCGGCGGTTTCGCGACCGGCTCCGGGGCCTTGCCGCTCTATGACGGCGAGGCCCTCGCGGCACGGGGGGACATCCTCACGGTCACCGTGAACTTCCGGCTGGGTGTGCTCGGCTTCCTGTCCCACCCCGACCTCGCGGCGGAATCGACGCTGAACGCCTCGGGCAACTACGGAATCCTGGACCAACTGGCCGCACTGCGGTGGGTCCGGGAAAACATTGCGGAATTCGGCGGCGATCCCAGCCGTATCACGGTCGCGGGAGAGTCGGCCGGCGGCGAAAGCGTATGCATTCTGGGCGCCACGCCACTGGCCGAGGGACTGGTGCACGGCATCATCGCCGGCAGCGGCGCGTGCATGGGCACCAGCGGCGACACGGACAATGGGGACCAAGGCGACACCCGGGGCGTGGCCGAGCAGGCCGGACGGCGTCTTGCCGAGCGATTGGGCGGGGCGACGATCGAGCAGATGCGCGCGATGCCGGTGGAGCGGGTCGTCAAGGCGGCTGAAGCGCTCAGGTCACATTGGCGCCCGTCGGTCGACGGGCACGTCCTGGCCCGGCCACCCGCGGAGATCTACGCCGCGGGCGAACAGCTTGACGTGCCCATCCTGGTCGGCAGCAACGCCGACGAAGCCTCGCTCGCCCTGGCAAGCCCACCTGACACGGACGTCACCGTCTACGAGCGATGGGTGCGGGAGACGTACGGGCGAGAGGCCGACAGATTCCTGGCCCTGTATCCGGGCGGTACACCGGAGCAGGTGCTCCAATCACGCCTGCGCGCCGACACCGACCGCGTCATGACCCGCGGCATGCACCGCTGGGCGCGGCTGCAGACACAGACCGGCGAATCGGCGGCCTATCTCTACTTCTTCACACGCGTGCCGCCGGAAATCGGCCTCCAGAAGTTTGGGGCCTATCACGGGGCGGAGGTGATGTACGCGTACGACAACCTGAGCCGTGGCGGCAGTCCGGACTACGAGCCGGCGGATTACCGGCTGCGCGACGCCATGAGCGCGTACTGGATCAGTTTCGTACGCCATGGGGACCCGAACGCACCGGGTCTGCCCGGCTGGCCCACCGTGGAACAGGCGCCCGGCCGGGTGATGCGGTTCGGTGACGACACCGCAGTCGTACCGCATCCGCGGGCGGCAGCTGTCGACTTCTGGATGGCATACCAGGGACCGATCGCCTGACTCAGCTCACCTGACGCTAGAGGATTGACTCTCACGACACGGTCGGCCGGGGCGGCGCCGAGCATGGCGGTACTGACGACCCGGTACTCCGTCCAGGCGTCGCCGTGGCCGACCGTGGTGACGGCCCCGGACTCCTAAAGCTACGCCCAGCCGCAAAGTAGTGCTGTCGTCCCAGGTCAACAGGGTCGTCCAATGGCGGCCGACGGCTTCGATCCGCCGAGAAGCGCGGTCCGCGGTGCCGTCAGATGACCAGCGGCGAAAGCGCTGGTAGATGGTCTGCCAGGGGCCGTATCGTTCGGGGATGTCGCGCCAGTCGGCGCCGGTGCGGATCTTCCAGACGATGCCGTTGAGTACCTGACGGTGATCGCGCCATCGGCCACCGCGTTCGGGGGTGGCCAAAAGCAGCGGGGCGATGCGCGTCCAGGCGTCATCGGTCAGTTCATGGCGACGAACCACGTGCTCTATCCAGTCACACGATCGCTGTGGCGTCAGGCGAACGGGGTGACGGCCGGGGAGAGTGAGGGGCCGCAAGGCCTCTCACCTGGGGTTTGGGGCGAAGCTCCGATCAACCACGGCTTGAGCGTGATGCGCGCGCAGTGCGACGACCCCGCGAGGCCCAAGACGCCGGTCGCGCCATTCAACACTCAGTGATCCACAAAACAGGACCCAGTCCGTCCACGTACGGGGCGGCGGGGGATTCCACGTCGACCGGTGTCGTTTCACGGTCGGCGGGCGCACATGGACGATTTCGCCAAGCACGGGACGGCGAACGGCCCGACCCGGATGTTCGATGGGTCGGGCCGCTCGTCGCGAGGCGGATCTTCCGCGAGTCTGGCCGAAGCCTGCTCCACGGGGGGAGGAGCGTGTGGCTCGCGCTTACAGCGACAACTTTCTGACTTCCTGACCGCCGGTGGCCGTGTCAGTCACCTGTCGGTCCCCGTCAGTTGTCGATTCCCCGGACGACACCACTGCCGCCGACGCTGTCGCTGATCCTGCCGCCGATACCGAAGCCCCTGCCGGTGTCGGCGCCGGTGCGCTCGCTTCAGTAGTAGCGTTTGCGGTTGCTCGCGCACGTGAGGCCGAGTTCGCGCTTGTATGCGCGCCTGAGTTCGCGGCGGTATTCGCGTCTGCGGTCGCTCTTGCATGTGAGTCCGAGCTCACGCCTGAGCTCGCTCCTGTATTCGCGTTTGCGGTTGCTCGCGCACGTGAGGCCGAGTTCGCGCTTGTATGCGCGCCTGAGTTCGCGGCGGTATTCGCGTCTGCGGTCGCTCTTGCATGTGAGTCCGAGCTCACGCCTGAGCTCGCTCCTGTAT
>NZ_BAABAQ010000005.1:337617-524374 GCF_039537505.1 Streptosporangium oxazolinicum
GTATTCGCGTTTGCGGTTGCTCGCGCACGTGAGGCCGAGTTCGCGCTTGTATGCGCGCCTGAGTTCGCGGCGGTATTCGCGTCTGCGGTCGCTCTTGCACGTGAGCCCGAGCTCACGCCTGTACTCGCGCCTGAGTTCGCGACGGGCGCGGCACCTGTCGGGGTTCTTGTGCTCGCTGCAGGGCTTCAGGAGGAAGGTGAGAGTTGTCGGGGTGGTCATGGCCAGGGTGTCCGCGGCGGCGAACGAGGTCGACATCGCCGCGGGGACGACGAGAGCGGAGGCCATCACGGCTCCGGCTGCGAGGGCGTTTCTGATTTTGGTCATGGCAAATCACTCCACGTCGAATCGGTGTCGAATCGGTCGAGCCCCGGGCGATGCCCCGGGCTGGCGGAGCGCCGTGCGGCGTCGAGGACGACGCCGACACGATGCGTAACCTACCCTCACGGTAAGTGGAGGGGGTCGCGGGAGTCTGCTAGTGGATCCCAAAGCCTTGGGGCGGTCAGATTACCCGGCGGTAGCAGAAAGGAGCGGAAAAGGGGTGATCGGTAACGTTCGGCTACCGGCCTCCGTCGGAGGCTCGTGTCCCGACAGGATGCCATCCGCGGCCGGACCGCCAGAGTTCAGTAGATCGTCTCCGCTCAAGCGCCCGTTTTCGTGGGCAGAATCCCGCCGATCCTGGGCCGTCACGACGCCCGAGCGCCGACTTCCCCGGCCTCGCCCGCGCGCGGCCTTGCCGGTTTCCCGGCGTCGCTCGTTCGCCGCCGTGCCGGTCTCTCCGCCTCGGCCGTACGGCGCCTGGCGTCCGCGCCCGTCGGAGAGGAACACCGGGTCCGGAGGAGGTGTGCAGGCTGGACGAGGCCACGACCCGGCCCGCGACGACGACGTGGCGGGGCGGCGCGGGCCGGTCAGGGCCTCGCGGAGGGTCCGCTCCTCCAGGATCACCAGGTCGGCGGGAGCCCCGGGCTCCAGGCGGTGGGCGGGCAGGCCGACGACCCGCGCCGCCTCGACTCGATGTCGGCGAAGGCCTGTACCGCCCGGACGCCCTGTCGTACGGACTCCAGGAGCACCGGCCTGGCGCGTTCGAGGACGGATTCTGCGGTCTGGCCGGTCTTGACGGTGGCGGCCGTCTCGATGGCGCTCATCGCGGCCCCGGTGTACTGCGAGAGGGCGGCGGGTCCGGCCCGGTCGAGGGTGTGGACCTTGCGCAGGTGCAGGTGGGCGTCCACGAACGGCTCGGTGACCAGGGCGCCGTCCGCGTCGAGGGTCACGCCGGTCGCCGGGGCCAAACCGGGATCGTCCTCGGCGACGAGGCTGATGAGCCCGCCCGTGGCGGCCGGCGACCACCTGCCGGGACGGCCGCACAGGGCGGCGTTCCTGATGAGGAGATCCGGAGTGTCCATGACAGCACGGTAGAAGCACGCCGTGAGGGCCAGACCTGCCAAGCCGCCGCCTCGCGAGCGGCTGTCCGCGTGAAAGCTTCCCGATTCGTCGAAGTGTTCGTTGACAGCTGGAAAGCGCTTTCCTATGGGAAGGGCTCAGCCCGAGGGGCCGTACGGCTCGATCCTCGGGTCGGAGTAGGGGCCCCCGCCCGCCTCGGGGGCGACGCGGTGGGCGGCGGACTCGCTCACCCGCAGGCCGTACAGACCCTGGTCGGGGTCGATGAGCACCAGGCCGTAATCGGTGTCGACGTCTTCCTCCGGTAACTCCAGACGCCGCATGGCCTGCGCGAGCGTCGCGTCGGGCGGGAGCCGTACGGTGATCAGGAGCATACGCATCACGCTACGCGCTCTTCCTCGCCATCGCGGAAGCTCTCTTCCCTTCGGGGGCTTCGCGTGGGTGGAATCAATCTCAGAAATACACAGATGTTTCTTGAGACCGCAAACTACACACGAGACCCGACCGGCTGATCCCCCGCGCCCTGATCGGCGACTAACTTCTCTCCTTCACCGTGTGGGTGTCCGAGAATGTTCATCCCCTTGGCAGGGGCACACCATATGGTAAGGATGTCGCGTCAAGCGAGGAGAGAAGCGCATGACCGGAATGGACTGGGACCCCGACCTGGGGGGTAGCGGCAAGCTGGAACCTACAGGCGTCCGGATCGCCAGGGCGCGAAAGCGTCGAGGATGGACCCAGAACGGTCTGGCTGCCAAGGCGAATGTCTCCCGTAGCTTGATCGCACAGGTCGAGTCCGGTCACAAACCAGCCACCCCGTCACTTGTCGCGATAGTGGCAAGAACCTGCGGGGTCGATGCGGCGGAAATCAACGGCCAGCCGTACAGAGGGTCAGATAAACGCACCGATGCCGTACACGCGGCGATACCCGTCATTCGGCGTGCTCTGGCGTATGCTGATATCGCTCCTGAGCTGGAAATACCTCCTCGCCCACTCGAAGTGCTGGCCGTGGAGATGACAGCGCTCCAGAAGCTTCAAGGCTCCGCCGCGCACGTCGCCGTCGGCAGCCGCCTACCGGCTGCGATCGAGGAATTGACGATTCACACGCTGGAGTCAGGCCTCCCGGGGGCGTGGCGGCTGTTGCATCACTCTTACGCCCTGGTGGTGTCTCTGGCGCGTCGTCTGGGGTACAACGACCTGGCGCATGTCGCCATCGAGCGAGGAGCGGCTGCCGCGCTACGCGCCAATGATCCGCATCTCCAACACCTCGTCTCCCTGTCGCGGACGACCTTGCTCCTCACGCTGGGTTCCGGGGACATCGCGCTGACGCTGGCGAACCGAGTGGTGAACAACGTGGACCAATCCACACCAACAGGGTTGGAGGTCTACGGGTCACTCCATCTTCGTGCGGCCGTATCCGCAGCACGGATGGGCCGTGCGTCGGAAGCGTGGGACCACCATGGCCATGCGGCTGACACGGTGGCGCGCATCGCACCACGAGACCGGCTGGACCCGCATGGGCTACAACTGAACCCCGCCAATGTGGCCATCCACGGCTGTGCGCTGGCGACGGAACTCGGCGACTACGACACGGCAATTCGCCTGGATGCGGATTTCAAGCTGCCTACCAGCCTTTACGGCGAGCGCAGGGCACACCACGAGATCGACATGGCCAGAGCGCACCTGTGGCTCAACGAAAATGACAAATCGCTCAATCGGGTGCTTAAAGCCGAGCGGATCGCACCACAAATGACGCGATTCCATCCTATGGCGAGAGAGACGGTCAGGCAGCTGGGTCCTCGCTATCGCATCGTCCCGGAAAAGCTGCGTGCGCTGGAAGCGCGAATGGCTCTCTGAGCTTCATTCGAACGATTTGTTCACGGAAGCTGTGAACGTTTCCCGTCCTTGCGCTTCGTAGGGTCGTGGTGACAGAGAGGAGTACGGTCCTCTCCGTCCGAATCTGATGATTCCGACCCCAGGGGGCGATATGGCGAAGCTCGCGTCAAAAGCCGAGGAGCGTGCAGAAGAGGCCATAAGTGATGAGACGGCGGAGAAGCACGACAGGGCGCTGGGGGTCGTGCAACGGCTGTTGAACGCGAAGGGGGTTCCCTCCTACGCCGTTCACACGATCGTCCTGAAGCTGAGCGAGGGCGGCAAGCCATGGGCTTTGGGGCAGTGCACCCGTCGTGTCCCCCACCTGATCGCGCACAAGCGCGACGGCCGGGAGGTGGCGAGCGTGACCGTGGGGCCGCGCTCCGGCTGCTACGTGGTCTCCCTGCTTACGGTGGGGGTCGCGGCTCAGCTGGTGAACGCCGACCAGCCTCACGCGGTGGTGGACCTGATTCTCGCGGCGCTCTCGGAGGAGAGGGCATGAGGCGGGAGGTCCCGGAGTCCGACGTGACGAAGCATCCGGACGACACCCTTGAGGCACGCCGCACGGGCAGTCCCGCGGGTGCCCCGGCCGACGTGACCGTAGCGATGTTCCAAGACCTTCGACCGGGGTGCCCGGCCGTGCGAGTGGCATGGTCGATCGGGCCGGACGGGGAGACGAGATGACCGGCGCCGCGTCGGCACCGCTTCGTGTTCCCTACGTCATCGCGCACGCGGAGGAGGCCGTACCGCAACGTCTGCGGTTCGTCCGCCGCCCGCTCGGAAGGCTGCGGCTCGCCTACGACGACCCGCGCCGGGGTGACATGGTCGACGGGGTGCTGCGTGCCCGCGTTCTGACCAACCGCCGGGGGGCGCCGCAGTGGCGCATGCTCAACACGCTGCGCCAGTGGAGGTGCATGGTGAGAGACCTGTGCCAGGTCTGCGGGCAGGCCGCGACCGACCCCGGCACCGGGCGCATTCCGTGGATCATGACCGCCACCGCGTTCCGCGACATCCCCGACGTGCCGGACAGCGGCTACACCAGCGCGCCCGCGACCTGCCGGGCGTGCATCCCCGAATCACTGAGCATGTGTCCCCAGCTCCACGTGTCGTCGGCCGTCTACACCGTGGCCCGCAGCGAGCCCGCCGCCGTCCTGGCGGACATGTTCCGCCCAGGCTCGGACGGGCGACCTGTTCATACGGGAGAACACAACGTCCTGGTGGGTCTGAACGAGCCGCACCTCCTTCGCCGCGCGCTGGCCACCCAGCTGATCGTCCAGGTCCACGACCTCCGTCCGGCGCCCCACCTGGCGAACCAGGACAGGGACCACCGGCATGTCCGGCCGGGCGAACCGGATGGGCCGAGCCGGGATCTGCCCGTCTAGCCCACCGAAAGCTCCTCCGGTAGGGCGACCCTTCCCCGGACGGTCTGTCTCTGACCGCCGCCCTATCGGGGGCCACAACCCCCCTGGCTGCAGGTGAACACCCACGTCACCATCCCTCGACGTCGCGGAGGGCGAGGAGAGGGAGCAGCCAGGGGGCCACAACCCAGCGCAGTCGCCCTGCGGCTGGTGACCGCTGGAAAGAGCCCGGGTTGGGCGTATCGAACATCTCGCCACGCCGATTCCCGCCCGTACGCGGCCCGGTCCAGGAGGCCGGAGCGGTGTCAGGGACGAATGGCGCCAAGGAGGCGGCCCCACCAGTAGTCGTCGAGGTCGACCTCTTTGATGACGTCGCCGGTCCGGGGGGCGTGCACCATCTTGCCGTTGCCCGCGTACATGCCCATGTGCCCCAGGCCCTTGCTGAAAAGCAGGTCACCGGGCTGCAACTGGTTCAGATCCAGTGGCACCCGCCTGCCGGCCCCCCAGCTCCACTGCTCGTAGGTGGTGCGGGGGATGCCGACCCCGGCCCTGGCCCAGGCGCTTTGCGTCAGGCCCGAGCAGTCGTACGATCCCGGCCCCTCCCCGCCCCACTGGTACGGCTTGCCGATCTGCGCGTAGGCGAACTGCAGAGCGGTTCTGGCGCTGCCGGAGGCCGAGCCGGTGTAGGCGACGCCGACGCTGTTGGGGTCGCCGACCCGGAAGGCGCCGAGCCTGCGCAGCAGCTTCGTCTGTTCGGCGATCAGACGCTTGGTCGTGCTCTTCTCCTTGGCCAGTGTGTCTCGCGCCTTGTCCGCTTCGCTCAGCGCGTCCTTGGCCTTGCCGTGCTGCGCTTTGAGGGCTTGGGTGGCGGCGTCGAACGTACGCAGCGACTGCGCGTGCCCTGCCGATATCTGGTCGACCGCGGCCATGCCGCTCAGCAGTGAGCGGGGGTCGTCGCTGGACATGAGCCCCGCCCCGCCGCTCAGCCCACCGGCCTGATAACTGCTGACGGCCAGCGTGACGAGGTTGCGGCGCAGGGCCTCGACTGATTCTCGCTGCTGACCGTAGACCTCGTTCAGCTTGTCGTAGTGCTTCTTCGCCTTCTTCCACCGCTCGTCGGCCAGGTTGTAGCGGTCGACGACCTTGCCGGCCTGGTCGTTGAGCTTGGCCAGTTTCGCCCTGGCCTGGGCGAGGGTGGGCCGTGGCTCGGCGACCGCTGCGTCGAGCGGCGACAGCAGGACGGCGATCACGACTCCCGCCGCCACAGGTATCCGTCGAACTCGCACCGGCATGCCCGCAACGACCACTGTGTGATGCCTTTCCTTGTCCCGATGTCGGGCGAAATGCTACAGAAACAGCAGGGGTCATTCATCTCTTACTCCGTATTTCCGTGCTGATGCGAGGCGGCCCTGCTTGGCGTTCGGGTGAGGCCACGGATTCGCCCGCAACGCTTCGTGCCGCATCGTCGCTGCTCAGCACGGGTCTTCGAAGCCTGCTCGGAGACTTGACCGGCTGTCGGCTCACCTGGGAGCGAGGGGTCGCGGGACGAACAAAATGACTATTGGCCGTAGTAGAAGACCTCTTCCCTCGTGCCGGTGGAGGCGCCGGAGCGGATCTGGTCGCTGGTGTGGAGGGTGGCGTGTGACCATCCGGTGGCCTTCCCGGTACGCGCCTCCTCGGCTCCCAGCCCGTGCTCATGAACGTCAAACTTCGACCGCGTCCAACACAATCCGCAGGTCAGGTCGTGTTGCCCGAATGTTTTCGGGCATGTAAGGGCCGCGCCTCGAACGGTTTTCGAATGACCCGCATCCACGACGAGCGCGTACGCGGCACGTCCCCGAGACCTGCCCGCGACGGCGAGGTCCGGCGGTATTCGAGAAACCAGAAGGAGCCACACCCATGCCCATCGACCGACCTTCGCCCCGCGGGCTCGCTCCGGCCGTCATCGCGGCAGCCGGTGTGCTCGCCCTCCTCACCGCCTGCGCGAGCGGCGGCGACGTCACGGCCGGGCTCACCGGCCCGGCCGACGCTCCGGCCGCCTCCCCGACCCAGGGGCCGGGTGCCTCCTTCAACGAGGCGGATGTGACCTTCACCCAGATGATGATCGAGCACCACAGGCAGGCCGTGGAGATGGCCGGGCTGGCCCGGACGCGCAGCCAGGACCCGGAGATCAAGAAGCTGGCGGCCGCGATCGACAAGTCTCAAGGGGCGGAGATCACCACTATGACGGGCTGGCTGGCGCGGTGGGGCAAGCCCGCGACACCTTCGGGGGGAATGCAGGGACATGACATGCCCGGGATGATGACCGGCGAGGACATGAAGAGGCTCGACGCGGCCAGGGGCAGGGAATTCGACCGCATGTTCCTGCGGATGATGATCACTCATCACCAGGGGGCGATCGCGATGGCCGAAACCGAGCGGGCCCGAGGATCCGACCCGCAAGCCAAGGAACTGGCCACGACCATTGAGGCCACTCAGCGGGCGGAGATAAAGCGGATGCGGAAACTGCTCGCCCGGCGCTGATCCCCGCCGTCGCAGGAAACGCCGTCGCGGGAAACGAGGTGCCGAACCGGTTGATCGGTCCTGACCGTTGCCGTGACGGTACGCGGACGCCGAACGCGACATCGCCGACATCGTCTCCGCGGCACGCGAGAGCCTCAGCGGTGATCCGGACGCGAGTGCCGGTCTCCTGGCTGATCAATGTCCTGCACTCCGTCTTAACTCCCAGGGGGTATGTTAAAGTCGCAAACCAATGTACCCCACCGGGGTACACGGGAGAGGGGAACCCTATGTGCACGGCATGTGCGTGCGCCACCGCGGACAGCACCTCCGCGCAGGTGGAGACCACCGGGAGCGTCTACCGGGTCAGCGGGATGACCTGCGGGCACTGTGTTTCCTCGGTCTCCGCCGAGATCGGCAAGGTCGGCGGCGTGAGCGACGTTCAGGTCGACCTGCCCACCGGCGCCGTCACCGTCACCGGAGCGGGCTTCTCTGACGAGGAGATCCGCGCGGCCGTGGGCCGGGCGGGCTACGCGCTGGCCGACGTCTCGCCGACCGGCGCCTCCTAGAGCGGCTTCGTCGCAGGAGCGCGATGGCGAGATGGTGGACGCCGAGGCGATGGGCGATCGGCGCATGCCAGGGCTTCACCCCGTGGACGGTGCGTCTCGGTCGTCATCGGTTCCCCATCGGTTCCTTCGGGAGCGGAGACGGGCGGCCTTCGAAGGTGACAGCACGAGCGTGGAGGGTGACCTCCGGCCGGGTGGCCAGGCGTTCGCGGCCTTGCCGGTCGAATCCGGACTCATGACCACTGTGGGATGCGCGTGAGCCGGAATCCCGCCTCCTTGCCCGTCGGTCGCATCGCTCGTCGACGGCTTCGGCGAGGAGGTTGGGACCGGTGCTGGAAACCGCCGGTCGGCCGAATCCTCCAGTTGTGGCAGGCGTGCCCTGGCAGGGATAACGCATGGCAGGCGTCTACGACGGCCAGTAGCATTGAACGACTCGCTGGTAGATGGGAGTCTCACACGATGCGTGGTCTGGGAGACCTGGAGTCCACGGTCATGGAGCGCCTGTGGTCGTATCACCGGCCGGCGTCGGTCAGGGACGTTCTCGAAGATCTTCGCCGTGAGCGGGAGATCGCCTACACGACCGTCATGACGGTGATGGACAAACTCCACAAGAAGGGGCTGCTTCGCAGGAAGGCGGTCGGCCGGGCGTATGTGTACGAGACGGTGGCCACCAGGGAGGCCTACACCGCCGACCTGATGCGCAGCAGCCTCGCCTCCAGCGGCAACCAGGCGGCCACGCTGGTGCACTTCCTGGAGCGGCTGACCCCCGAGGAGTCGGTCGCGCTCGAGGCCGCACTCAAGGTGTATCCGCCCGGGGGCCGCGCGTGATCACCGCCGCCGTGCTGGCCCTGTACGCCATGGTCGCGGTGGTCGTCCTGCCCCGCCTGCTGAGCCGGGGCCAATGGGCCCAGCGCGCCCCCCGCCTGGCGATCTGCGTCTGGCTGGCCGCCTGCGCCTCCGCACTCGCCTCCATGGTCTTCTCGGCGCTCGCCGTGGCGATCCCGGCCAGTGTGATCGGCCATGGCCTGGCCGCGTTCTTCGAGGCGTGCGCGGACATCCTCTCCGAGGGTGCCCCACTGAGCTCCCCGGGCACGCGCGCCGCTCTGCTCGGCGCCGGGCTGATCGTGGCCAGGTTCACCTACTGCGGGGCGGCCATCGTCGTCAGGGCGCGTTGGGAGCGCCGACGGCATGCCGACATGCTGAACCTCCTCGGCCGCCGCGACGGCGCACTGGACGCGGTCGTGCTCGATCATGACGAGGCCGCCGCCTACTGCCTGCCCGGCCGCGAGGGCAGGGCGGTCATCACCACCGCGGCGCTGCACTCCCTGGCCCCCGAACAGGTGGCGGCCGTCCTCGCCCACGAGCAGGCCCACCTGCGGGGACGCCATCACCTCCTCCTGGCCGCGGCCGAAACCTTCTGCCGGGCCTTTCCCCGTCTGCCGTTGTTCGCCCGAGCCCGCGGCGAGGTCGCACGCCTGGTCGAGCTCCTGGCCGACGACGTCGCGGCCCGCCACCACTGCCGTCTCCACATCGCCGCCGCGCTGGTACGGCTCGCCACCGGGCGAGCGCCCGCGTTCGCGCTGGGCGCGGGCGGCGAGACGGCCCTCACTCGTGTCAGGCGCATGCTCAGCCCGGCAGCCCCCCTCCGGCGCCGCGAACGCGTCGCGGGCCTTGCCGCCGTCACCGTCCTGCTCGCGGGCCCCGTGGCCGTGGCGGTGATTCCCGGCGTGAGCTCGTTCCTGGCCCACCACTGCCACACCATCTCGATTTTCTAACCGCCAGGCCGTCTACGGCAGTACGTAGTAGATAGGGATGGGTCTTCATCCCGTCCGGTCTTCGCCCGCGCATGCGCTAATGCCGGTGACCGGCGGTGTCCAGAGGCGGGCTGAG
This sequence comes from Streptosporangium oxazolinicum, assembly GCF_039537505.1. NCBI lineage: Bacteria > Bacillati > Actinomycetota > Actinomycetes > Streptosporangiales > Streptosporangiaceae > Streptosporangium > Streptosporangium oxazolinicum. The sequence continues at coordinate 347,195 of NZ_BAABAQ010000005.1, forward strand.
CCTTTCCCTCGACCCGGACACCGCCGGGCCCTCCATGACCCACCGCCGCTTCAGGAGCATGCGCTCACGCCACGCGTTTGGCGCGGCGGCGCAGCGAGGCGAGCATTCCGGCGGTGTCGAGGACGCCGTAGCCGTAGTCGTGGTCGAACCCGATGTCGCCGTGGTCGTCGGCGGTGCGCCGGAGCAGGGTGCGCAGCTGGGCGGGTGACAGGCGGGAGGAGGGCCACAGGGTGCGTACGGCCGCGACCAGTCCGGCGGCGACGGGGCACGCGGCCGAGGTGCCCGAGTCGGGCTCGTCGTCGCCGAAGGCCCGCGAGCCGGAGAAGTGGGTGTAGGCGCAGAGGTCGGGCTTGCGGGCGGTGAGGCGGCCGGGACCCTGCGAGGAGTAGCCGACCCGCTCGCCACGGATGTCGACGCCGCCGATCGACAGGACGCGCGGGTGGGAGTTGGCGCCCGTGATCGGCCGGTTGGCGTACGCGCACCGGCCGTCGGGGCAGTCGCGCCCGCAGTTTCCCGCCGCGAACAGCACGTCGGCGCCCGCCCGCTCCAGGCTGGAGACGATCAGGTTGAACGGGTGGGCCGGGTTGTCGGAGTAGTTGCCGGGATGGCCCGCGGGGAAATCCCAGTCGGGGGAGAAGGAGCCCCAGCTGTTGGTGACGACCAGGGAGCGCGAGGCGGCGGGCTGGGCTTCGAGGACGGTGCGCAGGTGGGCGAAGGCCGCGACCGCGTCCGACAGCAGGCCGTCCAGCGCGCTGCCGCCGGGGCGCCGGGAGAGCAGCACGGGAACGTCGATCAGCGACGCCCTCGGGGCGGCGAGAAGCGCGTCGAAGGCGCACATCGTGCCGTGGTCGACGGGGAACTCGCCCGCCTCGCCCCGCACCCCCGACGGCTTCCAGCTGCGCTGCGCGTCGAGGGTCACGGCGCGGTCGAGGCTCCGGGCCACGTGCGCGGCGTTGACGCCGGTGTCGAGCACCGCGAGCGCGACGCCCGAGCCGTCGAGGCCCTCGCGGGCCAGCTCGGTGACGCCGAGCAGCCGCTCCACGTCGCGCCAGTCGCCCACCGGGGGCGCTCCGCCGCAGGTGAGACCCCGCTCGATCACCGGGTCGGCGAAGACCCCCACGACGTCGGGACGGAGCGCGGGCAGCAGGGTGATCCGGGTGGAGATCTCGTCGTCGGAGATCTCCCCGCGGACCAGGACGAAGGCCTCGTTGTCGGCGAAGGAGAAGGTCAGCGGCTGGTTGAGCGAGAGGGGGTCGCCCCCGGCGACGGGAACCGGGCGGGGGGCGAGGACCGGGGTGAAGGAGGGATCCACGACGACCCCGGGCAGCGCGTCGGCGACGTCGGCCGCCGGTGTGCTCACCGCGGGGTCGGCCACGGCCGCGACGACGTCGGGGGAGGGACGGAGCTGGAGCAGGACCCGCATGTGCACCACCGGGGCTCGAGGGGATCGGGTTCCACCACGTTCCTGCATCCCCCTCGGCCGCGTCCAGCCGTTAAAACCACCCCCTATCTGGACTCATATGATGCAATCCGCACAAACGACAGACGTGGATTTCCTTCCCTGCGCGAGTGACGGTCACTAGCGTTGGGCGTCATGACCGCAGAGCCGCCCCCCAACCCCGATGTCCGGCACACACACTGGCTGAGCACGCGGCCCAGACTGATAGTGGCCAGTGGCTTCATGCTCTTCCTGGAGCTGGCCCTGATCCGGTGGACCGGGTCGAACATCGTTCATCTGAGTTACTTCACCAACTTCGTCCTGCTGGGGTCCTTCCTCGGCATCGGGCTCGGCTTCCTCCGGGTGGGACGCAGCACCCGGCAGCCGTACTACTCGCCGATCGTGCTCGCCGCCCTCGTCCTGATCGTGTGGCTCTTCCCGGTCACCGTGGACCGCCAGACCGAGGGGGTCCTGTACTGGACGAGCCTGAGCGCCAGCGGTCCGCCCCCCTGGCTGATCCTGCCGGTGATCTTCGCCGCGGCGGCGATCGTGCTGATGGGCCCGGCCGAGCTGGTCGGGCGCTGCTTCCCCGAGCTCGAACGGCTGGAGGCCTACCGCTACGACCTGATCGGCAGCCTCAGCGGCATCGCGCTGTTCACCGCGCTGTCGTTCCTCAGCGCGCCCCCGGTGGTGTGGGGCACGATCGCCGCGATCGCCTACGCGGTGCTGCTCTGGCCCCGCAGGGTCTGGGCTCGGGCGGCACTGCTGGTGCCGTCGCTGATCGTCGTCGGCGTCCTCGCGACGGAGACGCTGACGGCCGGGGCGCTGTGGTCGCCCTACTACAAGGTGACCTACGTGCGCGGCTACTGGAACGACGTGCCGCTGATGAACATCGACGTCAACGGCATCCCGCACCAGCAGGCCACCCCGGCCAAGAGCCGCCTGGAGTGGGAGCGCCAGTACGCCCTCCCGTACGAGCGCGCGGCCTCCGGCAAGCTGGACAACGTGCTGATCGTGGGCGCGGGCAGCGGCACCGACGTGTCCATCGCGCTGTCGAAGGGCGCCAAGCACGTGGACGCCGTGGAGATCGACCCCAAGCTGCTCGAACTCGGCCGTTCGTACCACCCGGACAATCCCTACAGCGACCCCCGGGTCACCACCCACGTCACCGACGGCCGCGCCTTCCTGGAACGGACCTCCGACAAGTACGACCTGATCCTCTTCGCGCTGCCCGACTCGCTCACCCTGGTGTCCGGGGCGAGCTCGCTGCGGCTGGAGAGCTACCTGTTCACCCAGCAGGCGATGGAGGCGGCCAGGGACCACCTCAAGCCCGGCGGCGCCTTCTCGATGTACAACTACTACCGCGAGACCTGGCTGGTGGACCGCCTCGGCTCCACCATGCAGGCCGCCTTCGGCCACAAGCCCTGCGTCGACATCGTCAGCGAGACCGGCCAGCAGGCGGTGATCACCGCGGGGCTCACCACCGAGGCGCAGCGATGCGGCTCCGAGTGGGCGGGGGCGACCGCCGACACCCCGCCCCCGGCCAGTGACGACCGGCCCTTCCTCTATCTGAAGGACCGGACGATCCCGCAGATCTACATCATCACCCTCGGCCTGATCCTCATCGTCAGCCTGCTCGCCGTCCGGGCCGTCGCCGGTCCGTACCGGCGCATGCGCCCGTACGCCGATCTCTTCCTGCTCGGTGTGGCGTTCCTGTTGCTGGAGACGAAGAGCGTCACCGGGTTCGCGCTGCTGTTCGGCACCACCTGGGTGGTGAACGCGATCGTGTTCGGCGGGGTGCTGGTCGCCGTGCTCGCCGCGGTGGAGGTGACACGCCGCTTCAGGGTGCCGTCCCTGCCCGTGATGTACGGCGTGCTGGTCGCCGGGCTCGTCCTGGCCTGGCTGGTGCCCAACTCCTGGCTGCTGAGCCTGCCGCTGCCGCTGCGCGCGGTGGTCGCCGTGATCGTGGCGTTCCTGCCGATCTTCGCGGCCAACGTGGTGTTCGCCAAGCGCTTCGCCGACTCCGCGGACGCCACCGTGTCCTTCGGGGCCAACCTGCTGGGCGCGATGGTCGGCGGCTGTCTGGAGTATCTGGCGCTGGTCATCGGCTACCAGGCGCTGCTGATCGTGGCGGGCCTGGTCTATCTAGGCGCCTTCGCCCTGCTGCCCAGGACCGGCGGGACCGCCGGGGGCGTCGGGACGACCGGAGCGGTCAAGATCGGCTGAGCCTCGGGCAGCCCTGGAGTTCCGGGGTCCTGGAGCAGTTCCAGGACCCCGGAGCCCGGGGAAAGCGTTGTGGCCCGTCCTCCTTCGTGGAGGGCGGGCCACATGTGTGCGGGGCGGTCAGAGAATCAGGGGCTCAGGGGCTCAGGGGCTCAGGGGCGAAGCCGACCGTGCGGGGTGGTCAGAATCCGCAGAGCTCGTCCAGGGACTGGGCCTCGGACTTGCCGTTCGGGGTGGGAGTCTGGCTCGGCTTGGCCGCCGTCGGCCTGGTGGTCGTGGCGGTGGCGGCGGGCGTCGCACCGCTCATGCCGGGGGAGGCCGTCGCTGCCTGGGGGCGGCGGGCGGGCCGCAGCGACTGGGTCAGCGTCCTGGCGGTCGCGGCACGGATCTTCTGCCAGTCGGGGGAGCCGGTGTAGAACTCCGGCGGCACGAACTGGAGGCTGACGATCCTCGCGTCCTTGACCTTCAGTCCCAGCTCGATGATGTGCTCCAGCAGCTCGCGGGGGATGTCGGTCTTGGCCATCTTCTTGGCCACGCCCGCGATCTTGGCGAAGTTGGTGAGCACGACCGACGGGGTGGCCTGCTGGGCGAAGGCGCCGATGACGCAGCGCTGGCGGGCCATCCGGGAGAAGTCGTCGCTGCCGACACGGGAGCGCCCGTACCAGAGCGCCTCCTCGCCAGAGAGCTTCCGGTATCCGGCCTTGATGGTCCCGGCGGTGCCGTAGAGGCCGCCCCAGGGGACGTCGCGCTCCACCCTGATCCTGAGGCCGCCGATGGCGTCCACCAGGTGGGCGAAGCCGAACATGTTCACCAGGGCGTAGTAGTCGATCTTCAGGTTGAGCGTGAAGCCGATGGCGTCCATGAGCGCCCGGGGGCCCCGCTGCCCGTCGTTGACTCCGGGCATCAGCTCGGGGTGGTCCTCGGCGTACTGCCAGACCTCGTTGAGCAGGCCGCCGTTGGGCAGCTCGCGCATGAAACCGTTGGGGAACCGCTTGCCCAGCGCGGTGCCGGGCGGGAAGCGGACGTGCTGGAGGTTGCGGGGGAGGCTGAACATGGCGGTGTTGCCGGTCGCGACGTGCACGCTGGCCATGGTCATGCTGTCGGTCCGCACGCCCTCCCGGTTCCCGGCGCCGTCGCCGCCGACGAGCAGGAAGTTCACCCGCTTGCGCCCGCCCCACGGGTCCTCGTGCTTGACGGGGACGGCCGTGGGGTTGTCGGCGGAGGACGCGAAGATGGCGTTCGCCGTCTCCTTGCCGGTCATCACGGTGCTCGCGGTCAGCGCGAACGGCGCCATCACCGACACGCACAGCACGCCGACCGCGATGCCCGACACGATCTGCCCCCTGCCGCTGAGCCGGTGGGGCCCGAGGGAGACGTAGGAGAAGAGCACCAGCAGGAACCAGGCGATCGCACCGGCGATGGCCAGGATCGCCCCGGTCATCAGCGTGCTGTCGCGGGCGAGGAAACCGGCGTTCCCCTCACCGCTGAGGACGAGCGCGCCGACCAGGATGGACAGCAGCAGCGCGCCGAAGATCGTGAGCAGGATGTATCCGGTACGACGGTGTCCCGACCGCAGGTGCGCCGCGCCGGGGAGGATCGCCGACAGCGCGGTCCAGCCGATGAGCGCGCCGACCGTCAGCGGCTTGGCGAAGCGCGGCCGCTTCCCGGGAGGGCCTGGAGGGTCGGAAGGTCCGGGCGGGCCGGGGGGAGATCCGGCGGCCCCCCCGATCTGGCCCGGCTCTTGGACCTGCCCCGGCCCCTGGCCTGTCGCCTGGCCCTGGTCCGTTCCCTGGGCTTGGCCCGGCCCTTGGCCCTGGTCCGGCCCCGTGGCCGGAGTGGGCCGCGTACCCGTTCCGGCCGGTGAGGGGGAGGCCGTCCGGCTCTCGGGCGCCCCCCGGGGAGGGAGGGTTTCCTGCCCGTTGTGCGTGATGGCCTGTCCGTTGCGTACGCCGACCGAGGGGAGCGTCCCCTGCCCGTTGGGTACGTCGTGCGGGGGAGGTGTCCCCTGCCCGTTGCGCGCGCCCTGGACGAGGGGCGGCGCATCCTGCCCGTTGGCGGCGCCCCGTACGCCGGGCCTGGGCTGCGGGGGAGGCGTCCCTCGCCCATCCGGTGCGCCTTTGCCCAGGTCAGGGACCGTCCGGCGCCCGTTGGGCGCCTCCTGCCCGGCGGGAGCGCCCTGGGCCTGTGGCATACCGGGTGGGCCGGAGGGGGGCTGCGTCTCGGCCGGACCCTGCGCGCTCCCGCGGCCCGCGCCTCCGCCGCGGCGCCGGAGGCGCCGTTTCCCACTGTCGCCGGCGAGATCCCCCGAGTCTTGCCCAAGGTGCATCGTCACACCGCTTCCTACTACTTTTTGCCCCGGTCTACCTGCCAAAACAGCCAGGTTCCCCGATTGAACGGAATTTGCCAGGATTCTAGTCCCCATACCTGGACATGACAGACAGATCGCTAATCTGTGGTGAATGATCCCTTAAGTCGTGACGTCGGCTAGGAGGTCGACGAGGAGGGCGCCAACCAGGTGTTGCACTGGAACGCCTTGTTCTTCTCGTAGCCCTGGCGGAACCACCTGTTGTTGTTCGCCGGAGAGCCGTGGTCACGGGGATAGCCGGGCCAGTCGCCCACGCGGGAGTAGAAGTAGTAGAGGGTGTTGCGCCGGGCCGGGGTCACCGGGTAGCTGGCCGCGACCGAGCGCATGAACATCGCCCCGAAGCAGGTCGCCTGGAGCTCGAACCGGCGGCTGAGCGCGAGTTTCCCGCTCCGGCTGCTGGAGCGCAGCGACTTCTGCCACCAGGTGTCGGACAGCCCCGACAGCTGCTGCACGTGGTGCCCGTACTCGTGCGCCATCATGCTGATCACCCCGCCGTGCCAGTCGGTGATGGAGCCGTACCCGCCGGAGTCGCCCACCCCCCGCACCATCGCCCTGGTCGAGGCGTAGATGGTGGTGTTGCGCGGGCAGTAGTACGGCACCATGCTGCCCGGCGAGGGAAAGTCGCCGCAGGCGCCGCGGCCCTTCGTCGCGGTGAGGGCGTAGCCGGGCGGGCGCCAGTTCATGCCTTGCTTGCGCATGATCTGGGACCAGCCCCTGTCCATGCACCTGGACGTCTTGAGGATCAGCGCCTTGAGCTGGCTGTGGCTGTAGATGCTGGCCGATCCCGCCGGGCAGTTCACCCTGGGAAGCCCTCCCGCCCGGTAGAGCGTGTTGTTGTCCAGGCTGGTGTTGAGCGTTCGCACCCTGGCCGGGGGCGCGATCGTGTCCTCCGAGATGTCGGAGGAGGCCGTCGTCCGCCTCGGCTCGGCGGTGGGCGTGTACGACGGCCTGCTGTCCAGGAAGGTGGGCAGCGGGGGGATCGCGACCGGCGAGACCGGATCCGAGCGGCGGCTGTTCTTGGCCACCGCGCCCATCACGACGAGCCCGACGAACAGCAGTGCGACCACGCCGAGGATCCCGCCGACGATCGCCCCGGCGCCGCCGGAGCGGGGACGCGGCGGCTGCCACTGCGGCGGGTAGGCGTGCCGCTGCCGGGGGTCCGGCGGCGGCGGTGGCGGGGCCGGATGGCCGTACGGCACCTGGCCCCCGGGCCGCATGGGCGGCGGGTATCCCTGTCCCGGCGGCGGCTGCGGACGCGCCGACGGGGGCGGGAACGGCGGAGGATACCCCGGGGGCGGTGGCGGCTGGGGGTGGCTCCGCGGTGGCCCCTGGGGATGGCCCTGAGGCGGGTACCCCCGGCCGGGCGGGGGCGGGGGTGGCTGCCGGGGGGCGGGCGGGTACCCGTATCCGGGAGGGAATCCCTGTCCTGGTGGCGACGCCGGGTGGCTCCCGTGCCCCGGCGGCGACGCTGGATGGTTTCCCTGTCTCGGTGGTGCGGGTGGATGTCCCACCTGTCCCGGTGGTGGTGCCGGTGGATGTCCCACCTGTCTCGGTGGGGGCGCCGATGGGTTTCCCCGGCCCCGGCCCCGGCCCTGGCCCTGTCCCGGGTACGCGGGCGGTGGCGGATATCCCTGGCTCCCCGGTGCCGGGTGCCCCTGTCCCGGTGGTGGCGGCGGTGGATATCCCGGTGGCGGTGGCTGAGGGTGGCCCTGAGCCGCCCACGCCGGTGGTGCCTGAGGTGGTTGCCCCCGAGGTGGAGGGGGTGGTGGAGGGTAGTGCCCGTTGCCTGTCACGCTGTCTCCCCGTTAACCCGAGCATCCGATATGAGCTACAGGTCCGGACTTTTGCCGAATTTGGGGCGTAAGCATACTGATTTATCATCCGTCACGGATGTCGCTGCATTCGATTACATTCCGAAATCATCCGAGGTGATCTCCGCGATGTGCAGGACCGATCCAGGGCTCGTGACCTAGCTTCAAGTCATGAATCTGCAGCAGCTCCGCTATGTGGTCGCGACGGCGGAGCATCGCACCATGACCGACGCGGCCAGGTCGCTGTACATCGCACAACCTGCCCTTTCCCGTGCGATCAGGGATTTGGAACGAGAGCTCGGGATGACGTTGTTCGCACGTTCCGGACGTGGCGTGGTCGTCACGGCACAGGGACGCCGGGTGGTCAAGCTGGCCCGGGAGGCACTCGACGCCGTCCGCGAGATCGAGGCACTGTCCACGCACGGCCACGCGTCCGAGGCGGAGCTCCGCATCGCCTCGATCCCCAGCCTCGAACCGGGGCTGGCGGGACGCCTCCTCCCCGCGTACACCGCCGAACATCCCGGGGTACGCATTCACATCGTCCGCTGTGACGGGCGGGACGGCGTGGTGAGCGCCATCAGGGACCAGCGGGCCGATCTCGGCCTGACGGACCTGCCCGTCCCCACCGATCTGGTCAGCCACCCGCTGGAGCGCCAGGAGATCGTGCTGATCTCCCCGCCCGGCGTGGACCTGCCCGACCCGGTGCCGATGAGGAGACTCAACGGCATGCGGCTGGTGCTGCCGGTCCCCGGCAGTTCCCGGCGCAGGGAGTTCGACGCGCTCTTCGCCAAGCACGGTGTGGCCCCCGTGGTGGCGACGCAGCTCGACGAGCGCGGCAACTGGCTGAGCACCGTCCGTTCGGGTACGGCCTCGATGCTCTGGTACCGGGGGATGGCCGAGCAGGCCGCCCGCGCCGGGCTCGTGGTCCGCACCCTCGATCCCTCGGTCCGCCGGGTGATCGCCATCGTTCACGCGCGACGGCGGTTGCCCGCCATCGCCCAGGAGTTCCTGTCCGTGGCCGAAAGTGGGTCGGCCGCGTAGGAGCTCCGAGGCTCATCGGTTTTCCCCAGTTTTCCCCCAGAGGCGGCGCAGGTGGGAGCGCCGTCCTCTCCGACACCGGGCTATAGGCTCGGTCTCGATGACTATCTTGCGCCTGCGCGGCCGTGAGTTCCGGCCCGGCGAGTTCGCGATCATGGCGGTGGTCAACCGCACCCCCGACTCCTTCTTCGACAGGGGCAGGACGTACGGCTTCGCGGCAGCCCTGGAAGCGGTGGACGGTGCCGTCGCGGGAGGCGCGGACATCGTCGACATCGGCGGCGTCAAGGCGGGTCCCGGCGACGAGGTCGATCCCGCCGAGGAGATCCGCAGGGTGGCCGACCTGGTCGCCGAGGTCAGGCGTCGTCACCCCCGGCTCATCGTCAGCGTCGACACCTGGCGCGCGGAGGTCGCCGAGGTCGTCGCCGAGGCGGGCGCGGACCTTCTCAACGACACCTGGGGCGGGGTCGATCCCGAACTGGCCGGGGTCGCCGCCCGGCACGGCATCGGCCTGGTCTGCGCGCACGCCGGACGCGTGACGCCGCGCACCCGCCCGCACCGCATCGCCTACGCCGACGTGGTCGCCGACGTCATCGGCTACACCGTCGACCTCGCCGAGCGCGCCGTCGCCGCGGGGGTGCCCAGGGAGTCGGTCCTCATCGACCCGGCGCACGACTTCGGCAAGAACACCTGGCACTCCCTGGAGGTCAGCCGCCGCCTCGACGAGATGGTCGCCACCGGCTGGCCGGTGCTCGTCGCGGTCTCCAACAAGGACTTCGTCGGCGAGACCCTCGGCGGCCTGCCGGTGGACGAGCGCCACGCCGGGACCATGGCCACGCTGGCGGTCTCCGCCTGGCAGGGCGCCCGGGTCTTCCGCGTCCACGACGCCGCCTCCGCCCGCGCCGCCCTGGCCACCGTCGGGAGACTGCGCCGGTGACGGTGACAGTGCCGGTGAGACGCCGGTGACGACGCCCGCCTCGCACCGCACCGCGAGTACACCTCCACCGCGGGCGCCGAGCCGCCCGCCGCACGCACGGACGGGAGCCCGACCCATGCCGGAAGAACTGCTCGACCACCTCGTCTACGCCACCCCCGACCTGTACGCGACCGTACGGGAGCTCGCCGGACTGCTCGGCGCGGAGCCCGCCGAGGGCGGGCGCCACGTGGGCCTGGGCACCCGCAACTACCTGCTGGGCCTGGGCGGGCGCCGCTACCTTGAGATCATCGGCCCGGATCCCGAACAGCCGGATCCCGGCCTCGCCCGGCCGTTCGGTCTCGACCTGCTGCCCGGCCCGCGCCTGGTCACCTGGGCGATCCGCCCGGCCGACCTCGACGCGACCGTCGCGCGGGCCCGCGAGCGCGGCTACGAGCCGGGCGACGTCCACCCGATGTCGCGTCGCACCCCGGAGGGGGAACTGCTGGAGTGGCGCCTCACGTCGTCGCCCGGCGACACCGGCGACGGCCTGGTCCCGTTCCTGATCGACTGGGGGGCCACGACGCACCCCGCGGAGCGCGGCCTGCCCGTGGTGGAGCTGACCTCCCTCACCGCCCTCCATCCCGACCCCGCGGCCGTCGCCGCGAACCTGGCCGCGCTCGGGGCCGAGCTGGAGGTGGCCGCCGGTGACGAGCCCCGCCTGGTGGCCGTGGTCGGCGGCGTCAGGCTCTCGTAAGGCGTCGTCCGTCGTCCCGTTGTCCCGACAGGCCGGGAGGCGAGCCGGATCGGCGTCGGACCCGGCCTGACGCCGATCCGGTGGCCAGATCCGGTGGCCCGGGGAAGAACGGGCCGGAGTCCGGGAGAAACGGATCGGGCCACCCGTGGGGGGGAACGGGTGGCCCGATCGCGAGGCGGGGGCGCGCCTCGCACTCCAGGAAGGTCTACTGTGATGTGATCTTGACGTCGTCGATCCCGGCCTCCACCAGGCTCGCCCCGGAGGCGTCGGCCGCGTCCACGACGACCCGGACGACCTGCCCGGCGTGGCCGGAGATGTTGGCCGTGGCGGTGGCCCAGGCGGCGGCGCGGTTGGACGCGGCTCCGGCCTGGTTCAGCACGGTCGTGGTGGTCGTGCCGACCACGCGGACCCGGACGTAGTCCGCGCTGCTCGCGTTGTTCAGGTGGCCGAGATACCAGGAGAAGGACAGCGTGAGCGTCCCGCTCGCGGGCAGCGTGATCGCCGGAGACTGGGCGCTCGTCACGCCGCCGTCGATGTCGCCGTCACCCGCGCTCGCCCCGGCCGCCGCACCGCTGACCAGCCCGTACATGCCGCTGGGGGTGGTGCCGGGCTGGGTGGTCACGCCGCCGCTCGACGTCTGTCCCGGGTCGCCTCGCTCGAAGCGGCCCGTGGTCGCGGTGTCGGTGCCGCCGGGGTTGACCGTCCAGCCGCGCTCGGCCTCGAAGTCGTCGGAGTAGACCACGGTGGGCTGGGGGCCGGGGCCGGGGCCACCGCCGCCGCCGACGTACAGCAGCAGGTTCGGCGATCCGGTGCCGGGGTTGGTCACCACGCCGGGCGTGGCGTTGGTGACGATCGTGTCGCGCACCTGCGCCGGGGTGGCGGTGGGACTGCCGCTGAGGACGAGTGCCGCCGCGCCCGCGACGTGCGGGGAGGCCATCGAGGTGCCGTTGATCGTGTTGGAGGCGGTGTCGTTCGTGTTCCAGGCCGAGGTGATGGCCGACCCCGGGGCGAACAGGTCCAGGCAGGTGCCGAAGTTGGAGTAGGACGCGCGGGCGTCGGTGCTGGTGGTGGCGCCCACCGTGATCGCGGCGGGAACCCGCGCGGGGGAGCGGGTGCACGCGTTGGTGCTCTCGTTGCCCGCGGCGAGCGCGTACACGACGCCGGAGGCGATGGAGTTGGAGACCGCGGTGTCGAGCGTGGCGCTCGCGCTGCCGCCCAGGCTCATGTTGGCCACGGCCGGCTTGACCGCGTTGGCGGTGACCCAGTCCACGCCCTCGATGATGATCGAGGTGGAGGTGCTGCTGCCACAGCCGAACACTCGCACGCCGACCAGCGTGACGGCCTTGGCGATGCCGTACTGGCCGCCGCCGACCGTTCCCGAGACGTGGGTGCCGTGGCCGTTGCAGTCGGCCACGTCGTTGTCGTCGTCGTAGACGTCGCGCCCGGCCTGCGCCCGTCCGCCGAAGTCGGAGTGGGTGACCCGGATACCGGTGTCGATGATGTAGGCCCGCACGCCGGAACCGGTGTTCGGCGCGGTGTAGTTGCCGTCGAGCGGCAGGTTCCGCTGGTCGACCCGGTCCAGGCCCCACGAGGCCACGGCCTGGTTGACCAGGGTGAACTCCTGGTCCTGCTCGACGTAGGCGACGTCGGGCCGCGCGGCGATCCGGCGGGCCTGCTCCTCGCTGGCCCGGATGGCGAAGCCGTTGACGGCGCGCTGGTAGACGGCGCTGACCTGCGCGCCCTCGCCCTCGGCGACCTCACGCGCCTGGCGGTCGCGGTCGGCGCGGCTGAACTGGCCCTTGAGGACCACGATGTAGCTGTCGGCGAGCGCGGTCGCGCTGTCCGCCTTGACGATGGAACCGGTGGAAGCGATGGAACCCGTGTGCTGCTGCGCCGAGGCCGGGGTGACCGACCCGAGGGCGAGCAGGAGTGCGGCGGTGACCAAGCCCGCTAATCGGATGGCGGGGGCCTTGCTCATGTTCGCGGACCTCCTGGAGGGGGTGGGCCCGGCGTCCCGGTCGGGGATTCCGGGCGGCGGTGGAGCGTCCCCATCGTCGGCCAGCATGATATTTACCGCAATATCATGACTCAAGTAAATCAATTTGTTATGTAGTTGTACTTGGGGAATCAGGCGTAGATAACAGAAAGGAAGCGGATCAGGATCGCCTCTCGCCGGTCGGCGGGAAGGGCGTCGAGCACCGCGTTGACCACGGCCATCTCCGGCTGTCCCGAGCCCCCCAGGTCCACGCCGACGGCCGCCGCCAGCTCACCGAAGGCGGCGTCGTCGAGCGCGTCCAGATCCAGGCCCGCCACCAGCTCCACCAGCCCCTCCGGCAGCTCCGCGGGACCCCGCTCGCGCGCCGCCTCCACGGCCTCCGCGATCACCTCCAGCATCGCCTCGACGCCCCGCAGGGTCACCCCGGTCACCGTGATGTGGATATTGGCCGGGATACCCGCGTAGGACAGCTGCGGCTGCAGGAACCACCCGCGTTTCCTGGCCTCGTCCGACAGCACGAACACGTCCACCCCGTCGTCGTCCCCCGTGGAGCCGAAGGCGACGAGCGCCGACTCCGGGTCGCCGAGCACCCGCAGCCCCGGGATCTTCGCGATGCCCTCGCGGAGCTCTCGGGCCGCCGCCAGGGTGGTGCGGCCGAGCTCCAGGTAGCCCTCCCGGCCCAGCGCCTGGAAGGTGGCCCACGCGCCGCCCAGCGGGCCCGCGGACTTCGAGCTCTGCACCGTGGCGTTGATCACCGTGTAGCCGGGCCACGAGGCCGAGGCGAAGTACGCCCTGCGCCTCATCGCCGGGTCGGCGAACAGCACGACCGAGGCGCCCTTGGGCGCGTAGCCGAACTTGTGCAGGTCGCAGGAGAGCGACGTGACCCCGGGCACCGACAGGTCGAAGGGCGGGATGTCGGCCCCGGCCTCGCGCAGCCACGGCAGCAGCCACCCGCCCACGCAGGCGTCCACGTGGCACGGCACGCCACGCGCGGCGGCGATCCCGGCGATCTCGGCGATCGGGTCGATCACGCCCTGCGGGTAGGACGGCGCCGAGGCGACCACCAGGACGGTGTCCTCGGTGATCGCGGCCTCGACGCCCCCGGGGGAGGCGCGGAACGTCACCGGGTCCACCGGCACGGCGTCCACCGCGAGCCCCAGGTAGTGCGCGGCCTTGTGGAAGGCCGGGTGCGCGGTCACCGGGACCGCCATCCGGGGGCGCCCCCCGGTCTCCCGCGAGTCCCGCGCCGCCTTCACCGCCAGCATGACCGATTCGGTGCCGCCGCTGGTGAAGACGCCGGAACCCCCGCCGAGCAACTCGGCGACCGCGCCGACGACCTGCTTCTCCATCTCCACCACGCTCGGGAAGGCCGTCGGGTCGAGGGTGTTGACCTCCAGCATCTCGAAGTAGGCCCTGGCGGCGGCCTCGTGCACCTCGGGCCGTCCGGTGTCGTAGACGTACGCGGTCACCTTGCCGCCGCGCACCGGCAGGTCGTCCCGCTTGAGCCGGGCGATCTCGGCCAGAAGTTCCTCGGTGCTGCGGCCCTTGTCAGGCAGGCTCATCGGTCTCCTCGGGGGTACGGCTCACGCGGGCCGGAAGGACGCGGCCCGCAGGGGGCCGCCGGGGAAGTGCCAGCATCACACGAATCGTGCCGTACGGGGATGATCGGACAATGCCATGGCCCGGCGGGGAGGGCGAGGGCCCACGATCGCTTCGACCTCCGGGGGAGCGGGGGCGCGGGGAGCCGTGGTTCAGGAGGGAGAGGGCCGGGCATGGCGAGGGCCCGCTCGGGGGCACAAAGACCCGGGGAGCCCGGTCAGGAAGGAGGGGGGCCGGGCAGGGCGGCGACGCGGTGGACCATCTTGTGCAGGTAGGTGCGGAACCGCCGCAGCACGGCGGGATCCTCCGCGTCCTGGCGGTTGCCGTCCCGGTCGAGCACCCCGCCCTGGCAGAAGCCGTGCACGCACCACACCACCGACCAGAAGGCGTACTTCATGTCGACGTCGGCGTCCACGTACCCGGCCTCCATCGCGGGAGTGATCACGCTGGAGACGAGGTCGATCTGCGGCTGGATGTATCTCCGTTCCAGCTCGGTGACGTCGCTGGCGTCCGCGAGCCACCGGTGCATCCACAGGGAGGGGAACTCGGGATGGGCGAGGCAGAAGTCGAGGTAGTGGTCGATGACCCGGTGGATCACCAGCGCCGTCTGCTCGGGGGTCACCGCGGAGATCCCCTCCAGCGCCTTCACCAGGGACGCCCGCTCGGCCCGGTACTCGCGCTCCATGATCTCCAGGTAGAGCTCCCGCTTGCCGTCGAACTCCGCGCCGAGGGCCTCGACGCTCAGCCCGGCGGCCTCGGCGACCTGGCTCGCGGACGTGCTGTCGTACCCCAGCGCGGCGAACAGGCTGGTGGCGACCCGCAGGATCAGCTCCCGTCGGCTGTCGTCACCGGAAGTCATGCATGTGACGCTAGGTCCCGATCCATCGCCCGGCCAAGCGGATGATTCACAAGCCTCGGTCAAGATAGCGGAAGCCGTACGACCGCGCGGAGGCCCGGGGAGGCGTCCTCCAGGTGGACCGCGCCGCCGTGGGCGTGGACCGTCTCGCGCACGATGGCCAGGCCCAGCCCGGCTCCGCCCTCGTCGCGGCTGCGCGCGCTGTCCAGCCGGGTGAACCGGTCGAACACCCGCTCCCGGTCGGCCTCGGGGATGCCCGGCCCGTCGTCGGTGACGGTCAGCACGGCGTCGGCCCCCTCGGCCCGCAGCTCGACCACCACGGGGGCCGAGGTGTGCCGCAGCGCGTTGTCGACCAGGTTGACCAGCACCCGGCCCAGATCCAGCGCGTCCCCGGTGACCCTGATCGGCCTGCCCTCCGGCTCGCCGGTGAGCGCGCCGGACCCGCTCTCCGGCCCGCCGGTGGTCACGCTCCCCGGCGCGCTGTCCGGCCGGTCGGTGTCCGGCCGGTTGACGTCCGGTTGGCTCACGTCCGGTTGGCCGGAGATCCGCACCGTGACGGCCTCGCCGTACCGCTCGACGGTCTGCGAGACCAGCTGGTCCAGCTCCACCGGCTCGCCCCGCGCGGGCGTGCCGCCGCGCTCGTCCAGGCGGGCCAGCGAGAGCAGGTCCTCGGCGAGCCTGGACAGGCGCATGGTGTCCTCCAGCACGCCCTCGGCCGTCTCCCGCCAGTCCTGCCCCTCGGGGTGGCCGAGCGCCACCTCCAGCTGGAGCCTGATGCTCGCCAGCGGGCTGCGCAGCTCGTGCGCCGCGTCCGAGACCAGGGCCCGCTGCCGGATACCGGCCTTCTCCAGCCGGGCCAGCATCGCGTTCAGCGTCGTGGCCAGGCTGTGCACCTCGTCGCGCGCCTCGGGCACCGGCAGGCGGCGGAAGCGGGCGGTGCCGGTGATCTCGTCCGCGCCCCGGCGTAGCGCCGCGATCGGCCGCAGGGTCCCACCGATGATCACCCAGCTCGCCCCCGCGAGCAGGATCAGCAGCAGCGGCGTGCCGACGATCAGCACGTGCCCGGCCGTGGAGATGCTGGTCTGCACCTCGCTGAAGGGACGCGCCGCGATCACCGTCTGCCCCCGGTCGGCGCTGAGCACCCGGACTCGGAGCATGTGCGGGATGCCGTACGGCTTGCCGTCCAGGAAGCGCGCCTCCCCCTCGTCGATCGCCGCCGCCCGCTCCCCGGCGTCCAGCAGCGGCACCAGCCTGTCGGTGCCGGTGGTCGTGTGGGTGATCCGCTCCGCGCCGTCGATCACCTGTAGGAGCGTGCCGTCCGGCGAGGTCATCTCGTTGGGCAGCCGCCCGGCGTCGGCCAGCGAGACGGTCTCCCTGGCCCGCTGGTAGATCGACTCGTCGATGGTGGTCAGCAGCGCGTTGCCGAGCACGGTGATCATCACGTAGGCCGAGACCACCAGCGCCACCGCCAGCACGGCCGAGGCGACCGCCGTCAGCCGGAAGCGCAGGCTCTTGCGCCGCCACCTGCCGACCGCGCGCCCGCCCCCGTGCGCGACCGCGTCGGCCGGGGGGACGGCGCCGGTACGGGAACCCGTGCCCGCCCCGCCGACGGACCGCTCCTGGAGGTCACGGGGCTCCTGACGGTTCCGGGGATCCCGGCGGTCCCGGGGGGCCGGATCAGCCGCCATCGCCGGCCAGCCGGTATCCCGCTCCCCGTACCGTCTGCAGCGCGTTCCTGGAGAACGGCACGTCGATCTTGCGCCGCAGGTAGCCGACGTAGACCTCGACCACGTTGGGATCGGTGTCGAAGGTGTCCCAGACGTGCTCCAGGATCTCCGTCTTGGAGACCACCTCGTCGTGGTGGCGGAGCAGGAACTCCAGCAGCGCGAACTCCCTGGGCGTCAGCTCCACCGGCGTCTCGCCCCTGGTGACGCGCCGCCGCGCCGGGTCGAGCGCCAGATCCCCCGCCCTCAGCACGGACGGGCGCCGGTTCGCCCCGCGCCGCAGCAGCGCCCTCAGCCTGGCCACCAGCACCACGTACGAGAACGGCTTGGTCAGGTAGTCGTCGGCACCGAGGTCGAGCCCGTCGGCCATGTCGTACTCGCCGTCCTTGGCCGACAGCATCAGGATCGGGACCCAGTTCTCCTCGGCCCGCAGCTGCTTGCAGACGTTGTAGCCGGAGATCCTGGGCAGCATGATGTCCAGCACCACGACGTCGTACTCGCCGTGCCTGGCCTGGTGCAGGCCGTCCTCCCCGTCGTGCGCGAGGTCGACCGCGAACCCCTCGGCCTGCAGACCACGCTGCAGGGCGGCGGCCATCCTCCGCTCGTCCTCGACGACGAGAACCCGCATGACTGCCCCTTTCACCACCTCGAACGCGTCCATCCTCGGCCACCCGGCCTGAGAGGCGGCTGAGAACCCTGTGAACCCTCTCAGTCTGTCTCAGCTTCGGCACAGGACCCGTCGCGCAAGCTGCTGTCGACAGGGATTGACGGCATACCGTGGAGGAATGAGATGTCTGAGCAAGCGAGACGGGGCCGCGCGGTGAGGTGGGCCGTGCCGGTCGCCGCGATCGCGCTGGTCACCGGGGCCATCGGAGCCGGACCGGTCATCGCCGCCGTCCAGGGGGATCCCACACTGCCGGAGCGTACCGCCGAGCAACTGCTGGCCAGCGCCGCCCAGGCGAGCCAGGCCGGGCTGAAGCCCATGTCGGGCACCGTCATGCAGACCGCCTCACTCGGGCTACCCGGGCTGCCCGCCGTGTCGGGCATGGGCGGATCCTCGCCCGCGGCCCTGCTGGCGGGCTCGCACGAGCTCAAGGTCTGGTACGGCGGCGAGGACAAGGTCCGCTTCGCCCTCCCCGGGCGGATGAGCGAGACCGACCTGATCGTCAACGGCGACCAGGTGTGGATGTGGCAGAGCGACACGAACAAGGCCACCCGCATCAAGAAGGGGGACGCGGACGGCACCGGAGGCGAGAAGGGCCTCGGGCACGGGGGGCCGGACGACGCGCACCGGGCGCTGCCCACGGCGACCACGCCGCAGCAGCTCGCCCGGCAACTGCTGGGCCGGATCGGGGCCGACACCGCGGTCAGCGTGACCAACACCGAGAAGGTCGCCGACCGCGCGGCCTACCAGCTCGTCCTCGCCCCCAAGGACACCTCGTCCCTGGTCAGGGAGGTCAAGCTGGCGCTGGACGGGGAGACCTTCGTCCCGCTGCGGATCCAGGTGTACGCCAGGAACGCGGCCGAGCCCGCCTTCGAGGTCGGCTTCACCTCGGTCACGTTCTCCCCGCCCGCCGCGGAGAACTTCACCTTCACCCCGCCCGCGGGCGCCAAGGTCGAGGAGGCGTCGATCGGCGAGCTCGCCGGGGAGCACGGGGCCCAGCCGGGCGAGAGGCTCAAGGAGGGCGAGGAGATCAAGGGCAAGGCCAGGACCGTCGGCGAGGGCTGGACCACGGTCGCGGTGATCCCCGCCTCCGAGATGGAGAAGCTGACCTCGGCACCGCGGGGTGAGGCCCCCGAGGGACAGCAGGACGCCGGTGCGATCACCGACGCCCTGCTGAAGTCGGCCAAGCCGATCAGCGGCACGTGGGGCAGCGGCAAGGTCATCCAGACCAAGCTGGTCTCCGCGCTGCTGACCGACGACGGCCGCCTGCTGGTCGGCGCCGTCACCCCGGAGAAGCTGTCCGAGGCGGCCGGTCGGAAGTGAGCCCGGTGCCGGGAGCTCGACGCCCGCGCCGGGCTCCCGGCCGATCTCCCCGGATCCCGCGTACGGGATCCGGGGGTGGGGTCCGGCGGCGCGAATCGGGGACGCCGCCGTCCGGGCCCCACCGGATGTTCGGGAAATCCAGCACGTTCATGGACGGTCGTGGGCGCCCGTGAACGTGCTGGGCGTGAGATGAGGCGGGACGGCCGCGTGGCCGTCCCGCGACCGACGAGCAGTGGGGGAGAAGTGTCGATCGTCCAGAACGCGGGGAGTGGCGGGACCGGGAAGAACCGGACCGGCGCCGCCCCGGAGAACGGAACCGGCGAGGCCCGAGGCGCCGGGACGGCCGGGAGTGCCGTGCTGACGGCCGAAAGACCAGCGCCGGGTTTCCCCGCCGACGACGGGTTCGCCATCGTCACCAGCGGGCTGACCAAGCGCTTCGGGAGCGGCCAGGTGGCCGTGGACGCCCTCGACCTGGCCGTGCCCGGGGGGTCGGTGTTCGGCTTCCTCGGCCCCAACGGCTCGGGCAAGACCACCACGATCCGCATGCTGCTCGGCCTGGTGTCCCCGACGGCGGGAGACTGGCGGCTGCTCGGCACGCCGATGCCCGGCGGGGCGGGCGGCGTGCTGCCGAGGGTGGGGGCCTTGGTCGAGGGACCGGCCTTCTACCCCTACCTGTCGGGCGAGGCCAACCTGCGCCGCTACGACGCCGCCGACCCGTCGGCCGACCCGCGCACCGTCTCGGCCAGGATCGGGTACGCGCTGGAACGGGTGGGCCTGGCCGCCGCGGCCCGCAAGCGCTACCGGGCCTACTCGCTCGGCATGCGCCAGCGGCTCGCCATCGCCGGCGCGCTGCTCGGCCCGAGGGAGCTCCTCATCCTCGACGAGCCGACCAACGGCCTGGACCCGCAGGGCACCCGCGAGGTGCGCGGCCTGGTCAAGGAGATCGCCGCCGAGGGGACGACGGTGTTCGTCTCCTCCCATCTGCTGGCCGAGGTGGAGCAGATGTGCTCCCACATCGCCGTCATGCGGGCCGGGCGGCTCGTCGCCCAGGGGGCCATCGCCGAGCTGCGCGCGGGGGAGGCGGTCAGGATCCGGGTGGAGACCCCCGACACCGTCGAGGCGGCGGCCGTGCTGGCCGGACTCGGCCTGTCGGAGATCCGCCTCGGCGACGGCGACGTCAGCGCCGCGCTGGGAACCGGCGCGGCGGAGCGGGTGTGCGCCGCGCTGGTCGCCGACGGCGTCGCCGTCCGCGGCCTCGCCGTCCAGCGGCCCAGCCTTGAGGACATGTTCGTGGGCCTGACCGGGGAGGGATTCGATGTCGACGGTTAGCGGGAAGGAAGCCGTGTCCACTGAGCAGGCCGTGTCCAGCGAGGGCACCGTGTCCACCGAGAGCGCCGTACGCGCCGTCTCCGGGGAGACCGCCACGGCGACGGGCCCGCTCTCCGGGGGCGTACCGGCCGGAGGGCGGATCCCGCCCGCGCGGGCGGTGGGCGCCCCCCGGGCGTGGCTGCGGCTGCTCGGCTCGGAGATCGGCCTGATCTTCCGGCGGCCGAGGAACATCGCCATGCTCGCCGTGCTCGCCGTGATCCCGGCGCTGATCGGGATCGCGCTGCGGACCTTCGGCGGACCGCCGGAGGACGAGGGAGGTGGCGGCGGCGGGTCGGCGATCTTCGAGCAGGTCACCGGGAACGGGCTCTTCCTCACCTTCGCCGCGCTCTCTGTCCTGGTACAGCTGCTGCTGCCGGTCGCCGTCGCGGTCGTCGCCGGAGACTCGATCGCCGGGGAGGCGGGCATCGGCACGCTGCGCTACCTGCTCGCGGCCCCGGCGGGCCGGACCCGCCTGCTGGCCGTCAAGTACACGAGCGTGGTCGTCTTCTGCCTGGCCGCCGTCGCCACGGTGGCGCTGTCCGCGCTGCTCGTCGGCCTGTTGCTCTTCCCCGCCGGTCCGATCACGCTGCTGTCGGGAGGGACGATCCCCTTCCTCGACGGCGTGCTGCGGATCGGCGTCGTCGTGCTGTACGTCTCCGCGGGCATGGCCGCCCTGGCCGCCATCGCGCTCGCCCTGTCGACCCTGACCGAGGTGTCCATCGGAGCCATCGCCTCGACCGTGGTCGTCGTCATCGTGGCCCAGGTGCTGGGGGTCATCCCGCAGCTGTCCGCGATCCAGCCGTACCTGCTCACCCAGTGGTGGAGCGGCTTCGACGGCGTCCTGCGGGACCCGGTGGCCACCGGCGAGATGGGGGAGGGCCTGCTGGTCTTCGCCGCCTACGTCGTCGTCTTCGGCTCCGTCGCCTGGGCCCGCTTCACCGGCAAGGACATCACCGCCTGATCGTCCCGCCCCGCCCGGACGCCGTCCCGGGCGGGGCACCCCCGGCGCGCGAGCTCATTGTTCAGGGGAGACCTGGAAGCCCTGCCGTCGCGCGTAGGCGCCGATCCGTGACTGCCAGGCCCTCAGGCCGACGTTGAGGTCGGTCGCGTCCGAGAGCGACCGTCCCACGCTGCCGCCGAAGACGCTGTTGGCGTAGAGCTGGAACGGCAGGTACTGCCAGCCCTTCGCCACCTGCGTGGAGCCCTCGGTGAACAGCCTGTTCGCCCGCTGACCACCCAGGACCGGGATCTTGACGTCGAGGAACTCCCGGCTCCTCATCAGCTCGGTCGTCGCGGGGAACACCCCGGAGACGGCGCTCAGCGACCTGACCGCCTCGGGGTCGGAGTCCAGCCAGCGGGCGAAGCCGTAGGCGGCGAGCTGGTGCCTGCTCCGCGAGAGCACGGCCACGCCGGAGCCGCCGTTCTCCGCGTTGACCGGCTTCCCGGTCTCCCAGCTGGGGAGGGGCGCGGCGCGCCACGCGCCCCTGGTCTGCGGGATCGCGCCGTCGATGACGCCGGGTGCCCAGGCGCCCGTTATCCACAGCGCGTACCTGCCGCTCGCCATCTTCTTCCACCACGCGGCGTCCCAGTTCACGGCCGGTTCGACGAGCTTCTCCCGCGACAGTCTCGTCCACAGCTTCGCCCACCGCCTGGCACCCCGGTCCTGCAGGTCGATCCGGATGGTCGTGGCGTTCTCGATGGCGAAGGGCCGTCCGCCCGCCTGCCAGATCAGGCTGTCGGCGACGCCCGCGTCGGTCGGGTCGACGCTGGTGATGAAGACGCGGAGGTCTTTCTTCCTGATCTGTTCGGCGACCGTCACGAACTCGTCCCAGGTCGCCGGGGGTTTCAGGCCGAGGCGGTCGAAGACGTCCTTGCGGTAGATCATGGTCATCGGTCCGGTGTCCTGCGGGACCGCGTAGACGCTGCCGTTGAGGTCCACCTGGTCCCAGGCCGAGGGGCTGAACCGCTTCCTCAGCCCCTCCGCGCCGTACATGTTGAGGTCGGACACGGCCTGGGAGAACGCGAAGCGGGGGAGCGCGAAGTATTCGATCTGCGCCACGTCGGGGACACCGGTGCCGGTCCTCAGCGCCGCCTGGAGTTTGGTGTACTCGGCCCTGGACTGGCCGGCGTTGACCACGTTGACCTTGACCTTGGGATACTTCCGCTCGAACAGCGCCACCGTCTTCTCGATCTTGGGGACCCACGACCAGAACGTCAGCGTGGTCTCGGTCCCCAGGGCCCTCTCGATGTCGGCGGCCCCGATCTCCGGTGCCGGGGGCTGCGGGCGGGGGGCGGGCGGCTCGCCACAGGCCGCCATGGTGAGCAGGACGAGGGAGAGCGCGGTGACCGAGGTCGCGCGCCTGGTGGGCCGCATGAAGACCTCCATGGAAAGTACGGGAACGTTGTCCGGCGGCGTCGGCCGACGGAACCGGTGGTGGCGCGGGAGAGGCAGGGGAGGGGGCGGGACGGGAGGTGCGACAGGGCGGACACACCTGTAGAACGTTGCCCTGAGCTGGAAACATTTCCGTGGCGCGCGGCCGGGCCTCCCGTCTCGCGCCGCGCCGCCGCGCCGGTTCCTCGGTGAGGGACCGGCGGGGTTCGTGGTGCCGCACCTCGCCGTGAGAAGCCGTGAGAAGCCGGGAAAGGGCCGGCAGGTGTCGGAGAACGCGGGACGGCCCCGGGAAGGAGTTTCCCGGGGCCGTCCCGCGTGTGATCAGAAGACGATCAGAAGGTGGTCACGAGGCGATCGGATGACCGGAAGACGGTCAGGAGGCGTCAGGCGTCAGGAGGCGCGACCGCGGCGCAGGCCGAACGCCCCGAGCACGAGCCCGATGAGCCCGAGCACCAGCCCGGCCCCGCCGAGCAGGCGGGCGGTGCCGTCCGAGCTCTCGGAGGAGGAGGCGGCGGCGGGGGCCACCGACGGCGCCGACACCGCCGGGGCCGAGGGGGTGGCGGAGGCGGTGCCGTGACCGTCTCCCTCGGCGGAGGCGGGGGTGAGCTTCAGCGTCGGGGCCGGGCGCTCGGGCTCGGAGCCGTCGGCCTTGGGCTCGTCCGCCCACTTGACGACCTCGCCGCCGCTGTAGGTCTGGGTGGTGGGGAAGACGAGCTGGTCGGTGTCGGTGGGCAGCGTGCCCATGGACACCTCGAACTCCTGGAACTGGCCGGGGTCGATCTTCCCGCCCGACCAGGTGACCTTCGTGACCGCCTCGGTGAGCTCGCCGTACTCGGTGGTGATCGGCTTGGGCAGCTTGCCCTCGACCACCTTGACGTCCCAGCCGGGCACCGGCTTGACCGAGACGAAGGCCAGCGGGTGATCGGTGGGGAAGGTCACCTCCAGCTTGGTCGTCGAGGCGTCGTCACGCTCGTTCGGGACCCGGAAGGCGACCTTGGTGAAACCGCCCTGCTGGGCGGTGCCGGGGTTGATGGTGACGTGCGCGAGGGCGGGGAGGGCGAGGCCGAGGGTGAGGGCGGTGACACCCGCGGTGACGGCGGCCAGACGACGGCAGGCGTGCGAAAGCGACATGGGGGTTCTCCACTTCAGGGTTTCGGGATTTCGGGTTTTCCGGGGGTCGGGTCAGACGGCGGGAAGCGGAGGACCGCGCCGGCTGACGGAGTGACGGAGGACGGCACGCGCGGGAACGGGCGTGACCGGGGGGTGCGCGGGACGGGAGGGAGGGGCGACGGCCGAGGGGGGCCGCAGCAGGAGGAACATGGCGCCGAGGCGGCGGCCGGCCGAACGGAGCATCGCCCACAGGGCGCTCTCACCACGGGCCAGCCACCATCCGGTGATCAGGGTCGCGGTGAGGTGCGCGACGAGCATGCCGAGGCTCTCGCCCAGTCCCCTGATGTGCGGATGCGGGGGCGAGATCCCCGCGGCGCCGCCGAGGGCGAACACCTCGTGCAGCGACAGCTGCAGGGTGGCGAGCCCGGCGCTGATCGCCACCGGAGACCGTTCCCGTCCCGCGAGCAGCGCGGCCATCGCCATCACCGCCGCCCCCGCCGCGCCCACCGCCCACGGTCTCGGCCACGAACCGCCCGCGGCCACGTGGCCGAGGACGGCGAGCGCCAGGCAGACGGCCGAGAAGGCGGCCGCACGCATGAGGCGTAGTGGGAGGCGGGCGCGCATGGTGACCCATATGTTCTCACGTCCCGAGGTGTCTGCCGTTTAGACGTTTTTGTCGCTATGGTTGCCGCGACCGTGACAGGTCCTTCAAGCCGAGGTGGTGGCGATGCGGCACGTCGTTGGACTGCTGGTCGGACTGGTCGTGGCGGCCGTGCTCCTCTTCGGCGCGGGCTGGGCCGTGCAGGAGGCGGCGGCGAGCCTGGCGCCCCTTCCCTCGCCCGCGGAGAGCGGTTCGAAGACCTGGATCGCCCTCGGGGTGATGGCCGGGATCGGTCTCCTGGTCGGCCTGGTGGTCGCCGGTCGTGTCTCCCCGCTGGCGACCTTCGTGCCGTCGATGGTGCTGCTCGCCTGGACCGTGGTCTACGCCCTGGACGTCAGGCGCGCCATGGGGCTGGTGCCCGACGATCCGGCCTTCCACGAGGCGCTCCTGCAAGCCGGTCGTGGCATGGGCCTGCTGCTGACCACCGGTGTGTACACGCTTCTCGGCATCCTGCTGTTCCTGCCGGTGCTGATGCCCTCCCGCTGGGCGCCTCGGTTCCGGGGCGACGAGGAGGAGTACGAGGAGTCCGACGAGCGGGACTACCGCTGAGTCCTCCGGGCCTCGCGCCCGTCACTCCCTCGTCACCACACCATTACTCCCGGGCACTCGGGGGTCGTCATCTTGCCGACGCCGTCACCGCCGCGCGTCGACTCCCGTCACCGCCGCCGGTGCCCGGCCGAGTGGGCCGGGTGCTCCTTGTCGGCGTCCTCTTCGCCTTCGCCGGAGCCTTCCTTGCCGGTGGACTTGCCGGTGGACTTCGCGGTGGTCTTGGCAGTGGACTTAGAAGTGGACTTGGCGGTGATCTCCTTGTCGGCGGCCCTCCTGGCCGTACCGTTGCGCTGCGCCTCCGGGTCGGTTCCGAGCGGCTGCGTGTCCGACAGCGGGAGCCGGAGGACGAACCGGGCCCCTCGCGGCGAGTCCTCGATCAGCAGGGTTCCCTGGTGGGCGTGGGCGATGTCGCGGGAGATGGCGAGGCCGAGCCCGCTGCCGCCGGAGTCGCGCAGCCGCCCGTCGTCCAGGCGGGTGAAGCGTTCGAAGACGCGCTCGCGGTCGGCGGGCGCGATGCCGGCGCCGTCGTCGACCACGGCCACGACGGCCTTGCCGTCCTCGAAGCCGACGGAGACCTCGACGCGGCTGTCGGCGTGCCGCCGCGCGTTGCTCAGGAGATTGCCCACCACCCGGATCAGCTGGATCCGGGAGCCGTGGACCCATACGCGGGCGGCCACGTGGACCCGTACCGGGATCCCGGTGCCCTGGGCCGCCTCCTCCGTCACGAGGGCGCCGAGATCGATCAGCTCCTGCGGCGCCGGATCGGCGGCGCGCAGCCTGGCCAGCTGCAACAGGTCGTTGACGATCGCCTCCAACCGGCCGCTCGCCGTCAGCGCCCCCCGGACGGTCTCGCGGAGATCGGTGTCGTCGGGGTAGAGCAGTGCCTCCTCCAGCTGCACGCGCAGGCCCGCGATCGGCGTCCTGAGCTCGTGGGAGGCGGTGGAGGCGAAACGACGCTGCTGTTCCACGGCCTCCTCCAGCCGTGCCAGGGTCTGGTTGGCGGTACGGGCGAGCAGTGCGATCTCGTCCTCACCCGGCGGGATGGGCACCCGCAGGCTCAGGTCGCTCACCGTGATCTCGGACATTCGCGCCCGGATCGCCGCCACCGGCCGTAGCGTCCGTCCCACGACACACCAGGTCATCCAGGCCGCGAGGGCGAGGAGGACGAGGGCACCCGCGCTGATGAAGTACTCCAGGTGGTGCTTGTGCAGGATGGCGGGCTCCTCGAGGCCCGCGTAGACCACCGGGGAGTCGGCCGCGGGGGAGACCCGGATGGCCATCACCATGAGGGAGCCCTCGGTCAGCTGCTGGAACCGGTCGTCGGGAGGGGGGCGGGAGGCGCTTATCGGCGCCATGCCCATGGCCTGCCTGCTGGAGTTCACGACCACGCCGTGGGAGTTCACCAGCTGGACGAGGTCGACCGGAGCCGAGACGGGAATCGGATCGGGGATGTTGCCGATCCGCACCAGCGCGCTCCACTGGCTGGCGACCCGCTCGGTGTTGCCGAAGACGTCATCCTGGATCCGGTAGCGGATCGCCATGTCGATGCTCGTCCCCACCAGGGAGAGGATGACCAGGAGCAGCATCGTCGTGATGATCGTGTAGCGCGCTTGGATCGAGCGCAGGCGTGACGTTTTCATGACGACGTCAGCGCCGCGAGGCTGCCCAGCAGGTCCAGGGCGTGCGCGGAGGGACTTCCGGGCTCGGCCTGGAAAACGATCAGCTTCTGGCCGGGGGAACCGTTGACGTTGAACAGCTCGTACGTGAGCGTCAGGTCGCCGACGTCACGGTGGCGGAAGCGCCTGGTCGCGACGTTCTCGCTGGACACGTCGTGGCGCGCCCACAGGCGGCGGAAGTCCGTGCTCTTGAGCGAGAGCTCGCCGACCAGGTCGGTCAGGTACGGGTCGTCGAGATCCGCGCCCGCGATGGCGCGCAGCTGGGCCACCTTGGAACGTGCGGATTCCTCCCAGTCCCGGTAGAAGCGGCGGGAGGCGGGATTCAGGAAGATCAGCCGGAGCAGGTTGTCCCGGTGCTCCAGGCTGTCGTAGAGGGCGTCGGCCATCTGGTTCGAGGCCAGCACGTCCATCCAGCGGCCGGTCACGATCGCCGGTGTGTAGGGCCAGCTCCGTATCAGCCGCAGCAGCGCCGGTTTGACCCGGTCCGGCCGGTCGATGTCCCCGGCCCGCCGAGGCCGGGGGTGTGCCAGTTCGTGCAGGTGCGACGCGGCGTCGGCGCCGAGGTCGAGGACCTGGGCGAGGGCGCCGAGCACTCGATCGGAGGGGTGACGTTCCCGTCCCTGTTCCAGGCGGATGTAGTAGTCGGTGCTGACCCCGGCCAGCATCGCCACCTCTTCCCGGCGCAACCCCGGTGTCCGTCGGAAACCCGACGGCAGGAGGCCCGCCTGTTCAGGGGTGGTGAGTTCGCGCCGGGCGCGGAGGAACTCACCGAGGAGCTTGTCGCTGTCCATAGCATTACCGTATGTCAGAACCTATTTGACAAGGTGGCAGTATCACTCCCATGAAAGCATTCTCCGGGTCGAAGAACCCCCAGCTCGGAGCCACTTTTGGTAGATTATCTCCGATGATCGGCTTTCTCGGGGCGACGATCACCCGGCCTTTTGTGATCGCGTTTTACCCGCACCCCCCGAAGCCATTTGCGGCTACACGTAGGGGATTCCAGTGGTAAAGAGAGAAGGGAAACGCTTCCCCGGAATCGGTTTTGTGTATGGAGAAGACAGTGTGGGTCATGCCGGCCTCAACCGCTCACCGGGGAGCGTCCCGCGTCTCGCGGCGATCAGTGATGTGTGACGAACATCACATATATTTTGGCGGGGATTCGTAGTAAGTCCCCGACACCCTGAGCGCCGGTGCCGGGATCAGCCGGAATAGAGGCGGGCGACCACCTCCTCGATGGAATCCCCCTCGGGGGCGGTGGCGCGCAGGTCGTCGAGGGTGCCGTCGAAGGCCAGGCTGCCGTGGTCGATCAGCATCACGCGGCGGCAGAGCTTCTCGATGTCGCCCATGTCGTGGGTGGTGAGCAGGACGGTGGTGCCCCGGTCGGCGTTGAGGCGCCGGAGGAAGTCGCGCATCGCGGCCTTGCTGACCACGTCCAGGCCGATCGTGGGCTCGTCGAGCACCAGCACGGCGGGGTCGTGCAGGAGGGCCGCGGTGATGTCGCCGCGCATGCGCTGGCCGAGACTGAGCTGGCGGACCGGGGTGGTCATGAAGTCGGCGAGGCCGAGGAGTTCGGTCAGCTCGGCCAGCCGTCGCCGGAAGTCCATCTGATCTACTTTGTAAAGGTGCCGGATCAGCTCGAAGCTGTCCCGCAGCGGCAGGTCCCACCACAGGGTCGTCCGCTGGCCGAACACCACCCCGATCCTGCGCGCCAGCGCCGTACGGCGGCGGGTCGGATCGAACCCGGCCACCCGGATGCTGCCCGAGGTCGGGGCCAGGATGCCGGTGAGCATCTTGATGGTGGTGGACTTGCCCGCGCCGTTGGGGCCGAGGTAGCCGACGAACTCCCCGGCCTCCACGGTGAACGACAGGTCCCGTACGGCGTGCACGGTCTTTCTGGTCCTGCGGCGGCCCACGGTGAAGGAGCGGCCGACCCGGTTGAGTTCGATCATGTGTCAACTTCCCGTCGAGCGGTAGCGGCGGATGCCCGCCCGCCACGCGAGGGCGGCGACGGCGGCCAGGACGACGGCCGCCAGGGGCGAGGCGAAGCGGAGCCAGTACGGCAGGCCGAGAGGGTCGTCGCGGTCGAGCACGAACAGCGCGGGCTGCCAGTTCACGAACGCCAGCGGCACGACGAAGGTGACGCCCTTGACGAGCTCGGAGCCGTAGACGCTCAGGGGGTACTGGGTGAGGGTGCCGCCCCCGTAGGTGAAGGCGTTGGCCACCTCGGGGGCGTCGGTCAGCAGGAACTGGACGGCTCCGCCGAGGGTGAAGATCGCGGTGAAGATGACGAGCCCGCACACGACCATCAGCGGGATCATCCAGGCCCTGCTCCAGGAGAGGCCGAGCTGGGGCAGGGCGAGGGCGAGCACGACGGCGGCCTGGGTCGCCCTGCCGAAGCGGTGCACCCCGAAGCGGTCGACGGCCATCTGCGTGAACGCGCTCGCCGGACGGATCAGCATGGTGTCGAAGCCGCCGCTTTTGATGTGCTGGCTGAGCCGGTCGACGTTGCCGAAGAGCATGTCGGCCAGCGCGAAGGACAGGCCGGCGGTGCCGTACAGGAACATCACCTCGGCCACGTCGAAGCCACCGAGCGATCCGGTGTGCTCGAAGATCACCCAGATCGCCGCCACGTCCAGCGCGTTGACCGCGAACGAGCCCAGCATCATCATGATCAACGATCCCGGGTACTGCGCGGAGGCCCTCAGCCAGGTCCAGGCCAGCAGGAGGTACGTCCTCACCATCGGGCGCCTCCCGTGGCCGTCTCCCACACGGCGGGCCCGCCGTCTTCGAGGTCCCCGGGGTTTCCGGTGTCCCGGCTTCCGTCACCCACCCTGGATCACGACCTTCCTGCGGGCGGCGTTCGTGGCCAGGGCGCCCAGGGCGAGCAGTGCCACCGCCCACCCGGCCTGGAACACCAGGGCCTCCAGGACGTCGCGCTTGCCGAGGTAGATGTCGGCGGGGACCTGGACCATGGCCGACCAGGGGAGCGCCTCGGCCAGGGTGCCGAGCCAGCCGGGAAAGAGGTTGAGGGGCAGGATCATGCCGCTGAAGAAGAAGGTCATCACGAACGACATCGTCTGCACCCCCCGGTCGTCGATGACCCAGCAGGAGGACAGCGCGACCAGGTAGCGCAGGGCGAAGCTGACGACCACCGCGAGGACGAAACCGGCCGTGAAGGACAGCCAGGTCAGCGGGTCGACCGGCGTGACGAGGCCGAACAGTGCGGCGCCGACGGCCATGGGCGGCAGGCTCCGTACGAGGAGCAGGTAGGCGGCCCGGCCGAGGTCGTCGGCGAGGCTCCACATCTGCAGGGAGGCGGGGCGGAGCAGGTCGAGGGCGACGTTCCCGCTGCGCACGCGCTCGGAGAGCTCCAGGCCGCCGCCGAAGACCTGCATGGGGCCGATGAAGGCCTGGCTGAGGAAGCAGAAGGTGACGGCGTCGGTGAGGTCGTATCCGGCGAGGCCGGGCCGGGCCTCCCAGAGGGCGATCAGGACGTAGGCGCGGAGGATGCCGAAGACGGTGTTGGTGAAGGCTCCGGCGATGGCGGCGGCACGATAGGTGGAGTGGCGGCGGAAGCCGTACCCGGCGATGCGCGCGTAGAGCAGGAAGGCTGCCTCCCGGGAGGTGTCAGAACAACCCTCCTATCCTCATCGGCGATCCGGGGCGGGGCAACGGATTTTCGGTGGCGCCCCACGGCGCCCCCAGGCGGAGCGTGGCGGGTTTTTCGGCCGCGCCCCACGGCGCCCTAAGGCGCCTCTCAGCGGAGCGCGGCGGGGGACCGGCCGCCGGGACGGTCCGATCCGAGGCTTCGGATCGGGGCCTCGGCGGCGTTCGCGATGAGTGCTATGGTGTGCACCAAGAGTGATATGTACCTGCGTGATACATAGTTGTAATCTTCCCGATATGTTCAATCGCCGATAGAAGCCCATTCTGGGGGGAATGTCCTTTTTTGGAGGTCCCCCATGCGCGATGAGATCGATATGGACGTCAGCCCGGTCTACCCCTTCAGCTGGCAGGCCGCCACCCTCAACGCGATCATGCGCGGCACCTTCAAGCCCATCTCCGAGCTGCTGCTGAGGAACGACGTCGGCTTCGCCGCGGCCTCCCGCATCGTCGCGCTGGCGGGCAGGGTGCCGTTCCGCCTGCCGGTCCACGTACGGGTGACCCCCGACGAGACGGGGCCGTGCCCGGGGGAGTGGGTCCGCGCGGGAGAGGACCTCGACGAGGACAAGGTCCTGCTCTACTTCCACGGCGGGGGCTACTTCGCCTGCTCCCCGGCGACCCACCGGCCGATCACCTGGCGCCTGTCGGCCGCGGCCCGGCGCCCGGTGCTGGCGGTCGACTACCGCCAGGGCCCCGTCCACCGGCCGGCCGAGGCCCTTGAGGACGCGATCGCCGCCTACCGATGTCTCCTGGAGCACGGCTACGACCCCGCCGACATCGTCTTCGGCGGTGACTCCGCCGGAGGCCACCTCACCCTGGCCACCCTCCTGGCGCTCCGCGACCAGGGCATGCCGCTGCCGGCCGCCGCCGTGTGCCTCTCCCCGTGGGCGGACCTCACCGGCGCGCCCCGCAGGGTCAACCGGCTGCTCGACCCGATGATCCCGGCCGGTCGCGTCGACTGGCTCGCCCGCCGCTGGACCGCGGGCCTCGACCCCCACGACCCCCTGGTCTCCCCGGTCCTCGGCGACTACACCGGCCTGCCCCCGCTGATGGTCGTCACCGGCTCCACCGAGGTCCTGCGCGACGAGGGCCGCCGCGTGGCCGAGCGGGCCCGCGCCGCCGGGGTGCCGGTCACGTACGAGGAGTGGCCCCGCATGCCGCACGTCTTCGCCATCCTCGCCGACGTCGTCCCCGAGGCCCGCGAGGTGTATCCGCACATCGCGCGCTTCCTCACCGCGGCCCAGGGCCTCCTGCCCGTCCGGGAGGGCTCGAAGCGCCGCCGTGCGCTGCCGGAGGTCACCGCGTCGGATCTCGCACCGGACCTTCTCCTGCCGGGCATCCCCGTCCCCGGAGGGCGCGCGCCGGACCTCACCCCCGAGGACGCCACCGCTCCGGCTCCCCGGAAGCGGTCCGCGCGCCCGGGTTCCGCCGCCGCCTGAAGCCGTACGCCCGCGAGACGCCGCGGGCCTCTCCCGCTGGTCACACCGTCCCGTCCCGCCCCTCGGGCATCCCGCACACCATGGATTCCTTACCCTGAGGGATCATTCGCCTTACCTCTCATATCCCTTCTGGCCGGTCGGGAGCGAAGAACGCCCGAATCCCGCCACAGTGTGCTTGCCGAAGCCCGCGCACGAGAGGCTCAACGAGGATGGCACGTGGGGGAGCAGGTCCCGTGAACGGCATGCCGACCGGCGTGCGGCCGCTGACCGTCGGGGACCCGGTCATCATCGGCCGCTATCTTCTGCTCGGCCGCCTCGGGGTGGGTGGGATGGGCATCGTCTATCTGGCCGAGCATCCGCAGGGCGGGGTGGTGGCGCTCAAGACGCCGCACCCGATGCATCTCAACGATGCCACGCTCCGCGCCCGTTTCGCGGAAGAAGTGCAATTCTCCCGGAGAGTGGTGCCGTTCTGCACCGCCGCGGTGATCGAGGACGGCACCGACAGGGACCGCCCCTACCTGGTGTCGGAGTACGTGCCCGGCCCCGCGCTGTCCCAGGTGGTCTCCGCGCACGGCCCCCTCACCCCCGACCTGGCGTACGGCGCCGCCCTGGGGGTGGCCGCCGCGCTGGTCGCGGTGCACGAGGCGGGGCTGGTCCACCGCGATCTCAAGCCCGGCAACGTGCTGCTGTCGGACACCGGCCCGAGAGTGATCGACTTCGGGATCGCCAGGGACGTCGACGTGCTCGCCGCGCACACGCAGGCGGGGCAGGTCATGGGCAGTCCCGGCTGGGTCGCCCCCGAGCGGCTCACCGGCGGGCTCGCGCTGCCCGCCTCCGACGTCTTCGCCTGGGGCTGCCTCGTCGCCTACGCGGCCACCGGCCACCACCCCTTCGGCGCCGGGGAGGCGGACGTGCTGACCCGGCGCATCCTGGTCGAGCCGCCGAGGGTGGCCTCGGTGCCCGCGCTGCTGCGCCCGGCCGTCGAGGCGTCCCTGGCCAAGAACCCCGCCGAGCGGCCCGGGGCCGCCGACCTGCTCGGCGCGCTGCTCGCCGCGGGCGGCGTGGGCGCCCCCTGGGACCTGCGCGAGGCGGTCGCGGAGGTGCTGGCGGAGATCTGGACGCCGGTGCCCCACACTCCGGGGGCCGGGAGGGTACGGCTCGCGGTCCCGCCCCCGTCACCCCTGTCACCCCCGTCACCCCTGCCCCCGTCCTCTCTCCACGACCTCCACGACCTTCACGACCCCCACGACGAGCGTTCGGTCCCGGTGGAGATCTCCGGCAAGGGGGCCCGCAGGGCGCCGCGCAGGGGCGCGCACCTGTCGCAGGCCGGCTTCGCGGCGCTGGCCACGGTCTCCATGGCGGCGGTGACCGTGGCCGCCGCGACCGGCGGCGGCGGGTCCGATCCGGCCACCGGTTCCGGCGTCCCCGAGCCGGTGCCGCTGGTCCTCCCGGCCGAAAGTACCCCCTCGGGCTCCATCTTCCGCGACGGCACCCGCCGGCTCCCCGACAGGCCGCCGCCGGTGACGCCGACCACCCCCTCCACCGTCCAGATCACCACCACCAGGACCGTCTCGCTGCCCACCACCGGCCGTGACGACCGCGACGACCGGGAGGATCCGGCGCCGGAGCGTCCCCGGGGCCCCCGAGGCCCCCGCGGCTCCGGCGACTCGTCCAACGACGGTGACGACCCGCGAGACTGCGCGGACGCCACCGCCAAGGGCAGGGGCAGGACCAGGGGCTGCCCGACGGCCTCGAGCGGCCCCGGCCCCAAGCCCTCCTTCACCCAGATCCCGCAGACCGGCGACGGCGAGAGCCCGTCCCCGACCCCCACCGCCCCCGCCCCCTCGGGGACGACCATCACCCCGCAGCCCACCCCCGGCCCCGCCATCCAGATGGGCTGAGACCCGCTTTTCGGGCGATTTACAGGGAGATATCGGTGCATCGGTTAAAGTGAGCGCCGCGAGTCGAGGCGGAGGGGGAGACCGATGGGCGAGCCTGTGTCCGGTGCGGTGGAGTTGAGCGGCGTCGGGGTCCGGGTGGTCGGCCGTACCCTGCTGGACGACATCGGCTGGCGGGTCGGATACGGGGAGCACTGGGTGGTGCTCGGTCCCAACGGGGCAGGGAAGACCACGCTGCTGTCGCTGGCCGCCGCCGTACGCCATCCCACCGAGGGGGCCGTCACCGTGCTCGGCCAGCGGCTGGGCCGGGTCGACCTGCGGGAGCTGCGCCGCCACATCGGCCTCGTCGCGGCCAGCCAGCGGCTCGTCGACGAGGAGCTGCTGGAGGAGGAGGGGGCCACCGCGCACACCGTCGTCCTGACCGGCCACACCGGGACCAGCGCCCCGCTCTGGGACCGCTACGGGCCCGCCGAGCACGAACGCGCCCACCACCTGCTGGCCGACCTGGGCTGCAAGGACCTCGCGGACCGGCTGTTCCGCGTCTGCTCCCAGGGGGAGCGGGCCCGCGTCCGCGTCGCCAGGGCGCTGATGGCCGATCCGGTGGTCCTGCTGCTGGACGAGCCGTTCGCCGGGCTCGACCTGCCCGCCCGCGAGGACCTGATCACCGCGGTGGAGGACCTGGCGGCGACCCGCCCGGCGCTGACCACGGTCACCGTCACCCACCACCTGGAGGAGGTCCCGGCCACCACGACCCACGCCCTGCTGATGCGCGACGCCCGTGTCCAGGCGGGCGGGCCGGTGGCGGAGATCCTGACCGCGGAGAACCTGTCGGAGTGCTTCGGGCGCCCGCTGCGCGTGGATCACCTCGACGGCCGCTGGTCCGCCCGCGCGGTACGCGGCTGAGGACGGCGGCCAGGAGGCCGGACTCCTCCAGGCGGGGGTCCGCCCGCGCGGTACGCGGCCGAGGATCCCGTGCGGGGCGGGTGATCTGCGGGAAAAGCGGTGTTATGCGGGTGATCTTCCCGGTACGGTGTCACGCATGGCGACCAAGTTGAACCAGATCCTCGCCGTGGAGAAGGGCGTCAAGTCCGACACCCAGCGCAAGGTGACCGACGCTTACCACACGATCCAGAAGAACGCCCTGCTGTCGGGCCTCTCGCGGACCTACCAGCCCATCGACGACGAGGGCGAGCGGCTGCCCCCGGAGTCGACCCGGGTGCAGGTGCAGGGTGAGGAGCTGCTCAAGCAGGTGGGCGCCGCGCTCACCCGGTTGTTCGACGTCACCGCCACCAAGGACTGGGCCAACTGCTCCGCGCGGGCCGACGTCAAGGTCGACGGCTCCACCCTCCTGGAGGACGTGCCCGTCACCTACCTGCTGTTCCTGGAGAAGCAGCTGGTCGACCTGCACACCTTCATCGCGAAGCTGCCCGTCCTGGACGCCGCGGAGGCCTGGACGCTGGACCAGTCGACCGACTGCTGGCGGACCGAGCCGGTCAAGACGACCCGTACCAAGAAGGTGCCCCGCAACCACGTCAAGGCGGAGGCCACCGACAAGCACCCGGCCCAGGTCGAGGTCTACCACGAGGACATCGTCGTCGGCTTCTGGACCAAGGTCACCTTCTCGGGGGCCGTGCCGCAGAAGCGGGTCAACGAGCTCCTGGAGCGGGTCGGCAGGCTGCAGAACGCGGTGAAGTTCGCCCGAGAGGAGGCCAACGGCACCGAGATCACCTACCAGCGCGTCGGTGAGAAGGTGCTGGGCTACCTGCTCGGGTAAGATCACAGGACTCCCCGTTGGAGCACGGGGATGCGCGAAAGCGCGGAAGCTGAAACTGAACCGTCAGACTGACACGCGGCCACAGTGGGGGTTCGAGTCCCTCTCCCGGCACTCTCGGGCCGGGATAGCCCAACAGGCAGAGGCAACCGCTCACGCTCAGGCTCTCGCTCCAGATTCAGCATTCGCCGCCGGGCGCCGGATCGAACGGATACGGGCGACGATGGTCGAGTGCGGGTTCGAATCCCGCTGGACGCTCCACGTGCGTCTATAACTTAACGGCAGAGTGCGACCTCATCATGAGTGACCCGGATCCTTAAACGTGCCGGTGCCGCGATATGGCGGCACTCCAGGCCCCCGGGGAATGGATACTTCCCCGGGGGCCGTCGCCTTCCCGCCCGCGTCTCAGGGGGTAGCGCCGAGGGCCGGTCGTGTCCCCGAAGGGATCAGTCCTTCTTGCGCTGGCGGATCAGGCCCATGAACCCCGGGCTGGGCTTGAACTTCGCCGTCCAGGTCTCCGCGATCTCCAGCGGCTCCCCGGTCTGCGGGTTACGCCCGGTCCTGGCGGGCTTGTGCACGATCTCGAAGGACCCGAACCCGGGAATCGCCACCTTGTCCTCGGCCGCCACGGCCGTCTGGATCGTCCCCAGGATCGCGTCGAGAGCCGCGGCCGTCTGCCTCCGGGTGAGCCCGGCCTCGGCGGCGGCCTTCTCGATCAGCTCGCGCTTGTTCATGGGGCCTAGTTAACGCCATCACCGCCCGGTGAATCGAGCCCCGTCCTCCACTCGCCCGCCCCACGGTCCCCGCCGCGCGCGGGCGGCGCGGGTGCCCGCCGTTTCAGGTGGCGGGCACCCGTCCTCGTTCAGCGGTCGGGCCGGGCGGCCAGCCGTTCCGCCTCCGTGTGCAGTGCCTCGACGAGGATGAGCTCCAGGAGGAGATCTTCGTCAATGAGGCCGATCAGAACATCCATCGAGCCTCCCTGACTACTCGACGCCCCAGTGGTCGCGGAAGTTGACACGCGTACCGAACAAAACTCGGGCATGATCCGGCACCGGTCGTTCGTCCGTGCGGGGTTCGCCTACGCCGGGACCAGCTCCGCGAGGTCGACGTGCTCTCCGACCTCTCGGATGCTCATGCAGTACGCCACGAGGACCCGCTGTCCGTCGATTCGACGGGTGACCAGCAGACAGGGGCCGTCGTGGACCACGATCGCCTCAACCTCGATGCCCTGAGGGCTACGCCAGATACCCATGAGCCCGAGGCTACGGAGAACCGGGTAAGGGCGGGGTAACCAAACAGGCATATCGTGATGCACAGTACGTATATCGGGGATCTATCTGTGTGTCTTCCGATGATTAACCGGGTTGCTTTGGGTAGCAGGACGCTGGAATTACCGTCATCAGGGAGAAAACACCATGGCTTTGCCCAAGCTCACCCCCGAACAGCGTCAGGCCGCCCTGGTCAAGGCCGCCGAGACCCGCACAGCTCGCGCCAAGCTTCTCGCCGAGGTCAAGAACGGCGCGCTCAGCCTGGAGCAACTGCTTGGCCGTGATGACGACATCGCCAAGCGCATCAAGGTGTCCCAGGCGCTCCGGGCCCTGCCCGGAGTCGGGACGGTCAAGGCCGCCCAGCTGATGGAGCAGGCCGACGTGGACGAGGCGCGCCGTCTGGGAGGGCTCGGCACCCAGCAGCGCCGCAAGCTCATCGAGGCCGTCGGCCGCTGAGATGTCCCCGCCGTCCTCCGTCCGTCGTCCGCCGTTTCCGGGAGGAGAGGCTCCCGGGAGGCGGGCCGTGGACGACGAGGCCGTGGCGGAACACGTGACGTCGGGACGGGCCGGGGAACGGGAAAGGCCCCGCCGCACGGATCCGGGGGAGATCCATGCGGCGGGGCCTTGTCCGGCGAGCTCGTCCGGGCGCCGTCCCATGCCCTGGAGGTCGTCCGGACGAGCTCGGTCCGGAGGGTCAGTGAGCCTCCGCGAACTGCTGCTCCTCCGTCGAGCCCTTCAGGGCCGTGGTGGAGGAGTCCGGCGCGATGGCCGTGCTGACCAGGTCGAAGTATCCGGTGCCGACCTCGCGCTGGTGGCGGGTGGCGGTGTAGCCGCGCGCCTCGGAGGCGAACTCGGCCTCCTGGAGCCCGACGTAGGAGGTCATGCCGTCCTCGGCGTAGCCCCGGGCGAGGTCGAACATCGAGTGGTTCAGTGAGTGGAAGCCCGCCAGCGTGATGAACTGGAACTTGTAGCCCATGTGGCCGAGCTCGCGCTGGAACTTGGCGATGGTCGAGTCGTCCAGGTGCTTCTTCCAGTTGAACGAGGGCGAGCAGTTGTAGGACAGCATCTGGTCGGGGTACTCGGCCTTGATCGCCTCGGCGAACTCGCGGGCGACGTCCAGGTCGGGGGTGGAGGTCTCCATCCAGAG
Source organism: Streptosporangium oxazolinicum (assembly GCF_039537505.1). Taxonomy (NCBI): domain Bacteria; kingdom Bacillati; phylum Actinomycetota; class Actinomycetes; order Streptosporangiales; family Streptosporangiaceae; genus Streptosporangium; species Streptosporangium oxazolinicum. Next base: position 384,841 of record NZ_BAABAQ010000005.1, read on the forward strand.
CAGGTCGGCGTGCGGCGCGTAGGCGAGGCCACGGGCGATGCAGGCGTCCACGCCGTTGCGGACCCGGTAGAAGCCCTCCGCGGTGCGGTCACCGGTGGTGAACGCCTGGTCGCGGGGGTCGACGTCGGTGGTGAGCAGGGTCGCGGCCTGGGCGTCGGTCCGTGCGATGATCAGGGTCGGCACGCCCAGCACGTCCGCGGCGAGGCGGGCGGCGCTGAGGGTCCTGATGTGCTGGCCGGTGGGGATGAGCACCTTGCCGCCCAGGTGGCCGCACTTCTTCTCCGAGGCGAGCTGGTCCTCCCAGTGCACGCCCGCGGCGCCCGCGGCGATCATGCCCTTCATCAGCTCGAAGGCGTTCAGCACGCCCCCGAAGCCCGCCTCGGCGTCGGCCACGATCGGCGCCAGCCAGTGCGGCGCGTCCCGGTCGCCCTCCGACCAGGTGATCTGGTCGGCGCGCAGCAGCGCGTTGTTGATGCGCCGCACGACGGCCGGGACCGAGTTGGCCGGGTAGAGGCTCTGGTCGGGGTAGGTCTGGCCGCCGAGGTTGGCGTCGGCGGCGACCTGCCAGCCGGACAGGTAGATGGCCTTGAGACCGGCCTTGACCTGCTGCACGGCCTGGTTGCCGGTGAGGGCGCCCAGGGCGTGCACGTAGTCCTCGGTGTTCAGCAGGTCCCACAGCCGCTCGGCGCCGAGCCGGGCGAGGGTGTGCTCCTCCTGGACGGAACCCCTGAGTCGAACCACGTCCTCGGCCGTGTAGGTCCGCTCGGCTCCCTTCCAGCGAGGGTTGGTCTCCCACTCGCGCCGCAGCTCGTCTGCGGCTCCCTTGAGGCGATCATTCATCGGTCAACTCCTTTTCGTCCCCTGGGTGGCCTACTTCGAGTGTGTGCCTCGACGAAACGGCCAAACAAGGTCGAGTCAAGCGAAAAAATGAAAATTCTTCTCTCAAAGTCAATACTCATCGGTATTTGGGTGAGAAGAAGTTAATACTTTTCTCTATGGACTAGACCAATCCTTGTGCTGGGGGCGGGCGGTCCGGGGAGGCGTTCCGGCGCGCGGGCGTGATGATCTTCGAATCGCCGGACCGGTCCCCGTCACGAGGACGGCCGGAGGGCGATCCGGGACGAGTGCGGCGACATCCGCCACGCGGCCCGCGGGGAGATGAAATTTCCTCGGAAATTTCGTTTAGCATCGGGTCATGGCATCTTTGGTAGGTGAAGAACCGCTTTCCTTGACGCAGGAGCTTGATCTCATCGCGTTCGGCCAGCGGCTGAGACACCTGCGCAAGCAGCGCGGCCTCACCCTCTCCGACCTGGGTGAACGCGTGAGCCGCGCGCCCAGCCAGCTCTCCCTGCTGGAGAACGGCAAGCGCGAGCCGAAGCTGTCGCTGCTGAAGTCACTGGCCGCCGCGCTCAACGTGCCGATCGAGGAGCTGCTCCGCAGGCAGGCCCCCAACCGGCGGGCCCAGCTGGAGATGGCCCTGGAGGAGGCGCAGCGCGACCCCCTGTACGCCGGGCTCGGCCTGGCCAGGCTGAAGATCTCCGCTCGCGTCCCCAACGACGTGCTCGAACACATCCTCGGCCTCTACGGGGAGCTGCGTTCACGTCAGGCCAGGGGGACCGCCACCCCCGAGGAGGCCCGCGCGGCCAACGCCGAGCTCCGCCGCAAGCAGCGCGAGCAGGGCAACTACTTCGCGGAGATCGAGCAGGCCGCCGCCGAGGCGCTCGCCGCGGTCGGCTACCGCTCGGGCGCGCTGTCGCAGAGCACCGTCCAGGCGCTGGTCAGCCACTTCGGCTACACCGTCCAGACGGTCCAGGACCTGCCGCGTACCGTGCGCTCCATCTCCGACCTGCGCAACCGGCGCATCTACGTCAAGCACGAGCAGGTCGGCATGCACACCCCGCGCACGATCCTGCTGCAGACCCTCGGCCACCTCTCCCTCGGTCACCACAGGCCCCGCGACTTCGCCGACTTCCTGCGCCAGCGGACCGAGGCCAACTACTTCGCCGCCGCGCTCCTGGTGCCCGAGGCCGCCGCCGTGCCGTACCTGCGGGAGGCGAAGAAGGACCGCGCGCTGAGCGTGGAGGACCTGCGCGACGTGTTCGCCGTCTCCTACGAGATGGCCGCGCACCGCTTCACCAACCTGGCCACCCACTTCCTCGACCTGGTCTGCCACTTCGTGCGCAACAACGCCGACGGGATCATCTACAAGGCGTACGAGAACGACGGCATCGTCTTCCCCGCCGACGAGCAGGGCGCGATCGAGGGCCAGCGCCTGTGCCTGCAGTGGTCGGGGCGCCAGGTCTTCCTGTCGCCCGACCGCTTCTCGGTCCATTACCAGTACTCCGACTCGCCCACCGGCACCTATTTCTGCCTCGCCCACGTCGACATCTCGCGCGAGCGCGACTTCGCCATCACCCTCGGCGTCCCGTACCGGGAGTCGCGCTGGTTCCGTGGCAGGGAGACCACCACCCGCACCAAGTCCGGCTGCCCCACCGGTGACTGCTGCCGCCGCCCGCCCGCCGAGCTGACCCAGCGCTGGGAGGGGTACGCCTGGCCCTCGGCCCGCGGCAACTCCCACATCCTGGCCGCGCTGCCGCCCGGATCCTTCCCCGGGGTGGACGAGGCCGACGTCTACACCTTCCTGGAGCGCCACGCCGCGGGCTGAACACGGGGGCCGGGCGTCATCCCGTGGGCGGGGCCGTCCGGCGCAGCGTCAGGGCCGGGTGGCCGTGGAAGCGGTAGGCGCCCGCGCTGTCGGGGTCCTGCGCACGCATGGACCGCAGCACCTCGGCCGGGGGCTCACCGGCGAAGCAGCGCCGGTAGAACTCCGGCGCCAGACCGCCGTCGGCGGGCCAGAGCGGGGCGACGACCCCGCTCGCGCCCGCGATCAGGAACGCCTGGGCGTCCCCCGGCTCCTCCAGGAAGACGAACGGGGCACCGGGCAGCTCGTAGCCCAGCGCCTCGGACGCGGACCCGCCGTCCGTGAAGTGGACGATGTCGGGACCCTGGCCGAGCACGCCCAGGACGTCGCCGAGCGCGGGGGAGACCTGCGTGGCGCCGTACTCCGTCACCAGCGGATGCGCCCGCGCCTCGCCGTACACCACCGCGACGCGGTCGGCCCGCGCGTTCACGGGAGGGGGCAGCTCGGGATGCCGCCCGCCGAGGGGCCAGCGGCCGGTCACCGTCTGGCAGTTCAGGTAGGGGGGCAGCGAGGGGTCGTACGGCTGCTCCAGCACGGCCAGCTCCCAGGGCACCTGCGGCTCCTGGGAGAGGATCAGCACGGTCGGGCGGCGCGGCGCCACCCGGCCGGCCACCGCGTTCAGCAGATCCCAGAAGCCCCACGGCACGCGCGCGCCGACCTCCCGTCCCAGGTCCTCGGAGAGACGGCCCCGCCCGGTCAGGTGCCGGCCGAACTCCGAGGTCCGGGTGCCGAGGTCGCAGCGCTCGGCCCGGTCGGGGGTGACGAAGTGCGGCGACTGGTAGGTCCACCACAGCCGCCCCGGCCTGTCGCCGTGGACGACGATCGCCGTGACGTCCGCGGGCTCGCCCATGAGAGCCGGGCGGATGCGGGTCCCCGAGACCGGCTCCAGCGCCTCGTGCCCGCCGAGGCTGCCGGGCGAGCCGTGGACCGTGACCGCCCGCAGGCCGAACCCGATCACCTGGCCGCGTACCGTGTAGGTGACCTGGATCTGCCGGGCGGCCTCCGGCTCCTCCTGGGCGAGGGCGACGAGGTTGACCACGGCGCGGGGGTACGGGGACGCCTCGTCGGCGCGCAGCCGCACCCGCCAGCCGCCGGGGGCGTCGAAGCCCTCGGCGACGATCTGGATGTCCAGGTCGATCGGCTCGCGCGGTATCGCGGTGTCGTTCCGTCCCTGGCCGGGGGCGACGCCGATCGTCGCCTCGGCGCCCCAGCCCGCGACCGCCTCGGCGGGAGCCTCGATCAGCGGGATCCCCGCCCACTCGGGCCCCGGCGCCGTGGCGGGCGGCTCCTTGCGCCGCCTGCGGAAGGCACCGGTCAGCCTGTCGAGAACCGAGGGACCCCGGTCCTCGGCGGGAGGCGGCGCGGCGGGGGGATCGGCCGGTGCCGGTGATGGTGTCGGTGTCGGTGGTGGCGCCGGTGTTTGGGGCGGGATCGGCGGCGCCTGCTCGGAAGCCGGTGCCGGACGCTCCTGCCCGCCCCCGTCGGGGAGCATCCAGTCGGGAGTGTGGGAGGCGGTCGGCGGGGAGTCGTCCGGACCCCACCCGGAGGGGTCCGTGCCGTTTCGCGGCGGCGCCGCGCCCCAGGAGGGGGGAGTGGGGCCCGCACCGCCCTCCTGGGGCGCGGCGCCCGGCCCCTGGGAGAGCAGGGGAAGCACCTGCTCGGCGGTGATGCCCCGCTCCAGGCTCAGCAGCGCGGTGAGCCGCTCCCAGGCGGGGCCGTACTCGGCGACGAGCATGATGACCGCGTCGGCCAGCTGGCCGGGGGGCCGGCTGCCCGCCTCGGCGAGCAGCGGATCCAGCCGGTCGCGAAGTTCGCCGGAGGCGCCGCCCATCAAGCTGTCAAGCTCGTCGCGGACGCCGCGCGCCGCCCGCATCACGGCTACCGGGTTCATGCCGTCCCCCCCTCGTTCCGGACTGGACCGATCTTCCCACCTGCGTGGCGGGGACGGGAGCCGGTAGGTGTCGGGAATCGGCGCCACATAGGGTGATACCCCTAACTACCGAGGTAATGGAAAGGGTGGGTCGTGCTGCCTGAGGTCGAGGCGTGGCTACGCGGGCGCACCTCATCCTCGGACGACTGGGCGCTGCCGGAGCTGCTGAGAGCCAAGGGTGAGACGACGATCAGTGTCGTGCTGCCCGCCCGCGACGAGGAGGACACGGTCGGGGAGATCGTCGCCGCGATCCGCCGCGACCTCGTGGAGGCCGTGCCGCTCGTCGACGAACTCGTGGTCATCGACTCCCGCTCCGTCGACGAGACCGCCGCACGCGCCGCGCGGGCCGGGGCGAGGGTGATCGCCCAGGACGAGGTGCTGCCCGACCTCAAACCGCTGGACGGCAAGGGCGAGGCGCTCTGGAAGTCCCTCGCCGCGACCTCCGGCGACCTGCTGGTCTTCGTCGACGCCGACCTGCGCGAGTTCCGTACGTCCTTCGTGACCGGGCTGCTCGGCCCGCTGCTCGCCGACCCTGCGGTGGTCTACGTCAAGGGCTGCTACGACCGGCCCCTGCAGAACGTGCAGAGCGGCGGCGGGCGGGTCACCGAGCTGGTCGCGCGCCCCCTGCTCAACCTGCACTGGCCACGGCTGGCCGGGTTCGTGCAACCCCTCGCGGGGGAGTACGCCGGGCGCAGGTCCGTGCTGGAGCGCGTCCCGTTCGTCACCGGCTACGGCGTGGAACTCGCCCTGCTGATCGACCTGCTCGACCTCGCCGGCCTCGACGCCCTGGCCCAGGTCGACCTGGGCCGCCGGGTGCACTCCCACCAGTCGACGGAGGCGCTCGGCGGGATGGCCGCCCAGATCCTGCAGACCTCCTGGTCGCGCCTGGAGCGCCAGAACATGATGGTCTCCCTGCACCGGCCCTCTCCCCGCCTGGCCCAGTTCCGCCGGGGCGCGAACGGCCACCAGGTGAGCGTCCGGGACGTCGCCGTCGCCGAACGCCCCCCGATGGTCACGATCCCGGCCTACCGGCCCGCCCTCTGACACGGTCCCGCGGAAGGTTCAGGACGCGGGCGAACGGTCACGAGGCCAGCAGTGACGCGTAGCGGTCGAGGTCGACGTTGCCCCCGCTGACGATCACACCGACCCGCTTCCCGCCCAGCTGGGCGGCGAGGCCGCGGACGGCGGCGAGGCCGAGGCATCCGGTGGGCTCGACGACGATCTTCATGGCGGAGCCGAAGAGCTTCATGGCGTCGACGAGGTCGGCGTCGGTGGCGGTGACGATGTCGTCGACCTCACGGCGGATGATCTCGAACGTGTGGGTGCCCAGCCGCTGGGTCTGCGCGCCGTCGGCGATGGTCTTCGGCGTGTCGATCTGGACGATGGAGCCCTGGCGCAGCGACCGCCGCCCGTCGTCGCCCGCCTCGGGCTCGACGCCGTACAGCGCGCAGCCGGGCGACAGCGCGCGGGCCGACAGCGCCGTACCGGAGAGCAGCCCGCCCCCGCCCAGGGGGACGAAGAGCGCGTCGAGGTCCCCGGCCTCGTCGAACAGCTCCTTGGCGGCGGTACCCTGACCGGCGATCACGTCGGGGTGGTCGTACGGCGGGATCAGCGTGAGACCGCGGTCGGCGGCCAGCGCGCGGCCGATCTCCTCCCGGTGCCCGGTGTAGCGGTCGTAGCGGATGATCTTCCCGCCGTACCCCTCGGTGGCGGCCACCTTCGACGCCGGCGCGTCGTGCGGCATGATGATCGTGGCCGGGATGTCGAGCAGCCGGGCGGCGAGGGCGATCGCCTGGGCGTGGTTGCCCGAGGAGTAGGTGATCACACCGGAGCGCCGCTGCTCGGGGGTGAACCGCGACAGCGCGTTGAACGCGCCACGGAACTTGAAGGCGCCCATCCGCTGGAAGTTCTCGCACTTGAACACCACGTCGGCGCCGACGATCTCGTTGATCCGGCGCGAGCGCAGCACGGGGGTGCGGTGGGCCCGAGGCGCGATGCGGGCGGCGGCGCTCAGGACGTCGTCGTAGGTCGGTGACGTCGGTGACTGGGACATCGGCTGCTCTCCTCGGTCGGCACGGCTACGGATCGGTCGGCACGGCTACGGACTCGAAGCCTGGCACTCCCGGCGAACGGGCGGGGTGCCGGGGTGCCGATACCGGCGCGTGACCGTTCGCGGGGTCGTGCGGCGGTGTCGTACGGCGGCGGTACGGAATCGGCGGGGACGGCGGCGACACGGCGCGTCGTCCGGTCTACCATCGGGTCGTCCGGCGTGACAGTCAGGCCGGACTCACCGGCCGGACGGTCCGGAAGGTGAGCGCGAAGCGGTGCGATTCTCTGTGTAGGTGGTGTTGTGGTGGCAGTCGGTACGATCCTTCGTTTCGACGAGGTGCGCGGGTACGGTTTCATCGCCGCTGTCGGCGGGGGCGAGGATGTGTTCTTCCACGCCAACGACTTCGGTGAGAGCAGGCATGTCGTCCAGCCCGGTCTGCGGGTGGAGTACGAGGTGATGGAGGGCGAGCGCGGGCTGAAGGTCTCGACCGTGAGCCTTCTGGACCCGCCGCCGGCCCGGCGGCCGGTCGCGGCCGTGGCCCCCTCGGCCACCGTCTCCTCGCAGGAGCTCGGCGACGACGACGGTGTGTGTGACGTGTTGTCGGCGAAGTCCTTCAGCGGGGCGGTGACCGAGCTGCTCATCGAGCACGCGCCCACGCTGACGGGCGCGCAGATCGGGCAGGTCAGGCACCGCCTCTTGGCGTTCGCCCGGTCCCACGGCTGGGTCGACGACTGAGACCGGCCGACCCCTCCTCGGCGGGCCGGGGCGACCCGGCCCGCGCGTCGGGGAACACCCCGCCCATGCCACGTCGAGCGGGTTGAGCAGGGGGAAGCAGCCCTGGTCGCCGGGGTCCCGGCAGCCGTCGCGCGTCCCGGCGCGGGTGCGGGACGGCGTGGCTCACAGTCCCCGACACTCTTCGGTTGGATGCGCCTCCAAGTTCTGTTCATATGGGACAAAAGCGGCTACTCTCGACGGGAATTGACCTTGGGTGGTGGGAATCGTCCGTGGTTCCCGTGGCTCGGTGGGCCTTCCCGTGAGAGCAGAGGTGGCGATGGCGCGCTGGTTGGGCCAGCTGCTCGTGCTGGTCGTCGTCGCCGGCGTCGCGTTGACCGCCCTCGCGACGCCCGCGTCCGCGCACGGCCAGCTCGCGATGTCGACACCGGCCAAGGACAGCACGGTGACCAAGCCGATGAAGTCGCTCGCGCTCTACTTCACCGAGAGACCCGCCCCGAACGCGTACTTCACCGTCACCACCCCCAGCGGCGCCCGCGTCGACGAGCCCTGGTCGCACGGGGAGCCCGAGCGCCTCGACGAGCCGGTCACCGAGTACAACCTCGTGGACGGCAACTGGCAGCCGAGCCTCTACCACACCGGGTTCCCGGCGACCGTCCCGGTCGCCTACTGGCCGGAGCAGGGCCTGTACGTCGCCCGCTACATCTCGGTCGCCTCGGACGGTGAGAAGGTCACCGGAGAGGTCAAGTTCACCTACAAGGGCCCGATGACGAAGGCGCCCAAGGGCTGGAAGGCCCCCACGAACGAGCCCGACCCCGGGCTGCTCACCACGGTGGAACCCAGCACCACCGCGCCGTCGGCCGGAGCGTCCGCGCCCGTCACCCCCCAGGCCACGCCGCAGGCAGCGGCCTCGGACGCGCCCCAGGCCACCTCGGGCTTCGACCTGTCGGTGTGGCTGCTGCCCGCCGTCCTCGTCGTCGGAGCGGGATTCATGGTGGTCCGGGCGGCACGGCGGCCGTCGCCCCGTGGCGCGGAGGTGCGGCGACGCCCCGCCGGGCCGCCGGGGAGACGGCCTCCGGGCCGGTCCGCGGCCGCGTCGCGCAAGCCGCGGGGCGCCAGGGCGGTCAAGACCGCGAAGCGACGCTGACCCGCCGCACCCCGGTCCCGCCGACGCGACGCAGACACCGTGCAGACACTACGCGGACAGCATGCCGCCCCCCGCACCGATTCCCCGTCCCCGCCCCCACGCCGGTTCGCCGCCCCTCGCGCCGGCCCGACACCCCCACCCCCCAGGAGAACAGTCATGAAGTCCCCCCTTGCCCGCCGTCGCCCGCTGCTCGCCGCACTCATGCTCGGCGTGACCCTGCTGATGGCCACGCTTACGGCCACGGCCTGCGGCTCGCCCACCGCGGCCCCCGGCGCCTCGACGGTCAAGGAGATCACGGTGACCATCGCCGGACGGCAGGTGACGCCCCCGCCCGGACGGATCGACGTGACCAAGGGCCAGACGGTGAAGATCACGGTGACCGGTGACGCGGCCGACGTGGCGCACGTCCACGGCTACGACAAGGCCGCGGACCTGAAGCCCGGCACCCCCGCGACGATCGAGTTCGTCGCCGACCAGGACGGGCTGTTCGAGGTCGAGACCCACGACTCGAAGCTGCAGCTCTTCCAGCTCGTGGTGCGCTAGGCCCGCGTGATGCTCCTGGCTCACGGCATCGGTGGGCGCCAGGACCTGCCGATCCCCTTCGAGGCCGCGCTGATCGGCGCGATCCTCGCCCTGCTGGTGTCGTTCGTGGCGCTGGGCGCCCTGTGGACCGAACCTCGGCTGGGCGCCGTCGCCCGCCACCCCCGCCCGCTCGCCTCCCTGGTCCAGCAGATGGTGTCCGCGCGGGCGTGGCCGTGGTTCTGGCGTGTGGCCGGGCTCGTCGCCGCGGCGTACTTCTGCGTGGGCCTGCTTTTCGGCCCCGACCGGGCCGAGAACCCCACCGCGGGGGTGTTCTACGTCCTGTTCTGGGTTGGCCTGGTGCCGCTCTCGCTGCTGTTCGGGCCGGTGTGGCCGGTCCTCAACCCGCTGCGGACGCTGCACCTGCTGGCCTGCAAGGGGCTCGGCCGCGACCCCGAAACCGGGTTGCGCCCGCTGCCGTCCGGGATCGGCTACTGGCCCGCCGCCGGCGGCCTGCTGGCCTTCGTCTGGCTGGAACTGGTCGCCCCCGAACGGGCCACCCTGCCGGTCATCGGGGCCTGGCTCGCCGTGTACGTCGTGTTCATGCTCGGGGGAGCGGTGACCTTCGGGTCACGCTGGTTCGACCACGCGGACGCGTTCGAGGTCTACAGCACCCTCGTCGGCCGGCTCGCCCCGGTGGCCAGACGCCCCGACGGCGTCGTGACCTGGCGCAACTCGCTCGACGGCATGGCCGGGCTCCGGCCGGTGCCGGGGCTGACGGTGCTGGTGGTGGTGCTCCTCGGCTCCACCATGTACGACAGTCTCTCCAACGCCCCGATCTGGGTGCGCCTCGTGCAGGAGAGTTCGGTGCCGGCGCCGGTCACCGGGACGGTGGGCCTGCTCACCGTCATCGGCCTGGTGCTCGCGGCGTACCGGGGGGCGACCGCGCTGGCCGGCCGCTGGGGTGCGGCGGAGCCGGGGACGACGGCGGGCGAGCTCGCCCACGCGGTCGTCCCGATCGCCGTCGGGTACGTGGTCGCCCACTACTACACGCTCCTCCTCCTCGAAGGGCAGCGGACCCTCGCCCTGCTCTCCGACCCGCTGGACACCGGCGCCAACTGGCTGGGCACCGCGGGGTGGACCATCCAGGCGGCCGGTACCTCCCCCGCCGGGATCGCGATGCTCCAGGTGACGGTCATCATCGTCGGTCACGTAATCGGCACCGTGCTCGCCCACGACCGCGCGCTGGCCCTGTTCCCACGGCGGACCGCCGTCCTCGGGCAGATCCCCCTCCTCGTGCTGATGGTGGTCTACACGGTGGTGGGCCTGTTTCTCCTCTTCGCGGGCTGACCGCCCCGCTACCGGACCCCCGCTACCGGATTCCCGCCACCGGCCCGGCGGGGGCCGGTGCCGGGGTCGGCCTCGGAGCCGGCGCGGCAGGCGCCGGGAGGTCCCAGGGACGCGGGTCCTCCTTGGAGGCCACCACGACCACCATGCTCATGTCCACCCCGGTGGACTTGACGATGTTCCGGGTCGCCGTGGCGTACCTGGACAGGATGACGACCTTGTTGCTCCGCACGTCGACATAGCGGACGCCCCCGGCGACCGGGTGGGGGGGCAGGGTCTCGTCGAGTTTCTGTTTGAGCGCTTTGAGCGTCGCCAGCGACGCGCGGACGACCTTGGCCCTGGCACCGGCGGAGACGATCCTCGGAACGTCGGTGGCGCTGGTGGTGGCGATCATGAGGGTCTGCGCGATGGTTCCGATGAACCAGGAGCCGCCGAAACGGTCGCCGAGCTCCTCGCGCAACCGCGCCTCGATCGGCGCCAGCCGGGCCTCGTTGAGCATCCGGGCCTCGGCCTGCTCCCTGGTGAGACCGAGGTCGCGCTGGAGCGCCTCGATGACTCCCGGCGGCGGGCTCGCCACGGCGGGGGCGCTCGGTGGTCTGGTCGCGGTGACGGAGGGGCGAGGGGGCGGGGCGGGCGCGGTGCCCGCCGTCCGGGGCGGGGTGACGGCGGGAAGGGTTGTCCGGGCGAGTGCGGCGCCTGCCGCCCAGTGCGCGGCGACGGCCGGAAGGGTCGTCAGGGTGAGCGCGGTGATCGCTAGGACGCACCCCGTGGTGGCGATGTGGCTGCGGGACATGTGATCTCTCCTCGGCCTCTTTCGAAGCGTGAGGGGGGAGGTCGCTCCACATCGCCGGTTGGTCGTGCGACACGGGCATCGCCACCTTAATGCAGCCGCCGTCGATCCCGGCCGCGAAAGCCGGGCGCCACGCGGGCCGGATGATCCCGGGTGGCGACGCCCCTGCTCGCCGCGGGTACGTTCCGGGCCGAGGTCAGCCGACGCGGAGCGGGAGCGTGCGCGGCCCGCGGACCTGGCCCGTCGCCCACGTCACCGCCGCCGGGTCGTCGAGGCTGAAGTCCGGGAACCGCTCCAGCCACACCTCAAGGGCGACCTGCAGTTCCATGCGGGCCAGGTGCGAGCCCACGCAGCGGTGGATGCCCAGGCCGAACGCGGCGTGCCGGTTGACCTCGCGGTCGATGACGACCTCGTCCGCCCGGTCGAACTGGGCCCGGTCGCGGTTGGCCGCCGGGAACGACAGCAGGATCCAGTCGTCGGCCTTCATGTCGACGCCGTTCCAGTGCATGTCCTCCTTGACCAGCCGCGCCATCGTGACCGGCGCGTAGGCCCGGAGGAACTCCTCCATCGCGGTCGGCAGCAGGGCGGGCTCGGCGAGCAGGCGCTCGCGGTCGGCCGGCGTCTTGGCCAGGTGCCACAGCGACGCGCCGATCGCGCTCCACGTCGTGTCGATACCGGCGATGAGCAGCAGCGCCATCGTGCCCGCCACGTGAAGCGACTCCAGCTTCCGGCCGTACAGCTCCGCGTTGACGAGGTAGGTCGTGAGGTCGTCGCGCGGGTTGTCGATGTGGTCGCGGATCTGCGCCAGCAGGTAGTCGAACAGTTTCTCCATCCGGGGAATGCGCTCCTCGGGCGGCAGGTTGATGCCCTCCAGCGCGTTCTCGACGAATTCCCGGAACCGCGGCCCGTCCTCGGGCGGGAAGCCCAGCATGTCGCCGATGACGCGCATCGGGATGTGCTGGGCGTAGTCACGGGCGGCGTCGACGACGTCCTGCCCCTCCAGCGCGTCGATGAGCGAGTGGCAGAACGCTCGCGTCGCCTGCTCCTGCTTGGCGACCACCGTCTTGGTGAACATCGGCAGCAGCAGCTTGCGCGCGTCGTGGTGGAAGGGCGGGTCGGAGGAGATCGGCGGTGTGCCGCCCACCGGCGCCGCCTCGCGTGGCGGCCGGAAGTTGCTCATGATGACCGACCGGGAGGAGAAGCGCTCGGTGTCGTAGGCGATGGCCGCGACGTCCTCGTAGCGGGTCGGCAGCCAGCCGCCGCCGAACCGGTCCGTGTGCGCGATCGGGCAGCGCCGCCGCAGGTCGTCCTGGATCGGGTACGGGTCGGCCGCCCACTCCGGCTCGGTGTGGGAGAAGTCGGTCGCCCAGTCCGAGACCGGCCCGGTGATCACCTCGTTGCGCACGCCGTCGGGGCGGTCTCGCAGCCTCTCCTTGAATTCCTGCTGGCCGAAGCGGTCATCGACCGTCATGTCGTGCCTCCTGGAGGATCTCGATCGTTCTTTCCGGACAGTTCGCCGCCGCCCGGCGCGCCGCCTGCTCCTCGCCCGGCGGTACGACGCCGTCGCCGACGACATGCCCGTAGCCCTCGTCGTCCTCGCCGAACAGGCCGGGGGCGAGGTCGTAGCAGCGACCGTGCCCCTGGCACCCCTCGGGGTTGATCTTTACTTTCACCGTGAAGCCCCCCTCTGTGGCTGCGGTATCGGCAGGAGCCGATGTCTGTTCCGCCGTACTCTCGGCGGGAGCCGGGGTCTGTGCCATCGTGTCGTTGGCAGTCGTGTCGTTGGCAGGGGCCGGGGTCTGTGCCGCCATGCTGTGGGCGGGCGCTGGGGTTTGCGCCGTCGTGTTGCCGGCGGGGGCCAGGGCGGTGACGACACGGGTGAGCAACGCGGCCCACTCCTCCTCGTCGACCGCGTGCAGGTCCGGTGTGACGAGCGCGCTGCCCATCGCGAGCAGCAGACAGAAATGCGACAGCGCGTCCGGCGACAGCGCGCCGTCCAGCTCGCCGCCGTCCTGGGCCACGCGGACGAGCCCGGCGAGCCACTCGGCGCGTTCGCCGAAGTAGTCGCGCATCGGCCGGGCGACGGCCTCGTCGCGGCGTGCCGCCACGAGTGCCTCGACGATGAGATAGCCGTGGGCGTCGCGCCGGCGCGGGAGCCCGCGGCCGACGACGGTCAGCAGCTCCGTGATCGGCCGGTCGGGATCGGCGGCGAACAGCTTGGCCAGCAGCTGCGGCCCGTGCGCGCGCAGCGCGGCCACCAGCAGCTCGGCCTTCGAGCCGAAGTGCGCGTACAGGGCGCCGTTGCTCACCCCCGCGGCCGCGGCGATGTCGGCCACGCGCGCGCCGTCATAGCCGCGCAGAGCGAAGGCCTCGGCCGCCGCTCCCAGCAACCGCTCACGTGTCTCGGCGGCGGTGACGCCTGCGATACGCCCCACACACCAATTAAAAGAACGTTCATTTGATATGTCAACAGTGAGTCTTTTCCAGGCTCCTGTGTGTCTGAGGGTCCTGAAGACGACAGTCCGTCACGGCAACTGGAAGCGGACATGAAGCGCGCAACCGACGGTGGTTGAAGCATGGCTGGCTTTGTTCGTGAGTTCCGGCACCAGATGTCGCTGAATTTTGGCACCAGCGGAATCTCGCCGATCTCGATGTTCGTGAGTTTGGACGCTACCCCTCGACGGGGGATACGTCTGTCGTCGGCCAGCGCGCCGCTCACGCACGGTGACGGGTGTCGGAGGCAGGACGCGCCCTGTCTGCGGCAGATCCGCATGGGTCAGAATGTGCCGATGACGATATCCATTGACGACTCCGGTCCGGTCCGGATTGTGACGGCCGTTCTTCGCGACGGCGATCGGGTGTTGCTGTGTCATCGAAGCGCCGGACGCCGTTGGTATCCCGATGTGTGGGACCTGCCGGGCGGTCATGTCGAGGAGGGGGAGGATCCGAAGGAGAGCCTTGTCCGCGAGCTTCGGGAGGAGTTGGGAATCACGGCATCGGAGCCGTCCGGCCCGCCGATGCATGAGGTCCGGACCGCGACGTTCGACATGCAGATCTGGTTGGTCGACAGGTGGGCTGGAACACCCGTCAACGCCGCGCCGGACGAGCACGACGCTGTGGCGTGGTTCGATACGTCCGACCTTGACAGCCTGCGTCTCGCCCATGAGTCGTATCTCTCGATGCTCACCGCCGTGCTCGTCACGTGACGTCGCTCCGGAGGCAGGGGGGGCGCTCATCGGTAGGACCGAGTTGGCGGTGTGTCAGGAGGCGGATTGGTGACGGCGAGCCCGGTGGGGATGAGCGAACGTGAGTACTTCGCCCATGTGGCCAAGTGGTTGGGCATGTTCGTGGTGGGATCGAGGCTCACTGGGGTCGAGGGCTTCCTGGACGGTTATGACCAGCACGCGCTGCGTCATGGAGGTCCTGGTCTGAGCGGCTGGCGGGAGTGGCTGGTCACTCGGCGGGGCCAGGACTGCGATCATGGCTGGCCCGGGCAGGTACGCCATATAGCTCTCCCCGACGGGTGGGAGCAGTGGGAACTGACCCTTGAGGAGGAGGCCAAGGTCATCCAGGTCCTGTTCACGCTGCTGGATGAATTCCTCACTGCCCGGGAGGCGTCGGACACCCGTGGTTCCTAGGCCATCGGGCGAGACAGGACGAGCCGACGCCGCAGCGTGTCGATCTCGATGATGATCACGGTGACCTCGTCGCCGACCTGAACCGCGTCGCCTGACACCTCTGGGGGCGGGGCGGTGGGATCGCTGAGGTGAATCAGGCCTTCGATGCCGTCTGCCACACGGACGAAGGCACCAAAGGGCACCACTTTGGTGACCGGGCCGTGCAACATCTGCCCCACGTGAACGCGGCGCGCGAACTGCTGGAACGGGTCCGGCTGGGTGGCGCGCAGCGATAGGCGGGCTTCGCCGTTATGGGTGTCGAGGACGAGGACTTCGCAGGTGACGTGCTCTCCCACGGAAACGACCTCGGATGGGTCCTCGAAGCGGTGCCAGGACAGCTCGGTCATGGTGATGAAGCCGACGCCGGGGAAGACGGGATGGTCGGGTCCGTCGTCCAGATCGACAAAGACGCCGAAGCGTTCGATGGCCGCCACGGTGCCGGACAGCCGCTGTCGCGGACGCAGTGACTTCAGATAGGCCCATAGCCGGGGGTTCTCGGTCACGGACCGCGAGAGCCGAACCCGTCGCCCGGGGAGATCAACGGCGATCACCTCGGCAGAGACCCGGCCGCCGACTTCTCGGAAATGTCAGTGCATGATCATACTCTTGCCGACCATGACCACCACTCGCACCGTCTCGTTCGACCTCCGGGTTTCCTACGGGCAGGCATATCTCGTCGATGACACTGACGACAACCCGGGCTACGCCACTTTTACCGATGACCATCCCGATCACCCCGTCGGAATCATCCGCGTCGAGGACGGCGCCGCTCTCTTGCTCACGGGCACACACCGGCACCCTCGTTTTTTCGGCAACCATGGCCGACCACGACCCGGGAGTGAACACCAAACCGTGTTCGGATCGCACTGTCACTTTGAATGTCGTTCGGGCGACCTGAATAGATGCCGATCAAAATGACAGTGCCCAGGCCGACCCCAAGCCTCACTGCCGTGTTCGGTAACGCCAGACAGCTCCCGTTGCCCAGAGGCGTTGAAACCGGCAGTACGGCACGCGAGCCGGCGGTGCGCTGGCACGGCGGCCGCGGCGACCAGGCGTGGTCTGGGGCGCCGCGGCCGGCTCAGCGGCCGTGGGCCCAGATCAAACCGCCGCGGCCGGAAGGTGCCGTGCCGACCGCCCAGACGGAACCGGTCTCCGGCTGGATGGCGAGGTCACGGACAGACGCTTTCCGGTTCGGTGGAGCCGGAAAGGTGCCCGGCTCGACGCTGTCGGCGCCGATGCGCAGAAACCCGCTGCCTCCGCCCCTGGCGTCGTAGACGATCCAGGCCCCGCCTCTGCCGTCGGGCTCCGCCTGGGCACGAGGCTGGATGCCCGGTTCGGTGCGGACCTCGAAGTCGAAGCCGCCCAGGTAACCCGAGAGCAGCAAAGTCTCGCCGCAGAAGGGGCGCTTCGCACCGCCGCACGGCCAGGCGACCCAGCCGACGGCCATCACCCGGCCGGTCTCACCGTCGACCGCGACATCCGTCAACTCCGAGATCTGGCCCGAGCGCGCGGACGGAATGGCGGGGAGCGCGACCGTGCGCCAGGCAGTGCCGGTCCAGCGGGCCAGAGCCGCCATGCCCCGTACCGAGCCCGCCGCCCACTTGCCGTCGAGGCCTTTGACCACGATCGGCGTGTCGACCTTGCGCCACACCGACCCGGCCAGGCGCCGCAGCGTGGACCGCGCCTTCCACCCGGCGTCACCAGCCGCGGGGAACGTGTTCGAGTTCTCGATGACCCACAGGTTCTCGCCGATGGCGTACGCCTGATCCACCCGGCCATGGCGCCATCGCTTGACCTGCCAGCGCTTGCCGTCCCACCGGGCGTACCGCGAGGCGCCGAACGCCCAGACCCTGGTGTCGGACGCCGACGTCAGCCGCTTCACCCGGAAGCCCGGCCCGGTGACCCGCTTGAAGGCGGACCGGCCGCCCTTGAGCAGGAGCGACTCGGTGCGACTCGATCCGAGATCCGGACGCCTCGTCCCGGCGACCCAGACCGCCCCACCCGGCGTCACCGTCACCGCGTCGTAGGAGTCGCGGCGCTGGTCATGGACGACGCTCCACTGACCGGCCGGTGCCACGGCGTGGGCGGCGGCCGGCCCGGCGGCGACGAACAAGGCGACGGCCGCAGCGGTGCCGCGCGACAACATTCCCATAAGGATGAGACGCGTCTTTCCAGGGAAACGTTTACGTGCGGCGGGGCGGGAGGTGGTGAGATCCGGACCTGTCGCTCGACCGTCTCCGCCGGGCGCGAGGGTGACGGGGCGAAGTCCCGCCCTTGCCGATCAGCTCGATCGCGGTCGTGCGCGGCACGTGGGAGACCTGGGCGGCGACATCCGGATCCGCTGATCCCGGGGTGGTCGCCGACGAGCTCTCCGATCAGAAGGAGGGCGCGAGCCGGGGGTTCATGGCGTCGCGCCTCCTCGTGAACCGCGGTCAGAATGTGGCGATCGGGTTGACCGGGCTGCCGGACGTACCGGCGAAGCGGACCGGCGCGACCGCGAGGTGGAAGTCCCACTGGCCGAGCTCGGCGGCCGTCGTCGCGCACGCCTCCAGGTCGCAGTTGTCGAGCATCCACAGACCCATGGCGACGAGACTCACGGCGTGAACCGGCATCAACACGTCCTCGTACCCCGATGGCTGAACGTCCTGGGGGGTGTCGGCGCCGATCAGCGCGACCTCCCGTTCACGCAGCCACGGCAGGCAGGACGCGTGCCATCCGGCCTGCGTGAAACCGCTGACCGCACCGGTCTCGTGCCGGGCGCGGCCGTAGCCGGTCCGCAGGAGCACCGCGTCGCCGGATCGCACCCGCACACCCTGGCGACGCTCGGCCTCCTCGAGATCCTCGGGAAACACACCCTGCCCCGGTTCCAGCCACGGCACGTCCCGTACGCTCGCGATGTCCAGCAGGACACCACGCGTGATGATCCCGTTCGCCGCCGCCGTGACGGACGCCCACGCCGATCCCGTCGCGGCGTCGACCAGCGAGTGCGACCGCCCGTTGTACATCGTGCCGTCCCAGAAGATGTGGCACGGCGAGTCGATGTGGGTGAGGGTGTTGCCGTGGAACGTGATGCCGAGCCGCTCGGACGAAAAGCCCCAGCGCCGGTCGTTGTGGAATGCGGACACCGGCATGTTCTCGGCACCCGGCATGTCGGCGGCGCACGGGCACGTCGTCGTCGACCGCTCCATGTCCTCCGGTACGGCGACCTCCCACGCGCACGACACGCTCCTGCCGTGGCGCACGGCCCGCGCCGCCGCCAGCCGGACGTCGTCGGTGATGTGGTTCAGAGTGCCGAGCTCGTCGTCGTCGCCCCACCGTCCCCAGTTCGACAGCGTGTCGAAGTATCCGAGCACGTCGTCCTGTGTGGGTATCGGTCGCCCTGCCGTCATCCCAGCATCGACTCCTCCGGTCACGTGATTCGAAGCACCGCAGGCAGGGTATCCCGCTCGCTCCTTTCATATGACCTCGCCGGGGCCGGAGAGACGGTGTGAGCACCCTCGGCCCACCCCCGGCGAGGCCCCTGTCGATCCCCAACGGAGTCGCCTGGACCGGGCGGGATCGCCCGACGACCTGCCCGGCGGCGGCCTGAGTGTCCACCTCTACCGGCTCACCCGCTTCGGGCGTGGCACGGATGTCGCGGAGAATGTCGAGAACGGCGCGGCGGCTCCGTCCCAGGGGTGGACGCGGCCACCGTGGCCGCACACGTACCAGGGAGACCCAGCATGACGATCCAGCGGATGGACAACGTCCTCATCGTTGTCGACGACCTTGACGCCGTTGTCGCGTTCTTCGTCGAACTCGGCATGGAGCTGGAGGGCAGGATGCCGATCGAGGGACGCTGGGTGGAGCGTGTCATCGGGATCGACGACGTCCGGCAGGAGGTCGCGATGCTGCGGACCCCGGACGGCCACGGCCGGATCGAGCTGGCGATGTTCCACACGCCGAAGGCGATCGGTGCCGAGCCGAAGGACACACCGGTGAACACGCTGGGCATTCGTCGCATCATGTTCGCCGTCGACGACATCGAGGACGTCGTCGCCCGCCTGCGCACCCACGGCGCCGAACTCGTCGGCGAGCTGGCGCGGTACGAGGACAGCTACCGGCTCTGCTACGTCCGCGGTCCCGAGGGCATCGTGGTCGGGCTGGCCGAACAGCTCGGCTGAGGGCCGCCGAAGGGATCGCGTGACCTCCCGGGCACCCGCGCCCGGGAGGCGCCGGCGGCCGATCGGATGGACGGCTGAGCCGAAAGTTTCGGGGTGGCAGTCTGGGCAGGGCGGACCCCGTCTCGTTTTCAGCTAGTTTCCATGCGTTCCGGAATCGGCGTCGATGGATTTCCAGCTCAGGAGGGCGGCAGGAATCGAGCTTTCGAAATATTTCGATATCTCGTTGACATGTTTCGGGCAGATTTCCAGACTGAGCGCCAACACCCCACCCGGAAGGGAGAGCCCTAGTGATCATCAGTCTGGCCCGCTCCAGGATCCGTTCGAGGGTCGTCGCACTGGCGGTGGCGGTGACGCTCTCGATCGCCGGAGCGGTGACGGTGGCGCCCCCCGAGGCCGCCGCGGCCGCCGGAGTCGAGAACGAGGGCGCCGACTGCGCGGTGGCCGGCCTGCCCGACACGGGATCCCTGCCGACCAACTCCAGGCTTCCCGACCCTTTCAGGAAGCTGGACGGTACGCGTATCTCCAGCACGTCCGAGTGGCGGTGCCGACGGGAGGAGATCAAGAGGCTGGCGGAGAAATTCGTCTACGGCGAGAAGCCCGCCAAACCGGCCACTGTCACGGGAACGGTCTCCAGAACCGGCATCACGGTGAACGTGAACCACAACGGCAGGAGCTCCACCTTCTCCGCGAGTGTCTCGCTGCCGAGCGGTTCGGGACCGTTCCCCGCCGTCGTCGTCCTGGGAGGATTCGGGGCGGACACGGCCGCGATCAGGGCGGCCGGTGCCGCCGTCATCAGCTACGACCCCTACGCGGTCGGGCGAGAGGGCACGCCACGCAACAACAAGCAGGGCGCGTTCTACAGTGTCTACGGCTCATCGAGCAGCACGGGGCTGCTCCTCGCCTGGGCCTGGGGGGTGAGCCGGATCATCGACGTCATCGAGCAGTCGGACGGCAGCGTTCTCAGGGCGGACGCGACCGGCGTCACGGGATGTTCCCGGTTCGGGAAGGGCGCCTTCGTGGTCGGCGCGTTCGACCAGCGCATCGCCCTGACCATGCCGATCGAGTCGGGAAGCGCCGGTGTCCCCATCTTCCGCGGGATTCCCGGGGAGGGCGCCCAGAGCCTGAGCAGCGCCTACGGGGAACAGCCGTGGCTGGGTGACGCGTTCGGCTCCTTCACGGGCAGCCCGGCCAGGCTGCCGGTGGACACCCACCAGATGGTGGCCATGGTCGCCCCGCGAGGACTGTTCATCATGGACAACCCCCACATCGCCAATCTGGGCCCCCGGTCCGCGAGCGTGGCGGCCCTGGGCGGAGCGGAGGTCTACAAGGCGCTCGGCGCGGGGGAGAACATCACCTACTGGTCCGACGTCCAGGACGGCGGCCACTGCGCCAACAGGCCTGAATGGAGGACCCCGCTGCAGCAGAACATCCAGAAGTTCCTGCTACGGACGGGCAACGCTCCCGGCGCGATCAGGATCTCCCCCAGGGCGAGCGGCAACCTGGCCGAGTGGAGGGACTGGCAGACCCCGGCCCTCGGCAGTTCCGGCGACACCACGCCGCCGACGGCCCCGGCCGGTCTGGCGGCCTCGGGAACCACGTCCACGGGCGCGACCCTGAGCTGGACGGCCTCGACGGACGACAGCGGCGTCACCGGCTACGACATCCTGCGCGCGCCCGGCGCGAGCGGTGGCACGTTCACCCAGGTCGGCACCTCGGCCACGACCTCGTTCGGCGACACGGGCCTGACCCCGAACACCACCTACCGCTACCAGGTCAGGGCGCGGGACGCCGCGGGC
Organism: Streptosporangium oxazolinicum; assembly: GCF_039537505.1. Taxonomy (NCBI): domain Bacteria; kingdom Bacillati; phylum Actinomycetota; class Actinomycetes; order Streptosporangiales; family Streptosporangiaceae; genus Streptosporangium; species Streptosporangium oxazolinicum. Next base: position 405,693 of record NZ_BAABAQ010000005.1, read on the forward strand.
AACGTCTCGCCGGTCTCCAACACCGCGCAGGTCACCACCCAGCCCGGCACGTCCACCGGAAACTGCGCGGCCGTCCCGACCGTGCAGACCCAGTGGAGCACCGGGTACGTCATCCAGCCGCTCACCGTCACCAACACCGGCACCTCGGCGATCACCGGATGGACGGTCACCTTCACGCTGCCGTCCGGGCACACGCTGACCGGCTCGTGGAACGGCACCACCACCGTCAGCGGGCAGACCGTGACCATCAGGAACGCCGCCCACAACGGCTCCCTCGCCCCCGGCGCCACCACCACCGGCGTCGGCTTCCAGGTGAGCCGTCCGAACGGCAACACCGCGCTTCCGTCCGGATACACCTGCGTCTGACATCCGGCCACGCCCCGGCCCGCCGCGGGCCGGGGCGTGGTGCTTCCGGCCCTGGCCGTGACGGTGCTCATCGTGCCCGTCCTCCCGGCGGTTCGCGGGCGCCGCGAGGTCGTGTTCGCCGAGGAGGAGGGATGACTCCCGGGGGCTGAGTGATCCCACCACGATCCGGTTCCCCCTCGGATGGTCGGTCCGTCGAGAAAGAAAGCTGATAAATCTACCTGTTTAGTGGCTATTGCGCGTTCTGGTGGTGGATGCGAAGCTCTTAGCATGCCGACTGAGATCGTCCTGGCGAGGCGGTTGCACGTTGATCTGATGCGAGTCGGTGCCACCCGCTGTCTCACCGGCTGAGCACGCCGGCGCTCCGGCGCCCGAGACCGTTCTCCCCTTTTCTCCCCTTCAAGCCGTACTGATCGCTCCCCGCTCCACGGGCTCGTGATGCCCGCCGTCCTGTCCCGAAGGACCCGAAGGAGTCGTATGTTCGCACGCCCGTATCGACGTAAACTCGGCGCGACCCTGCTCGCTCTGGCCGCTGTCGCCGCGCTGACGGTGACCAGTACCGGCGCGCCGGCCGGCGCGCTGGCGGCCAAGCCCAACGTGGTCGTCATCATGGTCGACGACATGAACGTGTCCGCCCTGCGGCACCTGCCCAACGTGCGGTCGCTGCTCGCCACGCCGGGCACCACCTTCGACAACAGCGTGGTGTCCTACTCGCTGTGCTGCCCGTCGCGCAGCACCTTCCTGACCGGGCAGTACGCGCACAACCACGGCGTGCTGGGCAACCAGCCGCCGGACGGCGGGTACGAGAAGCTGCCCGCCGCGGAGACCCTGCCGGTCTGGCTGCGCCGGGCGGGCTACGCCACCGCGCACATCGGCAAGTTCCTCAACGGCTACGGCACCGCGCGTCCCACGGAGATCCCGCCCGGCTGGGCCGAGTGGTACGGCTCGACGGACCCCAGCACCTACCGCATGTGGGGCTACACGCTCAACGAGAACGGCGTCCTGCGCACCTACGGCACGGCCAACGTGGAGGATCCCGCGCTCTACCAGACCGACGTCTACGCCCGCAAAGCCGTCGACTACATCGGGCGCAAGGCACCGGCCGCCGAGCCGTTCTTCCTGTCCTTCGCACCGCTGGCGCCACACGGCGAGGGAGCCGCCAACGGGTCGGACCTGTCCCAGCGCAATCCCCGTCCCGCGCCCCGGCACCGCGGCACCCTGGAGAACGTGACGCTGCCCAAGCCCCCCAGCTACGACGAGGCGGACGTCTCCGACAAGCCGGCGGCCATCCGCGACCGGCCCCGGATCACCCCCGCGAACGAGAACAAGATCGAGGACGTACGGCTCAAGGGGCGCCTGGAGTCACTCCTCGCCGTGGACGACGCGGTCGCCGACATCGTGGCGGCGCTGCAGGCCTCCGGCGAACTGGCCAACACGCTCATCGTGTTCACCTCCGACAACGGCTGGATGCAGGGCGAGCACCGGATCCAGAGCGGCAAGACGGTGCCCTACGAGGAGTCGATCCGGGTACCGCTGATCATCAGGGGGCCCGGCCTGCCAGCGGGCAAACACGTCAGCACGATCGCGGCCAACATCGACCTCGCGCCGACGATCCTCGACGCCGCGGACGCGACCGCCGGGGTGACCGTCGACGGCCGCTCACTGCTGCCGATCGCCGTCGACACCGCGTCGCCCGCCCGTGGCATCGTGATCGAGACCGGTCCCAAGCAGAGCGGCCGGTGGTACGCGGGCCTGCGCGCTCCACGCTGGAAGTACGTCGAGCACTCGACCGGCGAACGAGAGCTGTACGACCTGCAGCAGGATCCGTACGAGCTCGTGAGCGTGCACAACGACCCGCGCTACGCCACCACGCGGCAGGCGCTGGCCAACCGGCTCGCGACCCTGCGCACGTGTGCCGGTGACGTGTGCCGCCAGTGGACACCGGTGGCCGGACCGCAGCCCTGAGCCTGACCACGCCTTCGGCCGCTCCGCGTGGCGAGGCCACGCGGAGCGGCCGAGGAACGGCGCCGGTCATCGCGTCGAGGAGGAACGCTCCCTGAGCTCGAAGAACGGCACGGGCGTCCGGGAAGCGGGGGCGCTGACCCGCCTTGACGCCCGCGATACCGAGGAGCGACGACCGGCGCGGAGGTGTCGCCCAGGCGCGTGTCACCAGGTAGACGCGCCTGAGTCCGGCCAGGTCATCCGTGATGTGGAGTCCGGCCGCGCCGGGCGTAGGCGCGGGCGGCGCGAGCGCGGTCGCCGCAGCGAGTGGAGCACCAGTGGCGGCGGCCGTGGCGCAGCAGGTAGCGGTTGCAGGGGGTGGAACCGCAGGCGGTGAGGCGCTCGGCGTCGGGGCCGGTGAGGAGGTCGGCCGCGTTGGCCGCGAGGGTCGCGAGGGCGTGGTCGAGGATCTCGTTGACGGGGTGCGGGGCCGCGCGGTAGGGGCCGCTCCGCTCGTCCCAGTGCAACAGGGCGGCCGTGGGGGCCCTGGTCAGCGCGTCATTGACGGCGGACAGGGCGGCGGGCAAGGCGGGAAGCCCGTCGACGCGGGCGGCGAACAACGCCCTGAGGTGCTCGCGCAGCGAGCGCAACTGCGCCGTGCACATCTCCCGCAGGCCCGCGTCGGCCGGGGCGAGGCCGTGGTCCGCGAGCCACCGGTTCGCCGCCTCGGGGGTGCCGAGGAGGTCGACGAACTGCCCGCCGGGCAGCGCGATGGCGCTGTTGACGAAGTCGAGGGCGAGGTGGTGCTCCGCTCCCGGCGCGGGCGGCGGCGCGAACTCGGCGATCGGGGGCTCGCTCATAGGTCTCATGGTACGACTTGCATTCATCCGTGAGAAACAACTACCGTCACTTCACGGATAGACAAGCCTTCATCCGTGAGGAGTTTTCCGTGACCGCTACCGGTGCACCCCATAGGCAGGTTCCCGTCCGTGTCTTCGGCGGCCCGACCGCCCTCTTCGAATACGGCGGGCTGAGGTTTCTCACCGACCCGACCTTCGACGAGCCCGGCGACTACTGGCGGGACGGCCGCAGGGTCCTGACCAAGACCGCGCCCTCCTCCGGCGGCCCCGCCGACCTCGGCCGCGTTGACGTGGTCCTGCTCTCCCACGACGAACACCCCGACAACCTCGACGACTCCGGCCGGGCCCTGCTCGCCGGCGTCCCGCTCACCCTCACCACGCCCGAGGGCGGGCAGCGCCTGGGAGACGGGGCCAGGGGGCTGGCCGACTGGGAGACGGTCGAGCTGGACCGCCCCGGCGGCGGCACGGTCACCGTGACGGGCGTGCCCGCCCTCCACGGACCCGGCGCACGCGAGGAGGTCGAACCGATCACCGGCCAGGTCGTCGGATTCGCCCTGACCGGGGAGGGCCTGCCCACGGTCTACGTCAGCGGCGACAACGCCTCGCTCGACGCGGTGAAGGAGATCGCCGGGCGCTTCGGCCCGGTGGACACCGCCATCCTCTTCGCCGGGGCTCCCCGCTTCCCCGCCCTCTTCGACGGCGCGCCGATCGTCCTCGACAGCGTCCAGGCCGCCGAGGCCGCCAGAATCCTCGACGCCCGCCAGGTGGTTCCCGTCCACTACGACAGCTGGGCCCACTTCACCGAGGGCCGCGACGAACTGGTGGCCGCTTTCACCGCCGCTGGACTGGCCGACCGCCTGGACCTGGACTGACCGGGGGATCGTCGACCTGGCCCAGATCGTCGGTGTACGCGGCACTCGACCACGTGGCCATCCGGATGGGCGAGGAAGTGCTGCGCCGGGGGCCGGAGGGGGAGGGTGCCCCGCTGAACACCGAGGTGACCCCTGTGACCGCGAACGCGTGGACGATGACCTGGTGGATCATTCTCGGAGCGGGCCTGGTGGGTGTCACGCCGATCGCCATCGGCGCTCTTCTCCTCCGGCTGCGCGGCCGGGGCCTGGATCATCGCCCTGTCCTACCTTGGCCCCGTTTCGGTGGTGCCGCATTGTGGGTAGGTCAAGGCTGCTTCGATGTGCGGCCACGAGGGCTTCGTCGGATGGCCGGTCCTGGGTGGCGCTGAGCGGACAGGGGAGACCCCTCGGATGAAGATCGTTGCGTTGTCCTGCACCCAGAAGCGTCTCCCGTCGCTGACCGACGCGCTGCTCGAGGCGGCGATCGACGGCGTCGTCCGGGAGGTCGACGACGCGGAGATCCAGCGGATCCGGTTGATCGACCATCGCATCGCGATGTGCGAAGGCGAGGACACCTGCCTCGATCCCGAGGTGGGCCGGTGCACGCTTGACGACGACTTCGAGCATGTCGTCGATCTGGCCGAAGGCGCGCAGGCGATGCTGCTCGCCATGCCGGTGTACGCGGGGAACGTGCCCGCGGTGCTGAAGATCTTCCAGGAACGCCTGAAGAGCTTCATGAACGCCAGGCAGCGCCCGTTCGGCAACCTGCTGGTGGGGACGATCGTGCATTCGCGCACGATGCTGACCGAGCCCGCACTGGGATCGTTGTTCCCGTGGTACCTGCGTCTACGGAACAAGAACGTGGCGTCGGCGTGCTTCACCCAGAACGATCACCAGGACCTGACCCGCACCGCGGCGCTCGATCTGTGTGTGGCCGTGGGCCGGCAACTCGGCATGACGCTCGACGCCAGCCGGTCACCGGCCAACGACCGCGACGACCGCGCGGCGCCGCCGTTGCTTCAGTCACCGGCCAATGACCGTACGGCACCGCCGTTGGTCCAGTCACCGGCCAGCGACCGCACCGCACTGCCGCTGGTTCAGTCACCGGCCCGTCCGCGGTGCGGTGACCCGGCCGCGTCCTCTCCCGGAGCGTGAGGGGATTCCGCGCGCCAGGTGCACCCGTCGCCCACCTGTTCGCACGACACCGTGACGTCCGGTTCCACGTAGCGGGCGGCGATGGCGGTGTTGAGTTCCTGGCAGTACGGGCACGGTGACGAGAACGTCAGCACGACACCGGCGCGGGCGGCCCGTTTGCGGTACCGCAGGATCCCGCAGTCGGCGTTGCGCAGGACGGTGCCCGAGGGCTGGAGCTCACTGGTCACCGCCGAGTCGTACAGCAACAGCTGACGCTGCAGCCGGGTCATGAAGTGATCGGTGGTGGACACCCCGGCGGGCCGTTGCGCTCGCAGCAGCTCCGCGGTGATGCGGGAGTTCGCCTGGATCCACGCGGCCAGACCCTCTTCGCCGTGCTCTCCCAGGATGAACTCCTCCGCGGCCGCCTGGGCCTCGAAGAACCGCTGGCGCCACAGGTCGACCTTCTCGGCCGGGTCGAGGGGAGACGGTTCACCGATCATGGTTCCGCGTCCTTCCCGGTGGTGCCGTCCAGCTCGGCGAAGACCTCCTGGGCGACGCGCAGCCCGTTGTTGGCGACCGGCCAGCCACCGTAGTAGGCGAGCTGGATGATGACTTCGACGATCTTCTCCCGCGACATCCCGAGGTGCAGGGCGGCACCGATGTGACCGCGCAGCTCCCAGTCGGTCCGCGCCAGCGTGACCGCGGTCAGCGCGACCAGTTCGCGCTCCTCGACGCTCAGGTGCGGGCGGGTCCAGATCTCCCCGAACAGGTGGTCGACGGTGATCCGCAGGAAGTCCGGGTAGGAACCCGGGCGCGGTTCGCGGCCGAAGACCTGCTGGAACATGGCCTCACCCCGCTCATGTCGGTCGGACGGCTGATTCATCGATCAACTCCTTCGTGTTGGCCGAACAGTTGTCAACGTCCACGACGCCACGAAGGCGACGACCAGCAGCGCGGCGCCGCTGCCGAAGGCGGCCGGAACACTCACCCGCTCGGCGACGAGCCCGACGACGACCGGTCCGACCACGGCGCCGACATCGATGCACATCGAGAAGAAGGCGACGCCACTGCCGGCCCGGCCGGCGACGACGTCACCGATCAACGCGGCCGGTGCGGCGCTGAGCAGCGCCGATCCCGCCGCGTACACACTGAGCAGGACGACGAGCCAGGCGTAGCCGTCCACGAACATCAGGGCCGTGATCGCCGCCGCGGCCACACCGGTGCCGGCGATCATGGCGGGCCGGCGGCCGGCCCGGTCGACGACCCGGCCGGCCGGCATGATCAGCAGCGCCTGGACGACGGCGGATATCGTGAACGCCCACCCGACCCACGTCACGTCGTGTCGCCACGCCACGACCACCGTGGGGACCAGCGCCCCGCGCAGCCCGAACAGGACCCATCCCTGCGCCAGCACCGCGAGGCAGGCCACCACGTAGCGTCGGTCCCGCAGCAGGACCGGTAGCCGGACCACGTCACGGCCGGGCTCCGCGCCGGTGGTCCGGCCGGTGCGGAGCACCGCCAGGGTCAGTAGCGCGGCGGCCAGCAGCAGTACGGCGTACACCACGAACGGCGCGGACAGGGCGACGAGAGCGAGGAGCCCGCCCAGTGCCGGTCCGCAGATTCCGCCGAGCAGGAAGCCCGCTTCGAACACGGCCCCGGCCCGGCCCCGCTGGTCGGCCGGCGCGATCGCCAGGAGTGTCGCCAGTGCGGACACCGAGAACAGCACCGAGCCGACGCCGCCGATGCCGCGGAACACGAGCAGCTGCTCGTAGGACCCGGCGAACGCCGCCAGGGCCGAGGAGACCGCGCACAGCAGCAGACCGGCGACCAGCACCCGCCGTTCCCCGAAACGAACCCCGAGCCGGCCGCAGAACGGACTGGCGGCCAGCCGCATCAACGCGAACAGGGCGACGAGCGCTCCGACCTGGGTGGGCCCGGCCCCGAACGCCGCCGCGTACACCGGAAGCACCGGGAGCACCAGTCCCAGGCCCAGCATGACGCAGCCACCGACGACACTGAGGACGTAGACCTCGCGGGGGAGACTCGGCTGGGCGGCGGCAACGGGTGGGACGCTGCCAGGGCCGGCCGTCGTCACTGTCCGATCACAGGATGATGCTGAGCTTTCCGTGCTCGTACAACGTCTCGTGGTCGAGCACCACGACCCGTCTTCGGACCCGGAACGACTCGCCTTCGACGACGAGCTCGAACCGGTACTTTCCGACGTAGGCGTCGGAGCGCCCGTGCCCGAAGCGGTACACGACGACGTTCGCCGCCACGTCGAGGTGCGTGCCCCGATCGGTCAGGATCTCCACATTGCTGATCATCCGGTTCGTCCGCGACCGAGGGTTCTCGCACCACACCTCACCGTTGAGGAGTTGTTCGATCCGCTGGCGTAGCCGGGCGGCGTCGTCGTCGATGAGCCCGAGCGCGTCGGCGGTCCCGCCGCGGACGTCGGTGGCCGGCACCGAGTAGCGGATGTCGTCGGTCAGCATCTCCTCGTACCACTCCAGCAGGCGCCACTCGTCGAGCAGCCGCGCCTCACGGAAGAGGAACTGGCCCACCCGGTGCCACAACCGCACCTGGGCCGCGTCGTCGATCGTCAGCTCGGTGGTCATCGTGCTTCCGCCCCTCGCGTCTCGGTTCGGTGAGCGACCTCGAGGTGACCGTCGTCGCCGTGCATCAGCCGGTCCCACTGCCGCCAGAACTCGCGGGCGGGAAGCTCGTCGGTCGTCTCCGGGACCTCCTTGTTCATACCGCGTGACAGATCCGAGTAGCGGACCGTGCGGTTGAGGTAACCCCGCTGGCACGACTCGACGATCTCGATGTCGTCAGGGGTGGCGAAACCGGCGGGGCCGAGGAACGTCAGGTAGTGGCTCTTGCGGAGTTCCCGGATGTCCGGATCCTCGTCCTTGGGGGCGAGGGCGACCGAGGTGATGGCCATCTGGCCGGCGCCGACCGGGTCGATCTTGCGGATCGTGATCGCGATCGCGTCGATGATCATCAAGTTGGGGAAGATCAGCACCGCACGATTGGTGCCGGTGATCCGTTCGGCGCGTTCGGCGCCGAACCGGTCGACGAATCGTGCGGCCGTCGCCTCGATCCTCGGCCGGACCTCGGCGCCGAACATCGGCGTCCAGTAGGCGAGCGGGCGGGCCGCCGCCGGTGGCAGCTCGTTGGCTCCATGCCCCAGCCCGAGGGCGCAACCGAAGCCGCCCCGTCGTCGTGGCGGCACCGACCCCAGCGACTCCATGTAGCCGACGTAACGCTTGTGCAGGGCCCGGAAGTGGTAGATGTCGACGCTGTTCTCCATCATGAGCTTCCAGTTGGCCCGAGCCCCGTGGAGTTGCGCGCCCTGGATCACCTCCATCCCGACCTCGGACTGGTCGTCGATCAGATCGAGGTACTCCGTCGCGCCCGCCAGGTACTCGGTCAGGGTGCGCGGCTGCTCCGGGTCGAAGGTGGCGAACACGAAACCGCGGTAACTGTCACTACGGTGCCGCGCCAGGCCGAAGTCCGCCTTTCGGAAGCCCGGCCCGTACCCGTCCGGGATCGGGACCCCGACCAGGTCGCCCTGGTTGGAGAACGTCCAGTCGTGATACGGGCACCGGAACGATCTGGCCTGCCCGGCCGGCTGCGAGCAGATCAGAGCCCCGCGGTGAGTACAGCTGTTCGCGAACACCCGGATCACCCCGTCGGACCCGCGCGCCATGACCACCGGGCGCCCGCCGACGTCGCGTGCCACGTAGGAGCCCGGCTCGGGCACCTCCGATTCGTGCCCGACGTACAACCAGCAGCGATCGAAGATCCTGGTCATCTCCTGTGCGGCCAGGTCGTCGTCGGTGTAGGCGCGGCGATCCACCCGGAAGGAGAGGCGCTCAAGATCATCAATCACGATCGGGTCGCCCACCGGCCGCTGCAGTTCGATCGTCACCGCTCACCCTTTCGCTGTAGCGTCTCGACCGTGCCGGTGACCAGCTCGGCCGTGCGCACGGCGGAATCGCCGCACTCCGGCCGCGCGGCGCGCAGCCGGGCCCGGTAGTCCCGGGCGGGATCGAGCAGATCGGTGACGGCGTCGGTGACCGCCCGCTCGGTGACGCCGGCCGGCTCCAGCGCCGTCCCGAAGCCCGCGCTCCCCACGAAGTGGGCCTGGATGGGCTGGTCCACGGCCAGGGGGATCACCAGCATCGGTATCGCCGCCCGGATCGACTCCGCCACGGAGTTGTATCCGCCGTGGGTGACGAACACGTCGGCGCGTTCGAGCACCTCACGCTGCGGCACATACGGGGCGGTGAGCACCTCGTCGGGCAGCGCGAGCTCCTCGGCGAGATCTCCCACCGAGGCGATCACCTGTGCACCGGTCGCCGCCGCCCCGGTGATCACCGTGCGCAGCAGGTCCGGCCGCCGGTAGAAGATCGTGCCGAAGGAGACGTACACCACCGGGCGGTCGGGGTCGATCCGATCCAGGCCCGAGAAGGCGACCTCGTCGCCGCGGGGCCCCGCCGCACCCGGCAACCCGACCAGTCGCACACCGTCGTCGGTGACCGCGTCGTCCCCGACGAGAGCGGGAATCGTCGGCATCAGATTGAGAATCGGCGAACGCGCCGAATGAGTCCGGGTCGACCACAACACCCCGTGCCTGGTCAGATAGTCGCCGACCTGCTCGTCGTACGCCCAGCGACCTCGTCGATGCTCCCTCGGGCACACTCCCCCCAGGTTGGCCCAGATCATCCCGTACGGCACGCCGGACGCTTGTGCGCCGGCCATGGCCGACGCCGTGACCGGCAGCGAATCGACGAGCACGAAGTCCGGCGCCGTCTCACGGAGCGCGTCGGCCGTCTGGCCCGCCACCGGCGACGACTGGAGCATCGGGCCGATCTTCGCCGGGTCGCCGCTCCACGGCGCCATCTCGACCTGTCCGATCACGTCGACCTGCGCCTTGCCCAAGGCCTCGCGACGCCGCTCGTCGAGCACGCCACCGTCCGCGGACAACAGCAGCAGCGCGACCTCACCGCCGGCGTTCTGGAGCGCGTTGACCACTGGAATGTACGGGTTCAGGTGACCATGTTGAGTCGTGGTGAGGAGGGCGACGCGCATCAGATCTCCGATCCATCGAAAGAGGACGACCAAGCCGACTCAAGATCTGATTCTGGATGTATCACAGCGGCCGTGACCGCGACACCCCCCTGCCTTCAGATGCCTTCAGAAACGAGTCGAGACGGCGACTCACGAACGGCGGAACTACGCCCCCGGACAGGCGAGAACGCCCGGCAGGCGAAGGGGATCGCCGAGGTCACGCGCTGGAACGGCTCCCACGACTCGCCGGGGACCAGTCGTTGAAGAAACGCATTCACGGACGATCTAACGACCGACCACCAAATGAGTCACGATCCAATTTCTTGACAACGGCAGTGAATTTCAGTTGTCCTTCGAAGTTATTCACGAACCGTCTTCGCGGGCGTTCGTACTGACGTGCCGACCTCGGGCGCACTCCGATTGTCTCTGGACGAAGAGGCCGCGGGTTTGTCCGCGTCATCAGGGCGTCAGCGCCTCGCGCCACGGTCCGGCGCGGCACGCCCGTCCGCGTCGCGCGACCATCGAGACCGGACACGCGGCCTGGAGGGTGGTCCCGTCCGGCCGGAACTCGCCGCCCGCCGTACCGAACGCCGCACCGACCGTGAACGCCCTGCCGTCCCGCTTTTGATACGCGGGCTTGGCGGCCCTGTGCTTCGGGTCAGGGTGCCACCGGATGACATGGTTACCAACAGCGAGAGTGACCTACTCCCGCCGCCGCCTTCAGGTGTCCCTGGCCTGCCGTAGCCGGTCCAACGCCGCGTTGACCAGGCGACCGAGGTTTCCCAGCTCGTACAGCATCCGGTGACGTTCCTCGTCCTCCCAAGCCTTGATGGCCGCCCCGAGGTCACCCGACCTACCAGCGGTGACGATGATCTCTTGGCCGTTGACGCGCTTCGTGGCCGCATCGCCCAGGATGACCCAGCCGTGCACGCTCACGTCCCCCGAGCGGCCAGGATCAGGTCAACCACCTTTTCCGGCTGTTCCTGCCTGACCGTTCGAAGGTCGGCGCCATTGCGGAAGGACACCAGGTAGCACCCCGAGCGCGGACCCATGGTCACCGTGATGTCGCGCCGGCCCAGAGAACCGATCACCGTGAGTTCGGGCGGGTGCCGCTTCACCCACGTCCGGGAGTCAGGTCGGTTGGGCCAGGTAGGGAGGTTCACATGGTTGCCGTAGAGTCCGAGGCTGATCGTGGTGTGGCGGTGGGCACGAATGCCATGCTCGGTGAGAAGTCGGTGCACGACGGCCAGGGCCCTTTCCTGGCTTTCCGCCGTAGCGTCAGTGATCACCCCGTCGCCGCGCTGGTTTTCGTTCTGCCCCTCTGTTGCGTCTTGCGTCACTCTCATAACACCCGCCTTTCCTCTCACAGGTGCGCGCTCTTTGGGGACCTTATGGTTCCGACCCGTTTCTGAGAGCACCAGCAAGGGCATCGCTTACAGCGATAGGAGTGCTAGGGGAAAGATCGCTCACAGCGATACGCTCGTTCGGTGAATGTGCGGACTTTCCCAGAGGCCCTTAAAGCGATCATGGAGCAGCAGGGGTGGACCCAGACCGATCTCGCCCGTGAGCTAGGTGTTTCCCAGGCATGGGTCTCCGAGGTGTCCCGAGGTCAGAAGGACACCGGCATGGCCAAGGCCGTCAACCTACTGGCGCGCGTAGGCTGGGAAATACGCATATCGCCTAAAGTGGAGGAGTCCGTGGAACGCAGGGAATTCCTGGCAGCCGCCGCATCCGTTATCTTCGTCCCCTCTACCGGTGCGAATCCCTACCAGGACGCCAGCTATGTGAACACGTTGGCCACGTCACTTGCTCGCAGCCGCTATGAGCTTGGTGGAATTCCCCTCATGTCGCGTGCGTCAAGCCACATGCAGCACGTTGACCGAGTATTGAAAGATGTCAGCGAGCGGCCCCTGCAAAAAGCGGTTTCCGAGCTTATGTACCAGGTCACCCTCGTTCTGTATGACGCGGGAAAGCTTGCCCAGGCCGACCGTACCGGCGGCATCGCGCTTGACCTCGCACTCCGAGCCCAGGACTTCAAGAGCCAGGCCCGCGCGTACGACAGCCTGAGCCGGGTCGGTCTCTATCGAGGTGATCATGCCCGAGGGGTTACCTACGCTCAGCGGGGACTACAGGTCCCGGACATCACCGGTAGCCAGCGGGCGTCTTTGAATATGAGGCTCGGGCGTTCCCTGGCGCTCATACCGGAGCAGAAAGCGGCGTCCCGGGACGCGCTCGATCGTGCGCTCAATGTCGGAGGGCTTTCCCCCTTCGGGGAAGCCGCCCTGGCGGGTGACGTCGGCATCGGACTGAGCCAACTCCGCGAATATGGGGAAGCCGGAACGCTTCTCAACGAAGCGGCCAGCACCATCGGGCAATGGTCACCGCTTTTCCGGGCCCAATACCTGGGACGGCAGATACAAACGGCACTGAGGGCTTCCGACCCTTCTTTCGCGGCCGATCGGATGAACGAACTGGCGCGAGCGCTCCCGTTCGTCGCTTCGGCGAGGGTCGACAAACGGGTGCATGAAATACTCCGAGCGTCCCTCAAATGGAACGCCACCCCGGAGATACGACAGGCGCGCGAACACCTGCAATCCATGATTTCCCCCGAAACCCCACCGCTCGCCGCATGACAACTGGCCTATGTTGTTACCCGTTCTCTGGTAATCGTGCGTGCAGTCACGATGCGTTGCCGTGTCGGTGGCCGCTTCCGGCGTAGCGCCATTCCGGCAGGGGGGCGGTCTCTTCGGCAGGGGCAGGCGGGCCGAGAAACGTCTGAGCTTGCGCGGCCCGGTGGTCAGCACGGGTACGGCGAGGCTCGCCAAGGGGGTGCCGTTCATGATCAGTGGCAGCGAAGATCCCAGCCCGGGTCATGGAGGTTGTCCTGCACCTCGACGATGATCAGCTTGTCGTCGAAGCTCAGGGGAAGGGTGGGGGCTCCGAAGGTGTCCAGACGACGACGGAGATTCCGCCTCCTTCGATGCCGATCTGCGCGGCTTTGTAGTGACGCGCGACCTCGTCCGGCGACAGTTTCGTGCCCAGGTTGAACCTGAGGCGGTAGTCGCAGTGGTTGCTGTTGCCCCGCAGCGCCACTGACGCCTGCACCTCGTCATCGGAGAATCTGGTCTCGGGAGGTAGAGGATAGCTAAGAAAACGGTTGGCAAGGCCGTCGAGTTGACGGTTGTGAATCCACTGAGGCGTCATGATGAGCGCGAAGAACAGTACGAATGATGCCGCGATAGCCGCCGGGAGTTTCCAGCGCCGCTTCCGTCTCGCCGTCGATGGTGGTCGCGTGCTGTGGAGGTCGTCCTGCGCAGTGCTCGGCATGGTCTCCATGGTCGTGCGGCACGCGTGCGATGATCAAGAGAGGGAGCTGGAACCGCGCTTCGCCGCTTCTCGTGGAAGAGCCGGGAAGTTGAACGGTGATGAGCTGTGAAAGCGTTGGCTCGGCCTGTATGGGGTCACGTCCCGTACCTGCCACACCGCCAGGAAAAATCCCTTACCGGAGGGGTTTTGGTGGCTGCCGGCGGGAGGCGCGGCTCTCGAACCGCTCACCCGCGTTCTGCGGGTGGACCGGCCAACCTAAGGGCTGGTCGGCGGGGCGACGACCAACTCGGTGTCCGGGTCGTGGTCGATCTGCGGAGGGCCAGCGACGATCATGGTGGCTCGGGCCCACGGCTGTTCTCGTGAGATGAACGGCAGTTCCTCCAGCAGCCAGTTCGCCACGTGCTCCAGCTGCTTGGGGGAGTCGCCGTCGCGGACGACCAACAAGCGCTCTTGCTCGTCGAGGTCACCCTGCATCCACACCGAGGCGTCCAACCACGGGGCAAGCTCTTCGCGGATGATGCCGGTGCCCTCGACCCAGATGAAGTCGGCACCGGCGGGAATGGTGATCGATCCGGGCCGGTCGTGGGTGATCCAGGCATCAGGGCGGAAGTTCACCGCTTCACCCCGGTGCAGGGGGTGCAGGATGTTCTCGACGAGCACGGCGCCCCAGTCGAAGTAGGCGTGGTTCCAGGCGATGTCGTCGGTGTGCACGATGGCGGAGTTAGGCACCCCCTTGCGTAGCCGCTCGGCCAGGGTCGTCTTGCCGGCGCCGCCCCGGCCGTCGATCGCGATCACCCGCGGGCGTCCGGTGACGTCGGGTGAAGCATCACGCAGCTGCCGGACGGCGTCGAGCACGGTCACCACCCGCCAGCCAACGGCCTCGGTCTCGCCTGGATGCAGATGCATCGACAACCTGTCTTCGAAAGAGAGGACAAAGATCAGCATACGAGCCGCTGCCGTCGACCAGTCACGCTGAACGATGTACAGCAGCACCACTTCACACGATCACACACCACCAGCCCGTCGTCCCTCTCTTTCGCAATCCCAGGAGCGGTCGCGATGCGCTGCCGACCTTGATCTCCACCAAATCACCCTCAAAGACCTACCGGCCATTCCCCGGGGCAGCTCGCGGCGTACCACCGCTCGGCGAACGGCTCCCTGGTGGTCTGCGAGGTGTCTCCTCCACCCGGGACGAGCCCATTTCTTCTGCAGGGGCATTTCCGAAGGCGGCCTTCTTTCCTTTCCCACCCTCCGGGTGGCCGCAGTACGGTTCCCGCTTCTTCGATGCGCCGGACGGTGGCTCCGGCCGGAGGTGCGGGCGGGTTATGCTCGTGGTGCGGTTGGTTCTTCCGGTGTCGTGTTGGCGCTGGGAGTCGTAAGAGGGAACCCGGTGGGAGTCCGGGACTGCCCCGCAGCGGTGAGTGGGAACGAACGCCGTCATAGGCACTGGGTGCGTGGCATCTGGGAAGCGACGGTCAGTAGGGGTTGAGTGTGGTGCCCGCGAGTCCGAAGACCTGCCAGCCGTCCGTGTGCCGTCCGGTGCGCGGTGATCCGTGGCCTCGTGGGAGGGCCTGGGAGGTGTCTTTCCCGTGTGTTCCTTCCGTGTGGCTGTGGGTTGGCATGGCATGAGCCGAGGGAAGGACGCCATGAGTCAGGTCACTACGACCGTTTTGGGGTATCCCCGTATCGGGGGCCGTCGCGAGTTGAAGCGGGCGACGGAGGATTACTGGGCCGGGCGCACGGACGCCGCCGCTCTTCGGGAGACGGCCGAGGGTCTGCGGGAGCGGACGTGGCGGGAGCTGTCGGAGGCGGGGCTGGACGCGGTGCCGTCCAACACGTTCTCGCTGTATGACCACGTGCTGGACACGATCGCGATGGTGGGGGCGGTGCCCGAGCGGTTCGCCGGGGCCGCCGACCCGTACTTCGCGATGGCCCGGGGCGCCGAGGGGGTGGCGCCGCTGGAGATGACCAAGTGGTTCGACACCAACTACCACTACCTGGTTCCCGAGCTGGGACCCGGCACCCGGTTCCGGCTCGACTGGAGCAAGCCGCTCACCGAGTACGCCGAGGCGCGGCGGCTGGGCGTCGAGACCCGGCCGGTGCTGGTCGGGCCGCTGTCGTTCCTGCTGCTGGCCAAGTCCACCGAGCCCGGCTTCGCGCCGCTGCGGCTGCTGGACGGCCTGCTGGAGACCTACGCCGAGCTGCTGGAACGGATGGCCGCGGCGGGGGTGACCGAGGTGCAGCTGGACGAGCCGGTGCTGGCCGCCGACCGTACGGACGAGGAGCTGGCCGCGCTGCGCCGGGCCTACGCGCGGCTGGGCGCGCTCAGCAGTCGGCCCCGGATGCTGGTGGCCACCTACTTCGGTGAGATCGGGCCCGCGCTGGAGATCCTGGCCCGAGGCCCGGTCGAGGCCGTCGGCCTGGACTTCGTCTCGGCGCCCGGCAACCTGGAGGCGCTGGCCGCCGTCGGCGGGCTGCCCGGCAAGACCCTCGTCGCCGGGGTCGTCGACGGCCGCAACGTCTGGCGTACCGACACCGCGAAGGCGCTGGCGACCTGCGCCGCGCTGCTCGGGCTGAGCGACCGGCTGGTGGTGAGCACCTCCTGCTCGCTGCTGCACGTCCCGCTCGACCTGGACGCCGAGACCTCGCTGGACCCTCGGCTGCGCGAGCGGCTGGCCTTCGCCAGGCAGAAGGTCGACGAGGTCGTACGGATCGGCAGGGCGCTGAACGGTGAGGAGGTCATCGCGGGGGAGAACGTCACGGAGCGGTTCCTCAACCCCCGGGTGCGGGCCAGGCTGGACGCGCTGGGCAAGGGCACCCCGCGCGCCCCGCACGCCGAGCGGCTCGCCGTGCAGAACGCCGACCTGGGTCTGCCGCCGCTGGCCACCACCACCATCGGCTCCTTCCCGCAGACCGGCGAGGTGCGCCAGGCCCGCGCCGCCCTGCGCGCGGGCGACATCGACAGGGCCGGGTACGAGCGCAGGATGGAGGCCGAGATCGACCGCGTCATCGCGCTGCAGGAGGACATCGGCCTGGACGTGCTGGTGCACGGCGAGCCCGAGCGCAACGACATGGTCCAGTACTTCGCCGAGATGCTGGAGGGCTACGCCGCCACCGAACACGGCTGGGTGCAGTCGTACGGCAGCCGCTACGTCCGCCCGCCGATCCTGTTCGGCGACGTCTCCCGTCCCGAGCCGATGACGGTGCGCTGGGCCTCCTACGCGCAGTCGCGGACGAAGAAGCCGGTCAAGGGCATGCTGACCGGCCCGGTGACCATGCTGGCCTGGTCCTTCGTCCGTGACGACCAGCCGCTGGGCGAGACCGCCAGGCAGGTGGCGCTCGCCCTGCGCGACGAGACCCACGACCTTGAGGCGGCGGGCATCAGGATCATCCAGGTCGACGAGCCCGCGCTGCGCGAGCTGCTGCCGCTGCGGCGGGCCGACCGCGAGGCCTACCTGGAGTGGGCCGTCGACGCGTTCCGGCTGGCGACCAGCGGGGTGGCCGACAGCACGCAGATCCACACCCACATGTGCTACTCGGAGTTCGGGGAGATCATCGGCGCGATCGGCGACCTGGACGCCGACGTGACCAGCGTCGAGGCGGCCCGCTCCCGGATGGAACTCCTGGACGACCTGCGCGCCTTCGGCTACACGCGCGGCATCGGGCCCGGCGTGTGGGACATCCACTCGCCCAGGGTGCCCTCGGCCGAGGAGATCGAGACCGCCCTGCGTACGGCCGCGGCCTCGGTGGACCCCGCCCTGCTCTGGGTCAACCCCGACTGCGGCCTGAAGACCCGCGGCTATCCGGAGACGGAGGCCAGCCTCAGGAACATGGTCGAGGCGGCCCTGCGCGTCCGGGCGGAAACGGTCTAGCGGTCACCGTGTTCGCGGGGGTGTGATCCGTCCGGGTCACACCCCCATTTCGTCGGTACGTCACCTCTGGGCGGGACCGACGCCCCTCCAGGGGACCGGCCCCGTCTCACCCCGCCTGGGCAGGACAGACGTTCCTCTAGGGAACCGCCCCTGTCGCGTTGTCGCGCCCCGCGCGGGGCGGAGGTACGCCCGGGGAATCGGTCGCGCGCGACCCACCGGATCTGACGAGCTCCCGAATCTTCCGTGACTCAAATGTTTACTGTTAGGAAAGTTTCTTTTATATTTGAGTCACCCCCCAGCGAAGGAGCAGGATATGCGCAGAACGGTCACCTTCCTCGCGATGGCGATCATCGCCGTCGCTTCGACCGTGTTCATCGCGTCGCCGGCCAACGCGCACGGCTACATCTCGTCGCCGCCGAGCCGTCAGGCCATGTGCGCCCAGGGCCGGGTCACCGGCTGCGGCGACATCATCTACGAGCCCCAGAGCGTGGAAGGTCCAAAGGGCCTGAAGAACTGCCACGGCAACGTCGCCCGGTTCTCCCAGCTCAGCAACGAGAGCAAGGGCTGGCCGGCGACGAGCGTGGGCAACTCGGTCACCTTCAACTGGGTGCTGACCGCCCGCCACGCCACCAGCACGTGGGAGTACTTCATCGGCAACACCCGCATCGCCGTGTTCAACGACGGCGGCAGGCAGCCCGGTGCCACCGTCTCGCACAATGTGAACCTGGGTAACAGGACCGGCCGTCTGAAGGTTCTCGCGGTCTGGAACATCGCCGACACCGCCAACGCCTTCTACTCCTGCGTCGACCTGCAGCGCTGACCTGAGATCCGGTGGTCCCGCCGGACCCGACCCGACACGATCTGACCTGACCTGATCCGATCTGATCAGAGAGATCTGACGCGCCAGACCCGAACCGCTCCCGCCCCCTCCGTGGCCAACGGCGTTCCCCGCCGTCACAGGCCCGGTGGGCGCGGGGGCGGTTTCGCCGTTTCGGCGATCACCTTCCCCGGCCGGCTCCTCTTCCCGGTTCCCTGCGGCGGTCCGCGAGGTCACCAAGGGCGATCGCGTGGTCACGGAAAAGGATCTACCTTGAATGGGGGCCGGAATGGCGGGCGCGACGTCGTGGACATAGCAGCTCAAACTGTGCAACGCGGCTTTTCGTGTGCGCTTTAATTGCCGGAACCTCGGTGATTCAACTCAAGGTCAATGGGGAACAGATATCGTGCGTCCAGGGGTCCCGGCGCCCGTCGGGGCAGGGGTCGGCACTGCAGGGGTGGTCGGTGGCTCGCCGCGCAAAAAGAATCGCCGATGTCGCCACGGCGATTCTGGTGGTTTTCGGAATTCTGGTCGGACTTCCGGTGCGAATGGTCGAAGAATATCTGCCCGACACGGTCGTCGCGCACAGGATCGAATGGGTTGTTATTTTCGGATTAACCGCCTCCCTTGTCGTCCTGCTCACCTGGCTGACACCGAAACTGATGGAATCACGCACGCGCGGCGGGCTCTTCCTGGTGCCGGAACGGCAGGCGGGATGGGTCAGGAGGACCGAGCTGGACGACGTGGTCTCCACCCTGACGATGAGGGGTTCGGGCACGGTCGGGCTGACCACCGGCCTCGCCGGGGCGGGCGGGTTCGGCAAGACCTCCCTGGCCGTGGAGGCGTGTCACAGCGACGAGGTACGGAGACGCTTCGGCGGCGGCGTCATCTGGGTCACCGTGGGCCACGACCGCGCCGGTGCCGACATCGCGGCGCTCGCCAACGACGTCACGGAGGCCGTGCTGGGCGTCCGGCCGGAGTTCTCCAGCCCCGAGCAGGCCGGTCACCGGATGGCCGAGGCCCTCGCGGAGCGGGGTCACGTGCTGCTGGTGGTCGACGACGTGTGGCACCCCAAGCAGCTGAGGCCCTTCCTGTCCGCGGCCGTGAGATCCCGGGTGCTGGTGACGACCCGGCTGCCCAGGGCACTGCCCTCGAAGGCGATCGCGATGATCGTCGACGAGATGGCGCCGAGGGTGGCCGTCCAGCTGCTGAGCCGGGGACTGCCGCCGATGAACCCCGGCGTCCTCAGCGACCTGGTGGGCCTGACGGGGAGGTGGCCGCTGCTGCTCTCCCTCGTGAACGCGCGGCTGCGCGACGAGCACGGCGCGGGGACGAACGCCGACGTCGCCGCCCGCCGGGCTGCCGGGCGGCTCGGCCGGACCGTCCCCGCCGTCCTGGACGTCACCGTCGCCTCCCAGCGGGAGACCGCGGTGCTCGCCACCGTGGAGCACAGCCTCGAAGCCCTCGGCGCGTTCGACCGCGCCCGCTTCCTGGAACTGGGCGTCTTCCCCGAGGACGTCGAGATACCGGTCGCCGTCGTCGAGCTTCTCTGGCGCGGCACCGCGGGCCTCACCTCCAAGCAGACCGAACGGCTCTGCGGGAGGCTTCGGGACCTCGCGCTGATCAGCGGGCGCTACGCGGAGGGAACGGTGCCGTCGATCACGATCCACGACGTCGTCCGTTCCTCCCTCCGCTCGGAGGACGGCCTGGGGAAGGAGCGCGCCGAGGCCGCCAACCGCGACCTCCTCGACGAGGCGAGGACCCTGATACCCGACGACGACCTCACCGCGGACGCCGAATGGTGGAGGCTGCCCCGGACCGTGCCCTACCTCTGGGACCACCTGCTGTTCCATCTCTCCGAGGCGAGGAGATACCGGGAGCTGGAGTCACTGCTGCACGACGTGCGGTGGTTCGTCACCCGGGTACGCGTTTTCGGGGTGGCCGCGGCGGAGTCGGATCTGGCCCTGTCGACCTCCCGTTCCGTCGCCGGGGTCCGCCGGTTGATCGCCCGCAGCGCCCACCTGCTCACCCCCTTCGAGTCGGACGCCGTCTCCACCGCGAACCTGCTGGCCCGTCTCTACGCGTTCCCGCCGATGCGGGCGTCGGTCGAGCGCTACAGCCAGGAGAACGAGACCACCTTCCTGAGAGCCCGCTGGCCGCTGCCCGACGACGGCGCCACCTGTCTCCTGCGGACCCTCACCTCGGCGACGCGACGGCTCAACGAGGTGTCGATCACCCCGGACGGGTCGCGGTTCGTCGTGCACGCCCGCGACGGCGGCGCGCAGGTCTGGAAGGCCGACGGCACCACCAGGACGACGCTGGCCACCCACGGCAGGCCGGTCCACCAGGTCGCCGTCGCGCCGGACGGTTCGTGGCTGGTGACCCGTTCGGGGAGCAGGAGGGTACAGATCTGGGGGATCGGCGGCACCGAGAGGGCCGTCCTGCGCAACGGGATCGGCAGGCTCGCCGAGATGGTGGCCGCGTCGGACGGTTCGTGGCTGGCCACCCTCTCCACGAGCGGGAAGGTCTGTCTCTGGAATTTCGACGGGAGCAGGCGCGCCGTCCTGCGAAGGGGGACGGGCAAGTTCGCCGGGATGGTGGCCGCGCCCGACGGTTCGTGGCTGGCGACCCGCTCCGCGGCGGGAGGGGTCGGTCTCTGGAGCCCCGGCGGGAAGAGGCTCCTGATCCTCAGGAGCCGGATCAGGGTGAGGACCAAGCCGCGAAGGCTGAAGGACGTCCTGAGGATGCGCGGCTGGAGCCAGGAGGACGAGAAGGTCTCCGGCCGGAACCGGCCGATCGGCAAGGTCTCCCAGCTGGTCGTCTCCCCTGACGGTTCGTGGCTGGCGACCCGCTCCGGAGACGGGAGCGTGCGTCTGTGGGGGGCCGACGGCGTCGAGCGGGCCGTCCTGACGGGGCACACCGGGACGGGATCGGGCATGCGGATCTCTCCCGACGGTTCGTGGCTGGCCACCTGGGCCTCCACCGGTCCCGTACGTCTGTGGGAGGCCGACGGCAGGCAGCGGGCCGTCCTGACGGGTGACGCGGGGACGGTTCGTCAGGTGGTGATCGCTCCGGACGGTAGTTGGCTGGCGACGCTTTCCGGTGATCGGAGTGTGCGTCTGTGGGAGGCCGATGGTGGTGAGCGGGCCGCGCTGACGGGTCATGCGGGGACGGTTCGTCAGGTGGTGATCGCTCCGGACGGCAGTTGGCTGGCGACGCTTTCCGGTGATCGGAGTGTGCGTCTGTGGGAGGCCGACGGTGCTGAGCGGGCCGCGCTGACGGGTCATGCGGGGACGGTTCGTCAGGTGGTGATCGCTCCCGACAGCAGTTGGCTGGCCGCCTGCTCCGACGAGGGGACGATCCGGATCTGGCAGTCGGAGCGTACCGCCCGGCAGAGCCGCAGGGGCCGGACCGGGACGGTCCGCCAGGTGACGATCTCCCCGGAGGGAAGCTGGATCGCCACCCACGCCGGTGACGGGTCGGTGAGACTCTGGAACGAGGACAGGATAGAAGGGGCGACCCTCACCGTTCCCCTGGAGAACGGTCACCACGGCGCGGTCTCGCCGGACAAGACGTGGCTGGCGGTCTGGTCCACCGATCACGTCGTCCGGATACGCGGGGCCGGTGGCCGCAGACGGGCCATCCCGACGGGACACCCGGGACGCCTGCGGGGAGTCGCGATCGCCCCCGACAGCACCTGGCTCGCCACCTGGTCGGCCGACCGGACCGTACGGCTGTGGGGCGCGGGCGGCAGCAGGAGGGCGGCGCTGACCGGTCACACCGGGCCGGTGCGCGAGGTGGTGATCGCCCCCGACAGCAGCTGGCTCGCCACCTGCTCGGAAGACGGCACCGCCCGCGTGTGGTGGGCCGACGGCACCGAGCGCGCCGTCCTGGTCGCGAACATCCGGGCGACGGCCCACCTCCTCATCTCCCCGGACGGCGCCTGGCTCGCCACCCTGTCCATCTACGGGAAGATCCAGCTCTGGAAACCGGACGGCAGCAGGTACGCCGCCCTGAGGGGCAGGGTGGAGGGCATCGGTGAGATCACCGTGGCGCCGAACGGCAGGTGGTTCGCCATCTTCTCCGCCAACGGCACGGCCGGTTTGTGGGGAGCCGACGGGAAGGCGCGGGCCTCGCTCAAGGGATGCCCGGGACCGGCCCAGGGGGTGACGATCGCCCCCGACGGCACCTGGCTGGCCGCCTGCTTCGACGACGGCAGCGCCCGCGTCTGGTCGGCGGGCGGCACGGAGCGGGCGAAGCTGTCCGGCGGCGAGGGAAGGATCCGCGGCGTGGCCATCTCCCCGGACAGCAACCTGCTCGCCACCTGCTCCGACGACGGCACCATCCGGGTGTGGGACAGATACGGCGAGTCGTCCGCCGCCGGAGCGCGGGTCGAGGCGGGCCTCAACTGCCTGGCCTGGTTCCCCAGCGGTCTGGCCATAGCCGCCGGTGGCGACCAGGGCCTGTACGGGTTCGACCTCTACCCCCCGCCCGAATAGCGGTCGGCGCGGCGTACGCGACGAGCGCGACCATCGCGCGGCCGAGGTCCGGTGACCCGCCTGCCGCTCCTGACTGTCGGACGGCCACCGTAGAGTGGGCCGGTCCGCAGGGTTCTATCGCGAATGGGTGAAAAGTCATGAATGAAAAGCTGACGCTGATGGCCGTTCACGCCCATCCCGACGACGAGGTGATCAGCACCGGCGGGATCCTCGCCAGGTACGCGGACGAGGGCGTCCGTACCGTCCTGGTCACCTGCACGAACGGTGAGCAGGGCGACGGTCCCGGTGGGGTGAAGCCGGGGGAGGCCGGCCACGACGAGGCGGCGGTGAGCGCGCTGCGGCTGGAGGAGCTCCGCGAGTCGGCGACCCACCTGGGGATCTCCCACGTGGAGCTGCTCGGTTACCGTGACTCGGGCATGGTCGGCTGGGCCGCGAACGAGGCGCCGGAGTCCTTCGCCAACGTGCCCTTCGAGCAGGCCGTCGGCAGGCTCGTCGAGCTGATGGAGCGCTATCGCCCGCAGGTGGTCGTCACCTACGACGAGAACGGCGGCTACGGCCACCCCGACCACATCCAGGCCCACCGGATCGCCCTCGCGGCCGCCGAGGCCAGCGGCATTCCCGGCAAGCTCTACTACACGGCCGTGTCCCGCGAGCGGATGGCCGAGCTGTTCGAGTATCTCCGCTCGACCGGTGACGCCCCAGAGGACTTCGAGTCCTCCGACGACTTCGGCGTCCCCGAGGAGCAGATCACCACCGTGGTCGACGTGTCCGACCAGGTGGAGCGCAAGATCAAGGCGCTGAAGGCGCACGGGAGCCAGGGAGACAGCGCCTTCTTCCTGCGCATGCCCGCCGAGGCCCAGCACCGGGTGTTCGAGCACGAGACCTTCATCCGCCACATCAACCGCGTTCCCGCCGCGGCCGACCGCGAGGACGACCTCTTCGACGGCCTCCGTTAGCGGGGACGGCTCCCGGGGGCGTCGTCGGATGTCGTCGGATACGGTGTCATACCGAAGTCCGGAAAAACCTGGTTGGCCGCTTCTTGTCGCCTTTACGATCTTTTCTCTGGTATGCAATCCTGCAAACCCGGGGGAGTGAACGGTATGCGTGATCGACGGCTCCTCGCGCTGGTCATCTCGGCGGCCGCGATCCTCGTCTTCGGCGTGTACGGGGTGGTGGCCGCCCCCGGCGCCGTCGTCGCCTCGCCCTCGCCGAGGTCCTCGCCACCGGGTGACCACGAGGAGTCCGGCGACCCGGACACCGGGACGAACGCGGTGCGGGCGGGGGAGCCGCCCACCCCGCTGCCCGCCTCACCGCCCCCGAACCTGATCACGCTGACCCCGGCCACGCCGAGCCCGCAGAGCGGCCCGGAGACGACCGCGACGAACTACCTCACCGCCTGGCAGGGGGGTGACCTCGCCGCCATGACGGGCATGGTCGTCGACCCCCCGGCCGACTTCGGCGTCCGGCACCGAGGCTTCGACGCCGACCTGCGGGTCTCGTCGATCTCCCTCACCCCCGGCGACCTGCGCCGCCACGGCGAGGACGAGGCCGAGATGTCGTTCAACGGGGTACGGCAGGTCACGGGGCTGGGCGACTGGCCGTTCGCCTCCGTGCTGCGCCTGGAACAGCGGTTCGGGGTGTGGAAGGTGCGCTGGACCCCCGAGACGATGCACCCCTCGCTCAGGGACGGCGGGAACGTGCGGCTGAGGGAGACCGAGGTCCGGCGCCCGGCCACGCTGACCCTCGAGGGGGTGCCGTTCCCCCGCGACAGCAGGGCGGGCGACTACTTCACCGGGCTGGGTGACACGGTGATCGACCTGAGGCTGGAGGAGGAGCCCTCCGGCCAGGTGCTGCTGGACTCGCCGCTCCCGCCGACCTCGGGGACGAAGACCACGATCTCCCAGCCCGTGCAGGCCGCCGCGGCCCGCGCCCTGGACGACGTCGGGCAGCCCGCCGCGATCGTGGCCGTGGACGTCCAGACGGCCCAGGTGCGCGCGGTGGCGGACACGCTGGGCGGCAAGCAGGCGTTCAGCGGCCTCTACCCGCCCGGCTCGACGTTCAAGGTCGTGACCGCCGCCGCGCTGCTGCGCGGCGGCCTGACCCCGGAGTCGCCGGTCGCCTGCCCGGCCAGCTACACCATCCCGAACGGCAGGAGTTTCACCGACTCCGACGGCGTCGACCACGGCAGCGTGGCCCTCACCACGGCCTTCGCGCTCTCCTGCAACACCACCTTCGCCCAGCAGACGTACGAGCGGCTGCGCGACGACCGGCTGCGCGCCGAGGCGGCCGACCGGTTCGGCTTCCGGGAGAAGCCGGGGCTGAGCTCCTGCCGGATCCAGCCCTACGGAAGCCCCGACGAACTCGGCTCCGACGCCATCGGCCAGAACTCGGTGCAGGCCAGCCCGCTCTGCATGGCCGAGGTCGCCGCCGCGGTCGCGAGCGGTGTCTGGAGGCCCGCGATCACGACCGACGAGCCTCCCGCGGACTCGCCGCCGCCCGTGCCGCTGGACGAGGGGGTGGCCGCGAGCCTGCGGGCGATGATGGGCGCCGTGGTCGCCCAGGGAACGGCCTCCCAGGCCGGGCTCCCGCCGGACACCGCCGGCAAGACCGGCACCGCCGAGGTCGCGGACGGCGGGGACCACGCCTGGTTCATCGGCTACCGGGGTCCCCTGGCCTTCGCGGTGTTCGTCCGGCACGGCGGCGCCGGGGGCAAGGTCGCGGCGCCGATCGCCGCGAGGTTCCTGAACGCCCTCTGAGGCGTTCGGGGAACCTCGCGCACATCGATCCGCGCGGGCACCGGCGGGCTCAGCTGTTCGGGGAGGGCTCCTCGCCGAGGGGCTTCGCGTCGGGGGTGGTCCGCAGGTCCTTCAGCACCTCCTCCAGCTGGGCGAACTCGTCCCGGCCGAGCGGCCCGTACTGGAGCGCGCCGGCGTTCTCCTCGGCCTGCGCGACGGTTCGGCACCCGGGGATCGGGATCGTCGTCTCGCTCCGCGCCCACAGCCAGGCGAGGGCGCCCTGGGCGAGCGTACGGCCGCCGGAGGTGAGCAGCTCGCGCGCGGCCTCGATGCGGGGCAGCCACTCCGGCACGGCCGCGCCGTCCTGCCCGAAGTAGATCTGCCAGTCGAAGCCCTGGCTGCGCACGTCGTCGCGGCCCACCGTGCGGCCGTCGTGGTACTTGCCGCTGAGCAGGCCCATCGCGAGCGGACCCCGGTTGACGCTCGCCTGGCCGGTCGCCTCGCACACCGCGATCACGTCGGCCGCGTCCCGCAACACCGAGATGTCGTGCTGGATGGCGGTGCAGTGCGGTCCCGCGATCGCGAACGCCCTGGCGTGCTCGGCGTTGTCGGTGCTCCAGCCGTACGCCCGGATCCGCCCGTCGGCCACCAGGTCCTCAAGCGTGTCGATCAGGTCGAGCGCCTCGGTAACCGGTAACTCGTTGATGTGGAGCTGGTAGAGGTCGATGTAGTCGGTGCCGAGCCGCCGGAGCGACCCCTCCAGGCAGTCGCGCAGGTAGGTGGCGCTGCTGTCCGAGCCGCCGGCCTCGCGCGTTCGCTCGTCGAAGGTCCAGCCCCACTTGCTCGCCACCACGACCTCCTCGCGGCGCCCCGCCAGCGCCCGGCCCAGCACCGACTCGCTGTGCCCGGCGCCGTAGTTGCTCGCGGTGTCGAAGAAGGTCACCCCGAGGTCGAGTGCCCGGTGGACGGTGCGGATCGACTCGTCGTCGTCCACCGCGCCCCAGCCGAACTGGTCGTCGCCGCCCTTCCAGGGGCCGCCGATCGCCCAGCACCCCATGCCGAGCGCGCTGGTCTCGATGCCGCTGCGACCGATGATCCGCCTCATTGTCCGCTCTCCAAACTCGTCGGGATTCACGGCTTCCACCTTTCCCGCTGGAGTGGGCTCCAGGTCAACCCCGAATCTGTCCGGGTTTCCCATGACCCGCCGCCTGTAGCAGAGAGCGGAGCGCTCGCCGTGGTCCGGTCGCGGGCGGGGGACGGGCTACCGTACACAGGGTGTACGTGAAGATCTGTGGGCTGCGCGAGCCCGGACATGTGACGGCCGCCGTCGAGGCGGGAGCCGACGCCATCGGATTCGTCCTCACCAGGAGCCCGCGGCGGGTCACCCCCGCGCGGGCGAGGGAGCTGGCCTCGGCGGTGCCCCAGCACATACTGACCGTGGGGGTGTTCGCGGGCGAGTCCTCCGAGGAGGTGAGGGCGGCCACGCTGGAGGCGGGGCTGCGCGCCGTCCAGTTGCACGGCGACCACCCGCACGAGGACTTCACCGCGTTGAAGGACCTCGGTGTCACGCTGGTCCGCGCCGGGGCCGCGAGCGTCGACCTGCGCTGCGGCGCCCTCGACGAGGACCTGCTCATCGTCGACGCGCCCAGGCCGGGCTCGGGGGAGCCGTGGGACTGGGCGGCCGTGCGCGGGCGCCCGGCGGGCCGCTGGATGCTGGCCGGGGGACTGGACCCGTCGAACGTGGCCGAGGCGATCGCCGCCGCACGACCCTGGGGGGTCGACGTGTCGAGCGGTGTGGAGGCCGGGCCCGGGGTGAAGGACTCCGGTCTCATCAGGGACTTCGTCGCCGCCGCCCGCGGCGCCTGAGCGTGGCGGCCGGGCCCGCCGTCATCGGCGATCACCCGTTCCGGGCCGGACGGCGGGTCCGGGAGTGATGCCGTCCGGAGCCTGGCGGGCCCGGCGCCGCCCGAAAGTGTGAGAGAGATCTCCTTCCGGGGCCGGCCCGCCAGGAAAACCGACATACCGCCCTATTGGGATTTTCTTCGCATTTTTTCTAATACGATCACATTAGATGTGAATATCCTGTCAATAGGGTCGCTCTCCGAGGCGACGGCCTCGAATGTGTCGATCTTAATACCGTTGTGGGGAAAACCCATAAGCCCCAAAACAACTGAGAGTCGCCGTCCATCACCATCCCAATCACCGCACGTAAGTAACTGTGGCCGGAATCTGCCACTCCACCTGCATCCGAGGTCTTGCGCCTCTCCTGTCATCAATGATTAGCTCGCTTACATGACGGGCGTGCCAACGTATACGGCTGGCGGATTTCAGATCGAATTAACCGCGATTCGTCCACGACGGGTCTCCTGCGAACCCTGATCGTCTTCGAAGGCTTGAACAGGGCGTGAACGGGGGCAGCGAGGCCCCCTCGTGCCATCTTCCACCATCACCGATCGCATTCCCCTCGTCGTTGGACCGTTCCAACCTGCTGGAACGGTCCGGTGACGACACGAATACCGCTCGTGTCCCCGGATGCGGGGGTCTCTTTCTCGCTCGACGCATCACCGTAGATAAAGCATTTATTCACGAGAACCTTCATGTGATCGCCCGGGAGTTCAATTCATCATGTCCGAATTCTCGGCCAAGCGTGACCATGCGGGCGTTCTCGACGCCGGATCATTTGGAGGCTCCTCCATGACGAGTTCGCTTTCCGATGTCCAGAGTTCCTTTCCGGAGCCGACGACCGACGAAGGATCCCGGTCACCCACGCCGGGCCTCGCCGCGGCCTTCGACCCCGACCGTTTCCACGACGGCGCCGTGGACATCGTCGGCCGCCTGGCGACATATCTGGGGGACCGGTCGGTCCGGGGACTCGACCTCCTCGATCCGGCGGTGCTGCTGAAGGCCGCGCGGGAGCTGATGACCCCGGAACGGCAGCGCATCGCCGACTTCGACGCCGACCGGGTGAGCCAGATCGTCGACCTGTACACGGCGACCGGCATCCCGGTCTACTCACCCGGCTACATGGGACGGCAGTTCTCCGGTGTGGTGCCGCTGGCCAGCCTCATCGACCTGGTCGGCTCGGTGGTCAACCAACCCTCCTCCTTCTACGAGGCCGGACAGCTCCCCAACGTCGCCGAGCGGCTCATGGCCGAGGAGCTCAACCGATTCATCGGCTGGGACCACGACCGGTTCGCCATGGTGACGACCTCGGGGGGCTCCCTGGCCAACCTGACCGCGCTGCTCGCCGCCCGCAACCGCGCCTTCCCGCAGATCTGGACGCGCGGCGTCGGCGGCATATCGGGTCTTCCGGCCATCGCGGTCAGCGAGGAGGCCCACTACAGCGTGACCCGGGCGGCCGGTGTCCTCGGCATCGGCGAACGGCAGATCGTCCGGCTCCCGGTCGACCGGGCCGGGCGGATCCGCCCCGATCTGGCCGGCCCGGCACTGGAGGAGGCGCACCGGCGCGGTCTGCGGCCGTTCTGCCTGGTGGCCTCGGCCGGGACCACGTCGATGGGCGCCTTCGACCCGCTGGAGGAGCTCGCGGCCGTGGCCCGCCGGTACGGGCTCTGGCTCCATGTGGACGGGGCGCACGGGGCGAGCCTGCTGCTGTCGGACCGGCACCGCCACAGGCTGCGCGGCATCGAGCAGGCCGACTCGCTGACCTGGGACGCCCACAAGATGCTGTTCATGCCGGCGCCGTGCACGCTGCTCCTCTACCGTGACGGCGCGGCGGCGCGCGGCGCGTTCCGGCAGCGCGCCAGCTACGTCTTCGACGAGGAACCGGACGTCTACAGCGCCTACGACAGCGCGGACAAGAACTTCGAGTGCACGAAACGCCCGATGATCATGCCGCTCTGGACGGTCTGGTCGGTCTACGGCCCGGCACTGTTCGCGCAGCGGATCGACCGGCTGTGCGAGATGACCCGGCAGGCGCACCGGATGCTCGCCGCCGAGCCGGACTTCGCCGTGGCGCACGAGCCGGAGTCCAACATCCTGTGCTTCCGATACCGGCCGGCCGGTCTGGAACCGGCGACCGTGCACCGGCTGCAGCTGGAGGTCCGCAACCGGATCCGGGGCGGCGGGCGCTTCTTCATATCCAAGGTCGACATCGACGGGGTGGCGGCGCTGCGCGTGGTGGTGATGAACCACCTGATCGACGCCGACCACCTGGCCATGCTCATCGCCGAGATCAGGGACATCGGGCAACGGGTGCTGCGCACGAGCGCCGCGACCCGGCACGACCAGCGGAACGGGAGTCACTCATGACCATGATGGATTTGGACATCGCCACCTCGGCGGAGCTGGCGGCACGGCTGATCCCCGAGGAGGAGCTGCGGCCCCGCTCGGTGGACGACGTCACCCGGCTGCCGTCGTTCGCGGAGAAGCTGGAGGAGTGCGGGCGGCTCACCGGGGTCCCGTACTGCGAGGCCCCGCTCGACCTGCAGAACGCGCTGGTGTTCCGCCGGCTTCGGCAACTCGTCGGCATCGCCC
Organism: Streptosporangium oxazolinicum; assembly: GCF_039537505.1. Lineage (NCBI taxonomy): Bacteria > Bacillati > Actinomycetota > Actinomycetes > Streptosporangiales > Streptosporangiaceae > Streptosporangium > Streptosporangium oxazolinicum. The sequence continues at coordinate 435,659 of NZ_BAABAQ010000005.1, forward strand.
TGCTCAACCCGCTGTGGCGCGAGCGGCTGCACTACTTCGGGCTCCGCGACGCCCCCGCCGACATGTCCGAGTGGGAGCGGATCCCCCTCTCGGACAAGACCGTGCAGCGGGACATGTTCATGGGCGCGCGGGCCGGGATGGTCGTGCCGATCGACCGCGGCGGGTTCGAGGTGGTGGCCAGCGGCGGCACCGGTGACGGCATGCCCCTGGAGATCGTGTACTCCCTGCGGGAGCTGCGCGACACCTACCGCATCTCCGGGGCGTTCATGGGCGCCTACCAGCTCGGCCGCTACCTGCGCGGCCCCGCGCCGCGCTGGCTGTTCACCACCCTGGCCGACTACCAGATGTGGAGCAGCGGGACCATGGTCGGCGGCGTGCTGTCCCACGTCCCGGGGGTCAACTACATCGGCGCGGGCCCGGTGAGCGCGCCGGTGCTGGAGCACATGTTCTCCTACCCGGGCCACAAGGCGCTGATGGGCATCACCGCCGGTATCGCGCTCCTGCCCGAGCTGGGCGCGGCCCTGCCCCCGCACGCCAGGGCGAGCTTCCGGGTCGCCATGTACGGCAGCGGCTCCCTGCCGCAGCGCAAGCGCGACGAGCTGCAGGAGTTCTTCCCCAACGTGTCGATCCTCAGCTACTTCGCGGCGACCCAGGCCGAGTGCGTCGGGCTCCAGCTCGACCACACCTCGCCGGCGCTCTCCGCCGTGCCGGGGCTGCACCTGGTGGAGATCGTGGACGAGGACGGCCGCGCCGTCGCCGAGGGCGAGGAGGGGGAGCTGGTCGTCACCCGGCTGCACGCCGACGAGACGCCGCTGCTCCGGCTCAAGCTCGGCGATCGGATGATCCGCCGCCCCGCCCTGAACGGTCCCGGGCTGCGCACCGGGCGGTTCGAGTTCGCCGGGCGCACCGCCGACGTGCTGCACCTCAACGACAGCCAGTATTCGGCGACGCTCGCCTACGCGGCCCTGCGCGGGCGGCTGCGCTCGACGACCGGCGTCGACCTGGACCTGGTCGCGCACGAGGTCCAGTTCCACAACCACCGTGAGGAGCGGGCCCTCACCCTGCTGGTGGCGGTGGACGACGCCGAGGGCACGGCCGCGGCCGTCGAGCACGCCCTCGGCCCGAGCGGGACGCGTCAGCTGTTCACCCAGGCGCTGCCGAGCTCCCTGTCGCTCTTCAACGACCGGGAGGCCAACGCGGCGGCCATCGAGCAGACCGGATACGGGTTCCGGCTGCTGTTCGTGCCGCGCTCCTCACCACAGATCGAGCGGACCACCGTCGGCAAGACGCCGCTGGTCAGGGACCGGGGCTGAGCACATGGTGGCCCGTACGCCCGAGTGACACCCAACAAGGGAGGATCGATGAAAGACAGGATCAGCATCGTCGTGATGGTCGACGCGGTCGGGGCGTTGTCCGACCGGACGCTGCACAACGGCAACCTCTCGCTGGTCGACGACAGCTCGGCGGGAAGCAAGCACCAGGGGACCCCCGACCTCGTCACGGCGGTGGTCCCGGGGCAGGTCGTCCAGTGGACGCCCATCCACGTGGACGTGCAGACCCCGGTCGAGATCCAGGCCATCGAGTTCCTGTCCGGTGCGGCCGTCCCGCCCCCGGCCGACCAGGCCGTGCCCTCCACCGTCGCGGCGCCCGGCGTCGTGTCCGGGGCGAAGGTCGACGCCACGGGCTCCAACGGTTACGAGAACTACGACCTGCTGGTGTGGGAGGGCGTCGTGCCCTACGACATGACGCCCGGTGTCCCGTACCGGTACCGGCTCTCCCTCAGGCTCCACGACGGACCCAACAGCGTGCTGCACATCGACTCGCCCGCGCTGCTGCGCGTGTGAGCCACGTTCTGCGAAAGGCGGTTTCATGGCCCAGCAACACGGGATCATCGTGCTCTTCGACGTCGAGAACGCGCTCCGGACGCGGTCGCTCGACGGCAACACGTACTGGTTCGACAACATGAAGTTGTTCGGCTCGGCCGGGGTGGGCACCGAGCGGCTGGTGACGATCGTGCCCGGCACCCACTTCCTCGACGGGTCGCAGGCGACCGAGCAGGTGCTGAACTGGTTGCCCGCCGCACTGGGGTCGATCCCCCCGACGGTGCCGCGCAACTACCTGGCCGAGCAGGAGCGCGCCGACGACCGGCGCACGCTGGACGAGCTGGCCTCGCTCAACGCCGAGGACGGCGTGAGCGAGACCGACCTCAAGCGGCTGCAGCGGCGGGTCGGCAAGCGCCCCCACAAGCCGGAGGGCGGGCGCGGCCTCACCGAGGCCAAGCTGCTGGACGTCACCGGTAAGACCACGAGCGGCACCGGCGCGTACAACTACCCGGCTCCGGTGATCACCGACATCACCGGCGAGGCCGTCAGCGAGAAGATCATGTACCCGGCCCAGTACGGGTCGCCCGACATGATCTACGACGGCTGGTACTGGGCCGCGACCGTGGACACGAGCCGGCCCGGCGTCTACGCGTACACGATGCACATCCAGCTGCACGAGCTGGTCGAGCGGAACGACGAGCTGGTCTGGGAGTCCGTGGACCTGACCTGCGAGTCCAGCCTCAAGATCATCAACGATCCGAAGCGCAACGGGTTCACCGGTGCCGGACTGGGCGTGCTTCCCATCCCGCCCGTCCCGGCCGCCAGCTGACCCGGTCCGAGCCGGAGCATCTTCGAGCGGAGGAGCCACATGCCCCCGAGGAACAAGCAGCCCGAACGCCAGCCCGCCCAGCCCGCCCGGCCCGTCCGGCCCGTGACGATCACCGCGGTGGTCGACCCCGTGGCCGCGCTGGCGTCGGAGAACCTGGACGACAACATCTACTTCTACGACACCAACAAGAACGCGGGGTCCACCGGTTTCGGCACCCCCACGCTGCACAGCCGGGTGCGCAAGGGCGACACCCTGCTGTGGAACGTGATCCCGCTGGAGTGCGAGACCTACGTGTCCCTCAACGACATCGAGATCGACCCGAAGGTCGCCGAGCCCACGCGGAAGGTGTATCCCGGCACCGACATCGTGTTCTGGACCGCCGAGGTCAAGCAGGACCTCACCGAACCGGTCCCGTACCGGCTCTCGTTCCTGCTCGGCACCGTCAGCACGCCGTTCACCCCCACCGCCCGGCCGACCCTGGCCGGTCCCGCCAACGACGGAAAGGAAGGCCGATGACCCAGACGTACGCGGCCACGGACTTCGCCGATCGGGGCCAGCTCAACTCCGTCCAGCTGAACGTGGTGACCCTCGTCGACATGGAGAGGGCCGCGGCGACGAAGTCCCTCGACGGCTGCCTTTACATGATGGACAACAGCGTCGGCGGGGTCGGGCAGGGCGGCGACCACCTGGAGACCATCTGCAAGCAGGGGCAGGTGATCAACTGGATCATCCGCCCGATCGACATGCACCGCCGTCCGGACGGCACCTGGCCGCCGATGCCGAAGATCAACAACATCGTCTTCCTCGACATCGAGAAGGGCGACGAGGACGACGTCGCCGAACGCCGGATCATGACCGAGCTCAAGGTCTACGGCGCCCCCGACCGGATGCGCGACCAGTACACCGCCGTCTACTACTACTGGGCCGGAGCGGTGATGAGCGACGCCCGGCCGGGGCTCTACCGCTACCGGTTCGTCCTGGAGCTGGAGAAGGAGCACGGCACCGACAAGCTGTACCTCAACTCGGTCCACTATCCCGCCCTGCGGGTGCTTCCCGTCTGACGGTCCCCGGGGCCGTGAGCGCGGTGTGGTGAGAGGGGAGGTCATGGTCGCCGCTCCGGCGGCGACCATGACCGACCGGCCGCGCGGCCCGACTCCGCGTGTGCCACCTCGGCGTCTCGCGATGGGCGAGCGCCTGCCGGGGGCGACCTGTGCCGTGGCCGACGGTGGGGGCTCCAAGGTGCCCGGAGTGCCTCGGTGATTCCCCGCGAGGGTGCCTCTCGTTGCCAATATCGTCAATCATGTTTACCATATAGACAACCTCGTTGACGATTTTAGTCGTGACGCGCGATCGTCGAGCCCGCGTTCCGAGGGCTCGGAGAATCCAGAGAGAAGGCCCCCGTGTCCACCGATGTCCATGCCCTTTTCGTCACCCACACCGCCGAGAGCGCTCCGGCCGACGCCCGCCCTGCCATCGAGGGCGTGAAGCGGAAATTCGGCCACGTCCCCACGGCGGTCGGCCGGATGGCCACCTCCCCGCAGCTGCTCAGGGGATTTCTGGCGGCCAGTGCCGCCTTCGAGCAGACCACCCTCGACCCGGTCGGCCGCGAGATCGTCGTGATGACGGTCGCCACCCGCAACGGCTGCCATGTCTGCGTGGCGATGCACACCGCCACCCTGGTCGGGCTGGAGGCCCCGCCGGAGGTCGTCGAGGCGCTCCGGGCCGGGAGGCCCCTCCCGGACGCGCGGGCGGAGGCGCTCCGGTCGTTCACCCTCGCCGTCATGGACCACCGGGGAGCGGTCGGCGACGAGGAGACGCGGGCGTTCCTGAACGCGGGCCACAGCGCGCGGAACGCTCTCGAGGTCGTCCTCGGGGTCGGCGCGTACACCATCTCGACCTTCGCCAACCGGCTGATCGACGCCCCCCTCGACCCGCCGTTCCGGGCCTTCGCCTGGGACGGTGACGACGAGTGAGGTCGGGCCGGCCCGCGCTCTGATCGTTGTCATATACCCCCCATGGGTATAAGTTGGGGGGTGTCGGTCAGAGAACGACGGAGCAGAAGGAGGTCGTGATGTCCGAACCGGTGCAGCACGTGAGCCATGCCGCGGGTGCGGGGCACCATGAGCCCGGCCACCACCCGGGGAAGGCCGGCTGGCGGGTGGCCGCGTCGGCGACCCTGCACTGCCTCACCGGGTGCGCCATCGGCGAGGTGCTCGGCATGGTGATCGGCACGGCTCTGGGATGGCCGAACGTGCCCACCCTCGCCCTGGCCATCGCGCTCGCCTTCTTCTTCGGCTACGCGCTCACCCTGGTCGGGCTGCGCAGGGCCGGTGTCGACTGGCGCAAGGCCCTGCGGCTGGCCCTGGCGGCCGACACCCTGTCCATCCTCGTCATGGAGATCGTCGACAACGCCGTCATGGTCGCGGTTCCCGGCGCGATGGACGCGGGACTGACCTCGGGCCTCTTCTGGGGCGCCCTCGCCTTCGCCCTCCTGGTGGCCTTCCTGGTCACCACGCCCATCAACAAGTGGATCATCGGCCGGGGCAGGGGACACGCCGTCATCCACGCCTACCACCACTGAGACCGCCCTCACCCGCCCGCGCCACCCGGAACCGCCGGGAACGCGCCGTACGCCGGTCAGCGGGGAGGTCAGCGAGGGCGGCGGACTCCGACGACGGTGCTGAGGTCGCCGGACAGGGGGATGTCGACGGCGCGGAGCGCGGGATGGTCCAGCCAGTGGACGCGGGCGGAGTCGGGGCGCCCGAGATGCTCCGGCGGCCAGGTCGCCGAGGGGGCGAAGTCGTCGACGACCAGCACGCCGCCGGGGGTGAGCAGCCGCTCGGGGTCGGCGGCGGCCTCGCCGTTCTTGCCCTGGCCACCCCCGTCCAGCACCAGGAGGTCGTAGGGCCCGTGCGCATACACCTCGGTCCAGTCGGCGTGCAGGACGCGCACCCCCGGGGTGTCGGCGAAGATCTCGGCGGTGATCCTCGCCTGGTTCCCGTCCCGCTCGACACTGATCATCTCGACCCCCGGTCGCGCGCCGGTGGCGAGCCACGCCAGGCCCACCCCGTACCCCGTGCCCGTCTCGGCGATCCGGCGGGTGGCGCCGCCCGCGAGGGCGCGCAGCAGGCGGCCCTGCTCGGGGAGGCAGGAGAACGCGAACCCGTGCCGCTCGGCTGCCGCGACCGCGCGGGCCACGAGCGGTGGGAGGTCGGTTTCGTCCCGGTACGCGGCGGTACCCAACGGAGACATGAGCACATTATCGGGAGAACCGCCGCCACCCGGAACCGTTCCCCCAAAAAATGATCACTGCCCGCGCGTTCCACCCCGGCGGACACGGGAACGAACACCGGATCAGCTGGACGACATATCGCCAGGTCGTGAAGGGCCCGCCCGCATCGGAGGGCCGCTCCACGCCGGGTTCCAAGGACGTGACGCATGCACATCGATCTCACCGGCAAGACGGCGCTGGTCACCGGATCCACCCAGGGCATCGGGGCGGCCATCGCCACCGGCCTCGCGCGGGCGGGCGCGACGGTGGCCGTCAACGGCCGCACACCCGACAAGGTCCAGGCCGCCGCCGACGCGCTGCGCGCGGAGGTCTCCGGTGCGCAGGTCGTCCCGCTCGCCGCCGACCTCGCCACCCAGGAGGGCGCGGACCACGCCGTCGATCTCCTGCCGGAGGTCGACATCCTGGTCAACAACCTCGGGATCTTCGGGGCGAAGGAGCCCCTGGAGATCACCGACGACGAGTGGCGCCGCTACTTCGAGGTGAACGTCCTGGCGGCGGTCCGCCTCACCCGCGCCTACCTGCCGGGGATGGTGGCGCGCTCCTGGGGCCGCGTCCAGTACATCGCGAGCGACTCCGCGATCGTCACCCCCATCGAGATGATCCAGTACGGCATGTCCAAGACGGCACTCCTCGCCGTCTCGCGCGGCTTCGCCAAGGCGGTCGCGGGCAGCGGCGTCACCGTGAACTCCGTCATCGCCGGTCCCACCCACACCGGCGGCGTGGAGGAGTTCGTCTACGAGCTCGTCGACCGGAACCTGCCCTGGGAGGAGGCCCAGCGCGCCTTCATGCGGGAGCACCGCCCGCAGTCACTCCTGCAACGGCTGATCGAGCCGGAGGAGATCGCCAACATGGTCGTCTACCTCAGCTCGGCGCAGGCCTCCGCCACCACGGGCGGAGCCCTGCGCGTCGACGGGGGATACGTCGACGCCATCGTCCCCTGAGCGGCCATCGTTCCCCAAGCGCTACGGAGCCGGTGCGGTGCTTCGCTCGGGGGCGCGTATCCCCCGAGTGGCACGGCCCCTCCGAGCGCATGGCTCCTCCGAGCGCATGGCTCCTCCGAGCGGCATGGCGCGTAAGGCTATAGGAAGAGGCTCAGGATCAGGACGAAGACCAGGCCGGTCACCGAGATGATCGTCTCCATCACGGACCAGGTCTTGATGTTCTGGCCCACGGTGAGCCCGAAGTACTCCTTGACCAGCCAGAAGCCCGCGTCGTTGACGTGGGAGAAGAACAGCGAGCCCGCGCCGATGGCGAGCACGAGCAGGGAGGTCTCCCCGACACTGAGGTTGGCGACCAGCGGGGCGAGGATCCCCGAGGCCGTGACGGTCGCGACGGTCGCCGAGCCCGTGGCCAGCCGGATGAGCACGGCGACCAGCCAGGCGAGCAGCAGCACCGACAGGCCGCTGTTCTCCACCCACGTGGCGATGAGGTCGCCGATCCCGGTGTCGATCAGCGTCTGCTTGAAACCGCCGCCGGCGGCCACGATCAGCAGGATGCCCGCGATCGGCGGCAGCGACTGCTCCAGGGACTTCGCGATCGCCTTCCTGTCCATACCGGCACCGAGGCCCAGGGTGAACATCGCCACGATGACGGCGATGAGCAGCGCCACCAGCGGCGTACCGAGGAAGTCGAGCACGGTGCGCAGGACGTTGCCCTCGGCGGTGAGGATGTCGGCGAGGGCCTTGCCCATCATCAGCACGACCGGCAGCAGCACGGTGGCGAGGGTGACGCCGAACGACGGACGCCGGGTGTCCTCCGCCGGGGACCGGGTCTCGTAGAGCTCCGGTGCCGGTACGTCCACCCAGCGGGCCGCGTACCTGGAGAACAGCGGCCCGGCGATGGCGATCGTCGGGATGGCGATGAGCACGCCCAGACCCAGCGTGATGCCGAGATCGGCCTTGAGGGCGTCGATGGCGACCAGCGGGCCCGGGTGCGGAGGGACGAGCCCGTGCATCACGGAGAGGCCCGCGAGGGCGGGGATGCCCACCCGGATCAGGGAGACGCCGGAGCGGCGCGAGACCAGGAAGATGACCGGCATCAGCAGGACGAGGCCGATCTCGAAGAACATCGGCAGGCCGATCAGCGAGCCCACCGCAGCCATCGCCCAGGGCAGGGATCGGGGGCTGGACCGGCCGACGATCGTGTCCACGATCTCGTCGGCCCCGCCGGAGTCGGCGAGCAGCTTGCCGAACATCGCGCCGAGCGCGATGAGCGTGCCGACACCGGCCGCGGTGCTGCCGAACCCGTCGGTGAAGGCGGCGATGGTGTCGGTCATCGCCAGGCCCGCGACGGCTCCGACCGCGAGCGAGCCGAGGGTCAGGCTCAGGAAGGGGTGCAGCTTGAAGTACGTGATCAGTACGACGATCAGCGCGATGCCGACGAGCGCGGCCGGGACGAGCCTGCCGGGGGAGGTGGCGGCGGGCTCGGCGAGGGCGGTGAGGAGCGGGCTCACCTCGCGCTCCCGCCCTCGTCGTCCCGGCCTCGGTCACGGTCCTGAGGCGCGGCCGGGTCGGCCGGGGCGGTGGAATCGGCGGGGGGCGGTGTCCGGGCCGTCGCGGCGAGGTAGGCGTCCACGAGCTCGTCCACGGGCGAGGAGAAGTCGAGGACGATTCCCTGCTCGTCGGGTTCCAGGGGTTCCAGGGTCTTGAACTGCGACTCGACCAGCGAGGCGGGCATGAAGTGCCCCGGACGGCCTGCCACCCTCCGGCGTACGGCGTCCATCTCACCGTGGAGATGGACGAAGCTCACCGTCGGCGCGGCCTCGCGCAGGATGTCGCGGTAGCTCCGCTTGAGCGCCGAGCAGCTCGCCACGCCGCCGGTGGCCGCGTGGTCGCCGAGCCAGGCGCCGATCGCGCGCAGCCAGGGCAGCCGGTCCTCGTCGTCGAGGGGGATCCCGTCCGACATCTTGGCGATGCTGGCCTCGGTGTGGAAGTCGTCGGCGTCGGCGAACGGCACCCGTAACCGCTGGCTGAGGGCGGCGCCCACGGTGGTCTTGCCGGAACCGGTCACCCCCATGACGACGAGCAGCGCGGCGCCGGGGGGTGGTGAGGCGGGATCCTGAGCGGGGTTCATGGAGAGGGCCTCCCATGTCGATCTTCGCGACAGCCTGACTGGATCGGTGGTACCGCGACCCAGAGTTGAGGTTAAGAAATCATACTTTTGTGAAGATATGTCACCATTTGTGATGGTTGGCTACTGCGGGAAGGCGGTGGCCGGACGACTATGGGACTGCACTGGAGCGTCCTGAATAAACCCGGTTCACCGGCCGCGTCGGATGATCTTGTCGCCGGTCAGCCGCCGGAAGCCGAGGGACCGGCTCCGCTGGAGGGTGTCTCGGGCGATGACCGGTGTCCTGGAGCCGGTGGGACAGGCCGATGGCCCGTAGCCGCGTCGGCGTCATCGCGACGACGCGAGCGGCCACGCGGCCGGGAGCCGACCGCGGGTCTCGTCACCCGTTCGGCGGGGGAGGCCCGATCATGAGATCCGGCGGCGACTCCGGGGCCGGGGCGGGGGAATGGACGTCGATCCTCGGACCCTCGAAGATTTTCGCCGGGTTCTGGGTTCGAGTGTTCGGTGAGGTCGGCGAAGGAGACGTCAGGGCTTGCGGGCGACGCCGCAGAACTGGGACACCTCCGCGGCCTCGCCCCACGGGGAGTGTTCCGGACGCCATCGCGAGCAGGAGACCACGCCGGGCTCCAGAAGTTCCAGGCCGTCGAAGAACGAGGTGAGGTGGTCTCGGTCGCGGGCCACGATCGGGGTGCCGCCCCGCTCCATGAACCGCCGCATCGCCTCGTGCATGGCGTCGCCGTGAACCTCGGCGGTGGCGTGCGCGATCACCAGGTGGCTGCCCGAGGGGGCGGCGTCGATCAGGTCCTGTACGACCTTCCGGGCCTCGCCGTCATCGGTGAGATGGTGCAGGATCCCCAGCAGCATCAACGCGACGGGCTTGGTGAAGTCGAGGGTCTCCGCGGCCGCCCGCAGGATGTGGTGGGGGTCGCGCAGGTCGGCGTCGATGTAGTTGGTGGCGCCTTCGGGACTGCTGACGAGCAGGGCGCGGGCGTGGACCAGGACCAGCGGGTCGTTGTCGACGTAGACGACCCGGGACTCCGGGGCGATCCGCTGCGCCACCTCGTGCGTGTTGTCGGCGGTGGGAAGGCCCGTGCCGATGTCGAGGAACTGGCGAACCCCGGCCTCGGCGACGAGGTACTGGATGCAGCGGCCGAGGAACGCCCGGTCGGCACGGGCCGAGTCGACGATGCCGGGGATGAGGTGCTCGACCATGTCACCGGCCTCGCGGTCGGCGGGATAGTTGTCCTTTCCACCCAGCCAGTAATTCCAGATGCGGGCCGAATGTGGCCGATCGGCATCGAGCTCCACGGGCTGCCAGTCGGATTCGCGAGGGGTACTCATGGGGGTGGGGTCCGTTCATGAGGGATTCGCAGCAAATGAGGTAGGAGGTAGTTGATCACAACCGTGATGTTCACGGCAAATCATCTCGACATCCAGAGCGGTCATTGAAACGATCCATGCGCGTTTCCGGGCTTCGGGCGAGGTGGGGCGGCCGATCCCGTCGTCCCAGGGTGAAGTCGGCGGGATCTCGGGATGGAAGTGGGCCGACGTTACGGGCGCCCGAAAGAGGACACTTTTATATGAATATTTCCGCTGAAAACAAATGAGCGGCCATCGGCCACACCCCCGACCAGCTCTGACCCGATAGGACTCCGTCCTCCGACCTCCTCCCGCACGGACGGTCCGGCACGTGCCCCATCCCTTACGGCCCCCCTCGCTCGGTGGGTGCCGCGAATTGGACGAGGAAGGGTTGCGCGCCGAAGACCCGGACGCGCTGGACGCGTAGCGGGACGAACCGCCGCCGGATCCCGGCCGCGATGTCACCGGCGTCCTCGGCGTCGTACCGGTTGAAGGTACGCCTTCCCAGGAAGGACGCCGACACCTCGACCCCGGTGGCCGCGCCGGAACCTCCCTGCTCCTCCCGCAGCGGCATCAGCGTGCCGAGGTCCACGGTGTCGGCGAGCTGGGCGAGTACGGTCGCAACCGGCGGCGGCGATCATGAGAACGATCGCGGCGATCAGACCGCCGTATGAGGACCGCCGTATGAGGGGGGAGCGCGGCGGGCACTCCGGCCGCGGGTCCGCGGGCTGCCGTGCCGTGTCGCCGGTCGTTATCACCGCCGGGGCCGTTTACGAGTTCATATATCGAAATGTTTTATATCTTCTTTTCGCCTCTTTCGAGGTTTGACTGCTTCCCCTCGTAACTACTCGCTGCTCTCGCGTGTGAGGCGTCTTGACCTGCTTTCCTTACAAATTAGACAATTGCTGTGCTTATTGAGAAACGGAATTAAAAGTGGAAAATAAGTGCTCTGCAGGGATACCGGCGGATACTCCGGCCGGAGCGGTTGTGGAGGGGTCATGGGAAAGTGGCGGGCCGTGATCGTCGCGGTGCTGACGCTGTTCGTCCTGGGCGCGGGAGCGTCGTCTCAGGTGGCGGCCGAGAAGTCGTACGAGGTCTGGCTGGTCGACCAGTCCAATACCAACGGGCTCGCCCACGGCGGCACCGTCCGCGTGTACTCCGGTCGCGATGTCACCCGCCGGTTGTCGGCCGCGCGGCCCGTCGACGTCATAGATCTGGGTGGCGCGACCTCGTCCCTGTGCCTGGCGAGGACCGGCAGCGTGCCCGTACGCCCCCACATGATTGTTTTCAACAAGGCCGACACCCATGCCGCGATCGCCTTCGTCGCCAGCGGCCACGTGGTCGTCTTCGACGCCCGTACCCGGCGGCCGCTCACCTGTCTCATCACCGAGGCGGGGGTGGGAGGGGTGCGGCAGGCTCACGCCCTCTGGCCCACCGAGGACGACAGGTACCTGATCGTCTCCAACCAGAACGGCAAGAGGCTGGAGCGCGTCAGCACCGACTACGCCTCGAACACCTTCGTCCAGCAGCCCGCCGCGACGATCGACCTGGCCGGTTGCACCACGCCGAACGGCGCGCCGTGCCAGTCACCCCAGCTTCGTCCGGACAACGCGCCGATCTGCCCGTTCATCGCCTCGGACAACGGCCCGGTCTTCGTCAGCCTGCGGGGTGGCGGGATGCTCGTGGTCGACTGGCACACGACGCCGATGTCGATCGTGGCGGAGTACGACACGACCAGGATTCCCGCGAACGGATGCGGGTTCATCGAGGCCAAGGGCAGTGTCTTCGGCAACGGGGGCGGGGGTACGCCCGCCAACCTCGACCAGTTCAGCGTCTTCCGGCTGCCGATGAGCGGCTACTCGCCCGCCAACCCGCCCAACACCCCGGCGGTCCAGCCGCTCTTCAACGACGACTCGCCCGAGCGCGACGCCCACGGTGTCCTGGTGTCCGCCGGGGAACGTCACGTGTGGGCCGGTGACCGTGACGCCAACGTCGCCGAGGTCTTCAACGGGGCGACCGGCGCCCACGTCGGCACCGTCGACCTCGTCTCACCGTTCAGCGCGGACCCGACGGTCGATCTCTTCGCCGTCTCACCGGACCACAGGTGGGCCTTCGCCTCGACGCGGGGGCCGAACCCGCTCTCCGGCGACCCGCACTCCTCCCACGGGAGCGACCCGGGGATGCTCATCGTCAAGCTGACCGGCAACGGGAAGAAGGGCAAGGTGGAGGGCCTGATCCGGATCTCCAACGTGGACGCCGGAGGTGTCCAGCGGGCCGACGCCCACGGCATCCGCGTGCGACGTACGAACTGACCGGACGGGCCGGCGGCTTCTGGTGGCGGCTCCTCGACGCCGCCGAGCCGAGGTGGGGCGAGGGAGTTCCCGCACGTGAGGGAGAGGCCGCGGCGGGCGACACTGACGAGGGTTCCGCACGCGCGGGAGGGGCCGGCCTCGCCGGTCGGCCCCTCGGGGAGTCGGCGTCAGTTGGGGTTGGCGGCGTGGGTCAGGGTCTCCCAGGCGACGAAGAGGACGTTCGTCCCGGCCGGGCGCTGCTGCTCGGTGAGACGCTGGGTGTTCGTCATGGCGATGCCCATCCGGTTGCCCAGGGCGTTGAAGCCGACCTCGGTGATCGGTCCCAGGCCGAGGTGGAGGGTGCCCCCGCACAGTGAGGACGGCACGGCGGCGCCGAGCTGGTACTTCGCCTGCATGCCCAGCGCGTGGCGCAGCCGCTCGCTGATCTCCGGGTAGAGGTCCTGTCCCTGGATGCGGGTGGTCTCGGCGAAGTGCGAGATGGCCGACAGCCCGTACCCGGTGTGGGTGAAGTCGCGGCAGGTCTCCTGGGTGAGGCCGTCCATGAAGGTGGACTGGCCCTGCCAGTAGTTGATGATCTCGGCGCGGGTGTCGATGCCGCTTCCCGGAGGTGCCTTGGGGAGCGCGCCGTCGGAGGAGATGTAGATGAAGGCCGGAACCCGCCCGCGGAACTTGGCCACGGCCTTGTCGTAGCTCGCCCTGTCCTCAAGGAAGACGGAGATGCCGAGCGCGGCCTCCATCATGCTCAGTTCCCAGTTGCCGTTGCTGTTGGAACCGTTGATGATCTTCGGCAGGTAGACGGTGCGCAGCATGGTGGAGAAGCGACTGACGGAGGCGGCGGACCAGCCGGTGTAGGTGTAGCGGATGATCTCGGCGGCCCTGGGCCACGAGGACCCGGCCCACCCGGTCTGCAGCGGGGCGTTGCTGTTGGTGTGATCCCTGATCACCGCGGACCAGGCGTCCATGATCTCGATGGCCTTCTGCGCGTACCTGCTGTCCTGCGTGATGTACCAGGCCAGCGCCATCGTGTACGCGGCGAGCGCGTCCTGGCGCTCGTCGGTGCAGCCGTTGTTGGGGTTGGAGTACGAGCCGCACTCCACGATCGCGCGCGGCTTGGGAGTCCGCGACAGCGACGCCAGGGAATGCCTCATCATCTGGTCGAAGGCGCCCTTCCACGGCTGGGCGCCGGAGTTGACCTTCGAGCGGACGAAGTCGAGCTGGGACCTGCCGACCAGGACTCCCGGGTGGGTGAAGGTCGCCGGGGCGGCCTTCGCCCCCGCGACCGGAAGGTTCGGCGGTGGCGCTCCCTTCGCCTGCGCGGCCGGGAGGTTCGGCGGTGGCGCTCCCTTCGCCTGCGCGGCCGGGAGGTTCGGCAGCGGCGCGGCACCGGCCGCGGGGGCGGCGAGGGGGGTGACGGCGAGAGCCGCGGCACCCAGGATCGCGGCTGCCGTCGTTCGGATGCGTCTGAGCATGTGGAGCTCCTCGCTGGCCTGACAGGCCAAGGGGGGTGGCGAGAGGTCTCGGCCGGGGGCCTCGATGACCGCCTATCCAACCGATCTCGACAGCGGTCCGTCAATATTTTTAGGAAACTTTCCTAACATTTAAGGTTGGACGCGGGGGTGGCGTTGGGCCGTGTCTTCACAGTGATCCAGGCGTGCGGGATCGTCATCGGGTGATTCGTCGTCGTGAACCGTCCGACGCGGAATTGCGGTGGCCGCGCGGGCGCGGGGCCACATATGTTCGCTCCATGGTTGACGCGACTTTCGGGCACCCGCGCCTCGCCGCCATCTACGACCCGCTCGATCCGGACCGCGGCGATCTCGACGCGTATCTCGCGATGGCGGAGGAGTTCGGCGCGCGGTCCGTGCTGGACATCGGGTGCGGTACGGGCGTGTTCGCGCTGCTGCTCGCCGAGCGCGGGATCACGGTCACCGGGATCGATCCCGCGCGGGCGTCCGTCGACGTCGCGCGTGGCAAGCCGGGCGCGGAGCGGGTGCGCTGGCTCGACGGCGACGCGGGGGACCTGCCGCCCATGCGGATCGACCTGGTGACGATGACCGGGAACGTCGCCCAGGCGATCGCCGATCCGCGGGCATGGCATAGGACGCTGCGCGGCGCGTACGAGGCGCTGCGGCCCGGCGGGCGGCTTGTCTTCGAGACGCGCGATCCGGCGCGGCGCGTGTGGGAGGAGTGGGCGGAGTGGACGCGCGAGACCACGTACCGCGTGACGGACATTCCGGGCGTCGGCCCCGTCGAGACCTGGGCCGAGCTGACGGATGTGAGCCTGCCGCTGGTGAGCTTCCGGGGCACGCACGTGTTCGCCGCGGACGGGGACGTGCTGATCTCGGAATCGACACTTCGCTTCCGCGAACGTACGGAGATCGAGCGGGACCTGCACGAGCACGGCTTCGTCGTCGAGGAGGTACGCGACGCACCCGACCGGCCGGGTAAGGAGTTCGTGTTCGTGGCGCGGCGCGATACCGCGGGGCCCGTCACTCCTCAAGGACCTGCGCACCACGCATGGCCGGTCGAAGGCACTCCCTAGACCGGTCGCCCGTTCTCCGGTGCCGGTGGTGCGACACACTCGTGACCGCCCGCGCCCCGGTCGAGGATGTCCTCGTACACCCCGACCTTGTAGCCGATCAGGTCCAGGCAGCGGGTGAGCTGCCCGATCTGGGCGGTCACCCGCTCCCGGTGCTGGCGCAGGAGGGCGAGCCGCTCCTCCTCGTTGCCGTCTCCCCGCCTGACCATGTCCGTGTACTGGCGGATCGCGGGCAGGGGCATGCCGGAGGCGCGGAGCACGACGCAGAGGGTCACCCACTCCACGTCGTCCTCGCCGTAGACGCGGCGCCCGCCGGAGTCACGCCGTACGGGGTTGGCCAGGATGCCCTCGCGCTCGTAGAAGCGCAGCGCGTGAACGCTCAACCCCGTGCGCTCGGCGACCTGCCCGATGCTCAGACCCGTTGTGCCCATGCCGCCCAGGATACGGACTTGACCTAGAGCCGACTCTAGCTCCTACGCTGCGGGACGTCGCGACATCACGTCCGGAACGACCAGCAAGGGAGTACGGCCCATGCGTTACCGCGTCCTCGGCGGCACCGGCATCGAGGTGAGCGTCCACTGCCTCGGAGCCATGATGTTCGGCGCCGTCGGCAACCCCGACCACGACGACTGCGTCCGCATCATCCACACCGCCCTCGACCGGGGCGTCAACTTCGTCGACACCGCGGACATGTACTCCGCCGGTGAGTCGGAGGAGATCGTGGGAAAGGCGCTCAAGGGGCGTCGCGACGACGTCGTGCTCGCCACCAAGGTGCACTTCAGGATGGGGGAGGGCCCCAACCGGAGCGGCAACTCGCGGCGCTGGATCCTCAAGGAGGTCGAGGAGAGCCTCCGGCGCCTGGGGACCGACTGGATCGACCTCTACCAGATCCACCGCCCCGACCACTCGACCGACATCGAGGAGACGCTCTCCGTGCTGAGCGACCTCGTCCGTCAGGGGAAGATCCGCGCCTTCGGCTGCTCGACCTTCCCCGCCGAGGAGATCGTCGAGGCGCACAACGTCGCCGAGCGCCGCGGACTCCAGCGCTTCAGGACCGAGCAGCCGCCCTACTCGCTGGTCGCCCGGGGAATCGAGGCCGCCGTGCTCCCGGTCTGCCAGCGGTACGGGATGGGGGTGCTGACCTGGAGCCCGCTCGCCTCGGGGTTCCTCACCGGCAGGTACCGGAAGGGGCGGCCCATCGACCTGTCCACCGGCCGCGCCGCGCTCACACCGGCGCGTTTCGATCCCTCGATTCCCGAGAACGCCGCCAAGCTCGACGTCGTCGAGAAACTCGTCGAACTCGCGACGGACATCGGCTGCTCGCTCCCCGAGCTCGCGGTGGCCTTCGCCGCGGCGCATCCCGGCGTCACCTCGGTGATCACCGGGCCGCGGACCATGGACCAGCTGGAGGGGCTGCTGAAGGGTGCCTCGCTCATCCTCGACGACGCGGCCCTCGACCGGATCGACGAGATCGTGCCGCCCGGCACCAACCTGTACCACCCCGACGGCGCCTGGCGTCCGCCCTCGCTCACCGACACCGCGCGGCGGCGGCGCCCGCTCGCGGAACGCGCCGCAGGCTAGCCCCGATCTCCCGCGACGTCCGTCGTGGGCGCCGGTAGGGGGCGGCGCCGTGATCGACGAACGCCGGAAGCGGACGCGCACCTCCCGGATATGTCCGGGAGGTGCCCGGGGTGTGCCGCTATTGACACGGCAATGGCGGGGTAGCAAGCTGAACCGATATGTACAAATCGATTTGCGATACCGATGTGCCCTTTCCGCCGCAGGTGGTGACGCATGAGTGACGTTCCCGGGCGGGTCCTGGTGACCGGGGCCGCGGGCAGGCTGGGGCGTCTGATGCTCGACCTGCTCGCGCACCAGGGCGTGGCCGTCACCGCCCTCGACCTCCGGGACCCGGGCGGGCCGGTGGCGGGCCGGGTGATCGTCGGGGACGTGGGAGACCCGGCGACGGTGCGCGACGCGCTCGACGGCGTGGACGCCGTCGCGCACTTCGCCGCGATCCCGGCCCCGGTTCTCGGCACACCGGAGGAGGTCTTCTGCGGCAACACCCGGGCGACCTTCGTGGTCCTGGAGGAGGCGGGCCAGGCGGGGGTGCGCCGGGCCGCCATCGCGAGCAGTTACTCCGTGCTCGGCTTCCCCTGGGCCTCGCGCCTGCTGCACCCGGCCTACCTGCCGATCGACGAGGCGCTGCCCCTGCAGGTCGAGGACCCGTACGGACTGTCGAAGCAGGCGGACGAGGCGACCGGCGCGATGATGGCGCGCCGCTACGGCATGACGGTCGTCGCGCTGCGCTTCCCCCTGCTCGGCGGGCCGGGGGACAAACTCGACAAGCGCGCGGAGGAGTACGCGGAGGATCCCGGCTCCGGCGCCGCCGAGCTGTGGACCTACCTTGACGGCAGGGACGCCGCCCTCGCCACCTGGCAGGCGCTCACCCGGCCGATCGAGGGTTACCGCGCGATCTTCGTGACGGCCGAGGACACGCTGGCCCCGCAGCCCACCGAGGAGTTGCTCGACCGCTTCCACCCCGGAGTCGAGCGGCGGGCGCCGCTGCCGGGCAGGGCCGTCCCGATCGACCTGGGAGAGGCCCGCCGCCTGCTCGGCCTCACCGTCCGGTATCCCTTCCCCGTGCCGGACGCGGCGGACGTGCCAGAGACCGCGTGACCCCTCTTCCCGTACCGGAGGCCGTATGACATCCCTTCCCATACCCGAGACCCAGGCCCCCTGGCCCGCCAGGGACGCGCTCCGCGTCACGGGGGTGCGGCCGATCGTCACCGCCCCCGAGGGCGTGCCCCTCGTGGTCGTCCGCGTCGACACCAGCGATCCCGGCCTGTACGGCCTGGGCTGCGCGACCTTCACCCAGCGCTTCCACGCCGTGGCCGCCGCGGTGGAACACCACGTCGGCCCCCTCCTGATCGGCCGCCACCCCGCCGACATCGAGGACATCACCAGGATGGTGCACTTCTCCTCCTACTGGAGGAGCGGCCCGGTCCTGAACAGCGCGCTCTCGGGAGTGGACCAGGCGCTCTGGGACATCGCGGGCAAGCGCGCGGGCATGCCCGTGTACGAGCTCCTCGGCGGGCGGGTGCGCGCCGCGGCCGACACCTACCTGCACGCGGGCGCGGCCACCGTGGAGGAGACGATCGAGGAGGCCCAGGCGATCCTGGCGTCCGGATACCGCCACGTGCGGCTCCAGTCGGGGGCGCCGGGGCTCGGCCACTACGGCTCGCCGGGCTCGCCGGGCGGCTATCCCGGCTCCCCGTACCCCGACGGGTGGGACGTGCAGCGCTACCTGCGCGACACCCCGAAGCTGTTCGAGCGGGCCCGCAGGGAGCTGGGGGAGGAGCCGGGCCTGATGCACGACGTGCACTCGCGGCTCACTCCCAAGCAGGCGATCGCCCTCGCGCGGGCGCTCGAACCGTACCGGCTCTTCTTCCTGGAGGATCCGATCGCGCCGGAGTTCTACGACCGCCTGCCCGAGGTCCGCGAGGCCGCCCCGATGCCCATCGCGGCGGGCGAGCAGCTCGGCTCCGTCGCCGACGCGGCCAGGATCGTCCGCGAGGGCGGCGTCGACCTGCTGCGGCTGCACGTCTCGTCGGTGGGCGGGCTCACCCCCGCCCGCAAGCTGGTCGCGCTCTGCGAACTGACCGGCGTGGGCACCGCCTGGCACGCGCCCGCGGACGTCTCACCGGTGGGCGCCGCCGCCAACGTGGCGCTCGACGTGACCACCCCCGCCTTCCAGATCCAGGAGGGGCACCTCTATCCGGAGGCCGTCCACGAGGTCTTCCCCGGCACGATCGGCCCCGTCAACGGATACCTCTACCCGAACGACGCGCCCGGCTGGGGGATCGACCTGGACGAGACGCTGGCGGCCAAGTATCCGCCGCTGGAGCACCTCCACGAGCGCTGGTCGGCCCGGGTGCGGCGGCCCGACGGCGGCATCGAGCCGCCCTGAGAAACTTATAGTGGGTGTAAGGAGTGTGTCGATGTAAGATCTGCCCATGGTCCCGGCACCCTCCGAGGAGCGACCCCCCACGCGGCGTGAGCGGAGGAAAGGGGAGATGCGGCGTGCCATCGCGGGCACGGCCCGCCGCCTGTTCGCCGAGCGCGGCTTCGAGAGCGTGACGGTGGCCGAGATCGCGGCGGTGGCCGACGTCTCGGCCAAGACCGTCTTCAACCACTTCCCGGTCAAGGAGCAGATCTTCTTCGAGGCCGACCCGCTCGGGTGGCCCGCCCCCGAGCGGGCCCTGCGGGAGCGCGTGGCGGGGGAGGGGCCCGTCGACGCGATCCGCCGCGTCATGTCCCGGCCCGCGGCGGACGCCGGGGAGGGCGTGGCGAGCGCCGGGTCGGTCGCCGTCCACGCGCGGGTCTACCGCGACAGCCCGGCGCTGCGCTCGTACTCCCGGGAGATGTTCGCGGAACAGGAGCGCGCGCTGCGCGAGGCGATCGAGTCCGGTGCCGGTGCGGCCGGTACGGAGGAACCCGGCGCGGGAGGAGGGCTCGGGGCCGGGGTGGTGGCCGCGCTCGTCCTGGCGGCCGTCCGCGAGGTCTGGGAGTCCACCCTGCTCAGGATCGCCGCCGGTGCCGCCGTCGAGGACGCGGCGGCCCTCGGGCGCCGAGAGCTGGGCGCGGCCCTCGACCTCCTCTCCCACGACCGGCCGGACCACGCCTCACCGGACCGCGACCGGCCCGACCGTGACCGGCCCGAACGCGACTCGCCGGACCGCGACCGGACGGGCTGCGATCGGCCCGGCCGGGGCTCGCCGGATCGTGGCTCATCCGATGCCCCGCCCGACCAGGCCCCGCCCGGCCAGATCCCGCCTGATCAGATCCCGTCCGACCACGCCCTGTCCGCCCACGGCTCGCTGGGGGAGGCGGGGAGACCGGGGGGACGAACTCCGGCGGGAGGCGGGGAGAGCGGCGCCGGAGGGCGGGACGTCCCCGTGCCGATCCGCGGCGATCGCCCCAGCATCACCAGGGTCGCGCAGCTCGCGGGGGTGAGCGCGACGACGGTGTCGCACGCGCTGAACGGCCGCAGGCCGGTGGCCCAGGAGACGCGGCGGCGGGTGCTGGAGGCGATCGACCAGCTGGGATACCGGCCCAACGTCCTCGCCCGGGGACTGCGCACGAGCAGGAGCCAGACGATCGGGTTGATCATCCCGGACATCACCAACCCCTTCTACCCGGCGCTGGCGCGCGGGCTCCAGGACGTGCTGGGACCGGCGGGCTACGACGAGATCATCAGCAACACCGACGGCGACCGGAAGATGGAACGCACCGCCATCGAGCAGATGATCGCCCGGCAGGTGGACGGCCTCGCCTTCGCGGTCTTCCACACGCACGCCGAGGACCTGCTGCCCGTCATCGGGGCGGGCATCCCCGTCGTGCGGCTCGGGGGCCGCCTGGTCCAGGCGGGTGTCGACGTCGTGCACAGCGACGACGAGGGCGGGGCCGCCGAGGCCACCCGCTACCTGCTGGAACGCGGCTACCGCAGGATCGGCTTCGTCTGCGGCCCGTACGCGGAGGGGCCCGCGGCCGAACGCGTCGCGGGCTACCGTTCCGCGCTGCTGGCCGCCGGAGCGGACGCCGATCCCCGGCTCGTGGCGCACACGCACTTCAGCCGGGCGGGCGGCTCCTCGGGCACCGCCCGGCTGCTCGACCTGCCGGACCCCCCGGACGCCGTGCTGTGCGCCAACGACATCATGGCCATCGGCGCGCTCGACAGGGCCGAGGAACGGGGGCTGCACGTGCCCTCGGACCTGGCCGTCATGGGGTTCGACGACATCGAGGCGGCGAGCCTCGTCTCGCCGGGGCTGACCACCATGGCCAACCCGGCCAGGGAGATCGGCCAGGCCTGTGCCCGCCGCCTGCTGGAGCGGCTGCGGGGCGGGACGGCGGAGCCCTCCGCCGAGACGGTCATCCCGGCCCGGCTGGTCCGCCGCCGGTCGGCCTGAGCAGGCCGTCGTGCCGACCTGAGCAGGCCGCCGTACCGGCGGACACCTTCGCCGCGCGTGCCGCCGGGGCGCGTTCACGTGCTCACCGGACCCGCGCCGGGGTGTGGCGGCGTTGTCCTCGTCCGGACCGCCCCGGTTTCACCGTGCCCCGCTGTATCCCGCTACACCCGGCTGTATCCCTCCTTATCCCCCTCCGCTCCAGAGTGACCCTTGACACGCGCTGTGTTGCGTGTAAGTTTCGGAACCAATCTTAACGATTTGCGCGGACGTCGCCCCGTGATCCGGATCTCCGCCGGGGCACGGGCGAGAGCCCGGACTCATCACCCGCGACCCCCCGAGGAAGTGACGATGCCGATGCCAACCGGCCCATCCCGATCACCCCACCGCGCCCGCAGGGTGCCGGAGCCCGACAGACGCGGGAGTTCAGGACCGTCGTGCACGGCCCGCGCCGCACGTACCACACCGGTGGGGAAGGAAGCGACATGAGAGCAGGCAAGCGGGTCCTCGCCGCCGGTCTGGCGCTCGCGGTGGGACTCACCGCGGCCGCCTGCGCGGGCGGGGGACAGAGCGGTGAGCAGGGCGGCGGGCAGGCGGCCGGGCAGACGCTGAAGATGTGGACGTTCAAGCGGACCCACGCCGACGCCCTGACCAAGGCGGCCGAGCAGTTCAAGACCGAGACGGGCATCGCGGTCACCATCGAGGCGGTCACCCCCGACGACGTGTTCGTCAGCAAGGTGCAGAGCGCCGCGCAGACCGGCGACCTGCCGGACGTGCTGGAGATGCACGCGGGCGGCGAGGACCTCGAGATGGGCTCATCGGGGCTCCTGGTCGACCTGGCCGCCGACGTCTCCGACGCCTGGAAGCAGCGGCTGTTGCCGACCACCCGCGAGGCCGGGCTGATGACCCAGCAGCGGATCGACCTCGCGGCCAACGACTCGCCGTACAAGCAGGTCAAGGCGGGCACCCTGTTCAGCGTGCCGTTCACGGCCGGTGCGTTCGGCATCGTCTACGCGAACAAGGAGAAGCTGAAGGCCGCCGGGCTCGACCCCGACACGCCGCCGAAGACGTGGGAGGACTTCCTCGCCGCGCTCAAGGCGACCACGGACAAGGACCCGAAGCAGGGCGGTCTCTCCCTGGGGCTGAAGGTCACCCAGACCGGCTACAACTGGGCCTACCAGCCGCTGGCCTTCTCCTACCTGGGCAAGGAGAAATTCCAGGCGCTGTTCGCCAAGGGCGCCGCGCAGGGTTTCGCCTCGCCCGACGGGGTCAAGACGCTGGACCTGTACAGCAAGCTCACCCCGTACTGGATGCCCGGTACGACGTCGCTCGGCATCGACGAGGCGGACATCGCCTTCGCGCAGGGCAAGTCCGCCTTCAACGTCGGCGGCACCTTCACCCTGGCGTTCCTCGCGCAGAACGGGATGACCCCCGACAAGGTGCTCGCCTTCCCGATCCCGCCGTCGACCGAGGGGGTGAACAAGGAGATCGTGATGTCGCCGCTGGCGCTCACCTCCCTCGGCGTCACCGCCACCAGCAAGAACCGGGAGGCGGCGGTCAAGTGGCTGGACTTCGTGACCTCGCCCAAGGGTGCGGGCGTCGTCGCCAAGACCTCGCTCGACCTGCCCGCGACCGACCTGGGCGCGGAGGCGGAGACCCTGCTCGGGCCCGACCTCGCGTCGCTGCAGAAGTACTTCACCGGCGCCCCGGAGGCCAGCTACGACGCCGGTGACACCACCTTCTTCCCCTCCGACTACGACCAGGTCAAGCCCGGGAACCTGATGGTCAGGCTGACGCCGCTCAAGGAGGTCACCCCGCAGCAGGCCGGGCCGGAGATGGACAAGATCATGGGCTCCATGTGGAAGTCCACCCAGTGAGCACCCTCACCACCGAGGATCGTGCCGGGCGGCTCCCCGCGGAGTCGCCCGGTCGCGGCCCCGGTCGCGGCCGGGGCCGCTGGGGGCGGTGGCTGACCGGGTGGGCCTTCGTCCTGCCCGCGGTGGCGCTGTTCCTGCTGATGGGGGTCTACACCATCGGCACCGGTCTGGCGCTGAGCTTCGCCAAGTGGAACGGGCTCACCCCCGAGTGGATATGGGTCGGCTTCCAGAACTACCTCGACCTGCTGTACGCCGACCCGGTGCTCGCCCCCGAGCTGCGCCGGGCCGCCTGGAACACCTTCCAGGTCATGGTGGCCGTCCCGGCGCTCACGGTGGCCATCTCGCTCCCGCTCGCGGTCGCGCTGAACTCCGTCCGGCGGCTGCGCGGGGTGCTCCGCTCGGTGTACTTCCTGCCCTACGTCACCACCGGCATCGCGGTCTACTACGCCTGGCGCTACGTGCTGGAACCCGACGGGGCGATCAACGTGCTCCTGGGGTCCGTCGGCCTGGGCAGCCTGTCGCAGCCGCAGGGCTTCCTCGGCAATCCGGACACCGCGCTTCCCACGCTGATCCTGGTCCTGGTCTGGTCGAGCGTTCCCGTCGCCACCCTGCTCTACCTCAGCGGGCTGCAGGCCATCGACCCCAACGTGATCGAGGCCGCCCACATCGACGGGGCCGCGCCGCGCCAGGTGCTGCGCCGCATCGTCTGGCCGCTGCTGACGCCCCTCACCGCGGCCATCGTGCTGCTCGGGGTGCGGGACGCGCTGCACGGCTTCCAGATCTTCCTGATCATGACGAACGGCGGGCCCGGCGGGCACACCGACGTGCTCGGCCTGCAGGTCTACCGGCTCTCGTTCATGAAGGAACTCGCCCAGACCCTGGGGCTGGCCAGCGCGCTGGGCTGGATGCTCTTCGCCGGGGCCCTGCTGCTCACCCTGGTCAACGCGCGGCTGCTCAGGAGGATTCGATGATCGGGTCGCGCGTCGTGCGGACCATCGCCCGCACCGCCCTGGTGGCGTACGCGCTCATCAGCCTGTACCCCTTCCTGTGGATGCTGTCGGGTGCCTTCAAGACCAGGGAGGAGATCCTGCGGAGCGGCAGCCTCATCCCGGAGAACCCCACCTTCGACACCCTGCTGTCCACGTGGAGCCGTCTGCACTTCTTCGAGTACTTCCTCAACAGCCTCCAGGTCACCGCGCTGACCGTCGCCGGGGTCCTGGTGGTCTACAGCCTCGCCTCGTACGCCTTCGCGGTGCTGGACTTCCCCGGCAGGAAGGTGCTCTTCTGGTTCTTCGTCTCACTACTGTTCGTCCCGGGCATCACGGTGCTGCTCCCCGTGGTGATCCTGGAGAAGGACCTCGGCATCCTGGGCTCGCACCTGGGACTGGTCCTGCCGTTCGTCAACGGCACCGCCCCGTTGACGGTGCTGCTGCTCACCAACGGGTTCAGCTCGATCCCCCGGGAGTTGCGCGAGGCCGCCCGCGCGGACGGGGCGCGAGAGTTCCGGATCTTCTGGTCGGTCTACCTGCCGCTCGCCCGTCCCACCCTCATCACGGTCGCGGTGCTGACCGCGGTGCCGACCTGGAACGAGTACGTCCTCACGCGGGTGTCCCTCAACGATCCCTCCCTCTACACCCTGCCGATCGGCCTGGAGACCCTGCTGTCGTCCGACGTCCCGCACTACAACGAGGTCATGGCCGCGTCCCTGATCATCGTCATCCCGGTCATCGCGCTCTTCCTCCTGCTGCAGCGCTACTTCGTCAACGGCCTCGTGGGAGCCGTCAAGGGCTGATCCCCCGGGCGGGGCGGCCCGCCTCCGGCGGGGTGGGGCGGGCCGCCCGGCCGCCCGGGGAGCTCAGCGACCTCGGCCGCACGCCCGGCGCGCCCTGGCTGGGCCGCCCGGGGATTTCAGAGCCGGGTGAGGCGTACGGCGTCGGCGACGACGAGTCCGGTGCCGGAGGTCCACCGGCTCACGCCGACGGCGTTGTACGTCCCGGCCCTCAGGGCGAATGTCCCGATACTTCGCCAGGCGCCGCCACCGGCGCGCTGGTCGACGTACACCGTCCTGCTCCCGGCGGAGGTGGCGACGATGTACGGGGCGGAGCCGTTGTGGCCGGGGGCTGCCGGGTACCAGACCTCGACCTGGTAGGTGGCGGCGGAGGGGACGGCGAACCGGTACCAGGCGACGTCGCTCGCGGTCACCGGCCTGGCCTGGCGGTGGTCGGGGCCGTGGCGCCCGGCGGCGGCGGTGGAGGCGGTCCAGTTCGCGCTCGCGGTGAACGCGCCGGAGGTGGAGTTGTCGACGGTCGCCGACCAGGGGGCGGTGTTCCCGGTGACGTAGCGCATGTACTTGGCCCAGTCCCAGTGGGAGCCCGGGTCGGTGTGCGTGGCGCCGGGGACCTGGTTGTGCCCGATGATGTGCGCGCGGTCCTTGGGGATGCCGTATTTGTCGCAGAGGGCGCGGGTGAGGGCCGCCGAGGCGCGGTACATCGCGTCGGTGAACCAGGAGGCGTTGCTGACGAACCCCTCGTGTTCGATCCCGATCGACCTGGTGTTGTAGGACCGGTTCCCGGCGTGCCAGGCGACGTCCTTGTCACGGACCATCTGGGTGACGTCGCCGTCGGAGGAGCGGACGACGTAGTGCGCGGAGACCTTCGCGGCGGGGTTCTGGAACCAGGAGATCGTGCCCGCGTACGCCCCCTGGGTGACGTGGACGACGATCCGGTCGATCTTGGAGCTTCCCGGCCTGCTCGCGGTGGCCCGGTTGCCGGAGTGGGCGGCCACCCAGCTCGCGGCCGGGTAGTCCGGGCTCGGGGCCTTGGCGGCCAGTTCCCTTACGCCCTCGTAGACGCCGCGGTCCGCCTGCAGTTCCACGGCCGCGACGGTGACGACCTCGCCGCCCGCGACGGTGGCCCGGACGCCCCTGCCGAGGAGGTCGTAGACGGTGTCGGCGTACAGCCTGGCCGTCTCGGAGCTGGAGGCGTTGCCGTATTTGGCCACGGCCGGGTACCACCGCCCGGCGTCCTTCCTGGCGGCGGCGTCGAGGCCGAGCGCGTCGGCGTGGGAGCGCAGCACCGCGGCGCCGCCGAGGATGTTGGCCGCGTCGTCGGTCCTCAGCGTCGCCGAGGGCGTGCCGGTGAGCTCGGCCGCGCGTTCCAGGGCGCGCACGGCGGGGTTGCTGACCAGGTGCATGACCCCGTACCCGCCGCTCGCGCTCGGCTCGCCGTCGTGCCCGTCGAGGTGCGTCTCCGCGTACGCGAGCGCCACGAGCAGGTCGCGCGGCACGTCGTACGCGGCGGAGGCGCGAGCGAAGGCGTCCGCCAGGGGGCCCGCCGACCGGGCGCCCGCCACCTGGACGGGCGCGAGGAGCAGGACGGCGAGAACGGCGGACAGGATCGCGGCTGACCGGCGGTACGAGCGCGGCCGGGCGTTCTGCACGGAGCCTCCTCGGGGAATCGGGGGTCCGGGTCCCGTCCGGACACCGGCTGATTCGGCACCGTAAAGCAGAAACACGACAAGTGTAAATAATTAACACTTCTTTGTTTGTTTCCGGCAAATCCCTTCTTTAATCTGATAGGCCGATATATGCGCAGGTAGGTGGGGGTGTCAGCGGACCGACAGCCGGTTCGCCTCGTCCTTGGAGACGGTGTACGAGGCCCCGCAGAAGGTGCACTGCATCTCGTGTCTCGTCCGTACCGGGAACAGCGGGACGAAGAACAGGCTGAACTTGGTGACCCGCCGTGACAGCACCTGCGCCGCCGCGTTGCCGCAGTTGCGGCAGACCAGGGTCACCACGCCGAGCCGATGGGCCACCGTACGCAAACCGAAGATGAGCATTACCCACACCTACCCGATACGGGCCCGCTACCCCTTGTCCGCGCCCTCGTTGGCGCCGCGGATGAAGTAGCGCTGGAAGATCACGAAGATGATCGCGACCGGGATGGTCGCGAGCACCGCCGCGCCGAGCTTGAGCGGATACTGGCTGCCGAGCCCGAGGGAGCCGCTGACCAGGTCGGCCAGGCCGCGCGGCAGGGTGAAGAGGCTGGGATCCTGGACGGCCACCAGGGTGTGCGGGAACTCGTTCCAGCTGCTCTGGAAGGAGATGATCGTCAGGGTGATGACTGCGGGGCGCCCCATCGGCAGCACCACCGACCAGAAGACGCGGAAACGGCCCGCCCCGTCGATCCGCGCCGCCTCCTCCACGCTCACCGGGATCGACTCGAAGAACTGCTTCATGATGAACACCCCGGCCGCGTCCGCGATGATCGGCAGGATCAGCGCGGTGTAGCTGTCGTAGATGCCGAGCTGGTTCAGCACCAGGAACTTCGGGATGAACAGCACCACCCCCGGGACCGCGATGATCGCGACGATCGCGGTGAAGAGCGCCTTGCGCCCCCGGAAGCGCAGCCGGGCGAGCGCGTATCCGGCCAGCGAGTCGAGGAACACCCGGCCGACGGTGATGACGACGGTGACCAGCAGCGAGTTGCCCAGCCACAGCGGCATGCCGGTGTCGGCGAACACGCGCTCGAAACCGGCCATCGTCACCGGGTCGGGGATCGGCGAGAGCGGGTTGGCCGCGGCGTCGGGCTCGGTCTTGAACGAGTTGGCGACCTGGATGACGAACGGGTAGAGGAAGACCAGCGAGAAGAAGACCAGGACGGCGTACCCGCCGAAGCTGGAGAGCAGTGAGCCGATCCCCCCGCCCGCCCCCTCCGGACGGGCGGGGGCGGAACGGGTCTTGACCGCGGACATCATGCCCTCCTCTGGCGCGGCGCGCGGCGTTTCGCGCTCCCGCCGTCCTTGGCGTCCCGGTCGCGCATGACCCACCGCTGGAACGCCGCCAGCACCACGATGAGCACGAACAGGACGAACGAGATGGCGGCGCCGGAGCCGTAGTCCAGCTCCTTGAAGGCCGTCTGGTACGACAGGAAGGCCGGGGTCAGGGTGGTCTTCGCGGGTTTGCCCTGGCTCATCACGTACACCTGGTCGAAGACCTGCCAGGTGGCGATGAGGCCGAGGGTGAGGACGAGGAACAGGGTCGGCTTGAGCATCGGCAGCGTCACGTAGCGCAGGCGCTGGCGGGAGGTGGCGCCGTCGAGCATGCTCGCCTCCTCCAGGGTGACCGGGATGTCCTGGAGCGCGGCGAGGAACATCAGCATGAACGTGCCCGAGGTGGTCCAGACGACCAGGATGATGATCGTGCACATCGCCACGCTGGGACCCGACAGCCAGTCCCACCACGACAGCCCGAACGGGCCGCCGCCGGTCAGCGCCTCGGGGGGCGCCTCGGGATCGACCAGGCCGACGGAGCCCAGCAGCAGGTGCAGCACGCCCCGCGCGTCGGAGAACCACGGGGGCCCGTCGACGCCGACCATGGCGAGCAGCCTGTTGACCGCGCCGGAGTTGCTGAAGATGAACAGGAACAGGACGCTGATCGCCACCGAGCTGGTCACCGAGGGGAAGAAGAAGGCGGTGCGGAAGAAGGTCTTGCCCTTCAGCATCCGGCGGTTGACGATCAGCGCCAGGCCGAGTGCCAGGATCGTCTGGGCGGGCACCACGACCAGCACGTAGTAGAAGTTGTTGCGCAGGCTCGTCATGAAGTTCAGGCGGCTCAGGTTGTCCTGGGTGAACAGCTCGGTGTAGTTGTCCACGCCGACGAACGGCACCTGCGCGCGGAACGGGCTGCCCTGCCCGTTCCAGTCGGTGAGGCTCACCCACAGCGCCATCAGGATCGGCAGCAGCATGAACAGGGTGAGGATCACCACCACCGGCGCCACGAAGAGCCAGCCCGCGATGTTCTCCCTGGCCCTGTCGCCAAGGCGGCGCGCGGGGCGCCGCGCCGCGGTCGTCGTTTCGGCCACGTCAGTCTCCCTTACGTCCGGTACGCGGCCCCTGGAACGTTTCAGGGGCCGCGTACCGGCCTGACTCAGTTGCCGAGCGCGGCCTGGGTGTTCTTCTGCAGGTTCGCCAGGATTTTCTTGGGGTCACCCGCGGGCAACTGCTGGATCGCGGTGTCGAAGTCGGCCAGCACGCTGTCCATCTTGGGGGCGTTGACCGGCCCCTGGGCGTACTCGGCGCTGTCGACGAACGGCGCGTCCTCGGGGAAGGCCTGGGTGAAGGCGTCCTTGGCCGACTGGCGCGAGGGCATCACGCCGAACGCCTTGGCGAAGGCCATCTGCTGGTCGGCCTTGGTCATCGCCTCGACGAAGGCGATCGCCTGCTCCTTGTGCTTGCTCTTGGCGGCGATGCCCCAGCAGGTGGTGAAGGACAGGGTGCCCTTGCCCTTGGGACCGGCCGGCAGCTCGTGGGCGCTGTACTTGACGTCCGGGTAGTCGGCCTTCATCGCGCCCTTGATCCAGTTGCCCTCGATGGTCATCACGGCCTTGGCCTTGCCGAAGGCCTCACCACCCCAGCCCGCGTCCACCTGCTTGGGGAACTGGGCGAGCTTCTCCTTCAGCAGGCCCTGCACGTAGCTCAGGCCCGCGACGTTCTCCGGGGTGTCGGCGGTCGCCTGCTTGCCGTCGGGGCTCACGATCCAGCCACCGGCCTCCACCATGAACGCGCCGACCCGGTCGCGGGTGTCGCCGATGACCAGCGGGGTGACGTCCGGCACCTTCTCCTTGAGCGTCTTGGAGACCGCGGTGAGCTGCTCCCAGGTGGTCGGCACGTCGGCGTCGGTGAGCCCGGCCTTCTTCCACAGGTCGTCGTTGACGATCAGCGCCAGCGTGGAGAAGTCCTTGGGCACGCAGTAGAAGGTGCCGTCGTGGGTGAACGTCTCGCGCAGGCCGGGGTAGAAGTCGGCGGCGTCGGAGATCTTGTCCGCGTACGGCTCCAGCGCCCCGACGCTCGCGTAGTCGGCGAAGCGCGCGGCGTCGACGTAGAACACGTCCGGCGGGTTGCTTCCGGCGAAGGCCTGGCCGAGCTGCTGGGTCAGGTCCTGGGCGGGGGTGATCGTCGCGGTGCTGCCCGAGGACGCCGACCACGTCTGGGCGGCGGCGCGCAGCGCGTTCGTCTCCGCGTCGCCGGAGGAGCCGATGAGCACCTGAAGGCTGGCGGGCCCGCTGCTCTGCGGGGCGCTGCTCTGACCGGCGGAGTCGTCGAAACCGCTGCCGCAGGCGGCCGAGGTCGCCAGGGTGCCCGCGGCGAGCGCGGCGAGTGCCGCCGTACGGAGGCCGTGCTGCTTGATCGGCTGTTTCATCGTGCTTTTCCAATCTTCCTGGGGGGTGATCTGAAGGAGAGGTCAGGTGGTCATGCGGTCATGACGGGTGCCGGGTCATGACGACTGCCGGAGGACCAGGGACGGCCGGAGCAGCAGGTGCGTGCGAGACCCGTCGGCCCCGGGGTCGTCTGGAGCGCCGGGGTCACCGGGGGAGGGCGGGTCGAACAGCCGGGTGAGCAGGCCGACGCAGCCGGCCGCGGCCTCGGCCAGTGGCTGGCTGACGCTGCTGAGCCCCACCGCCTTCGCCACCGGGGTGTCGTCGAAACCGATCACGCTGACCGGGAGGCCCTCCTCACCCCCGGCCTGTCCCGCGATCGTGAGACGTCCCTCGGCCGTCAGGCGTCCCGAGGCGGTCAGCTGTCCCGAGGCCGTCAGGGAGCGGACGGCGTGCAGCGCGCCGAGGGCGAGCGAGTCGCTGGCGCAGACCAGCGCGGTGATCGGCCGCTCGGCGCGCAGCAGTTCGCGGGCCGCCTTCTCGCCGTCGGCCACCCCGTCGTCGGTGGCCTGGTTCAGGCCGTCCGGGTCGATCCCCTCGGCGACGAGGGTCCTGGCCCAGCCGGACCTGCGGTCGTCGCCCACGCCGGAGCCGGTCGGCCAGCCGAGGAACCCGATCCGCCGGTGACCCGCGTCGAGCAGGTGGCGGGTGGCCGCCGCGGTGCCCGCCGCACCGTCCACGTCGACCCAGGCGTGCCCCGGATCGCCGGTCGCCTGCCCGCCCGCGTTTCCCCAGGGCCGCCCGAACGTGACGAACGGCAGCCGCCGCTCGCGCAGCCACGCGGGGCGGCCGTCGCCGTAGTAGGTGCTGGCGAGCACGAAGGCGTCCGGCTCGTGGCTCCCGACCAGCTCTTCGAAGGTGTCGATCTCCGCACGCTCGTCGCCCGCCGCGTAGAGCAGGATCCGGTATCCGGCCTGGGCGGCCGAGGCGGTCAGCCCGTGCAGGAACCGGTCCAGGACCGAGCCGTTGATCCCGTCCCGGTCCGGCTGGATACGCGTGGCGATCAGCCGCGAGCGGCCGGTCCGCATCTGCCGCGCGGCCTGGCTGGCCCGGTAGCCGAGTGCCCCGATGGCCTCCCGCACCCGGTCGCGGGTCTCCTCGCGGACCAGCTCGGGGCTGTTGAGCACGTTCGACACCGTCTGGCGCGACACCCCGGCACGGCGTGCGACGTCAGTGATCGTCACCTTCGTGGCCATTTGCACCTTTCTGAGGGTTTGAACGTTCAAAGGGGCATGGTGCATGATTGGATCGTTCAAGTAAACGGAGCGTAATGGTTGGATCGTTCAAGTAAAGAGAGTGTTTCGCAATGTGCACCCCCCGGCCGTCGTCTGTCAAGGCGTCACCGGCTCGACACGATCTCAGGGAGTCAGTCGTGCTCGACGACGCCTCATCCCCCACCCCCCAGGCGGTCACGGTGGCCGCTTCCACCGCGGCTCACCGCCTGCAGCCCCTGCTGCACGACCTCGTCAGCACCGTGCGGGCGCCGACCGTCGCGCTGAGCGGCGGCGACGGGCAGATCCGCCCGGCCGGTGTGCAGGGCGTGTTCCACGCGGACTCCCGCGCCCTGTCGCAGGCCACCCTGACGATCGACGGCCGGGAGCCCGAGGCCGTCGGCCACGCCCCGCAGGGGCCGGGCGCCACCCGGTTCGTCACACTGGCCCGCTGGCTGGGTGATCCCGTCCCCGATCCCACTGTACGGATCGAACGGTTCCGGCAGGTGACACCGGGGGGCATGGAGGAGCGTGTCGAGATCGTCTCCAGCGCGAGCGTCCCCGTCGCCGCCGTCGTGAGCCTGGAGCTGGGCTGCGACTTCGCCCCCATCGAGGTGGTGAAGTCCGGAGGCGACACCGTCGAGGCCGCCGCCGAGCGCACCGCGCCCGGTGAGATCTCCTGGACCTCCGGCGGCGTCCGGGTCGTGGTGACCGGCACGGGGGCGCGGGCCGAGTTCGCTGAGTACGCGCGCACGGGTTTCCTGCGCTGGCCGGTCGAACTCGCGCCCCGAGGCCGGGTCACCCTGTCCTGGAGGGTCGAGGTGCGCGACCCCCAGGCCGTGGTGACCGCGCCCGACCGCCCCGCCGAGTGGGCCGAAGGGGAGGGGGCACCCCGGGTCGTCGCCGCCGACCACCGGCTGAGCAGGCTCTTCGAGCAGTCCATGGACGACCTGCGCTCGCTGCGGCTGGCCGAGACCGCCACCCCCGGCGACACCTTCCTCGGCGCGGGAGTGCCCTGGTTCCTCACCCTCTTCGGCCGCGACAGCATCTGGGCCGCCCGCATGCTGCTGCCGCTCGGCACGGAGCTGGCGATGGGCACCCTCAGGACGCTCGCCCGCAGGCAGGGAACCAGGATCGACCCCGGCTCCGGCGAGGCCCCCGGGAAGATCATGCACGAGCTGCGCCGGCACGAGTTCGCGGTCGAGGGCAACGGCCTGCACCTGCCCGCCGCCTACTACGGCACGATCGACGCCACCCCGCTGTGGATCAGCCTGCTGCACGACGCCTGGCGCTGGGGCGCCCCCGCCACGGAGATCGCCGCGCTGCTGCCCCACCTGGAGGCCGCCCTCGGCTGGCTCGGCGGGCACGCCGACCCCGACGGGGACGGTTTCATCGAGTACGTCGACACCAGCGGTAAGGGCCTGGCCAACCAGGGCTGGAAGGACTCCGGCGACGCGCTGCGCTTCCACGACGGCCGCCAGGCCCAGCCGCCGATCGCCCTGGTCGAGGTGCAGGGCTACGCCCACCAGGCGGCCCGGCAGGGGGCCGACCTGCTGGAGGCGTTCGGCCGCCCCGGCGCGGCCCGCTGGCGCGAGCACGCCTCGGCGCTGGCCGAGCGCTTCCGGGCCCGCTTCTGGGTGGACGGGCCCAGAGGGAGGTTCCCCGCCCTGGCCCTGGACCGGGACAAGCGCCCGGTCGACGCGCTGACCAGCAACATCGGGCACCTGCTCGGCACCGGCCTGCTCACCGAGGCCGAGGAGGCCGGGATCGCCGACCTCCTCGTCTCCCCGGAGATGGCCGGCGGCTTCGGCCTGCGGACGATGTCGGCGGACGCGGGCGGCTTCAGCCCGCTGTCCTACCACTGCGGGTCGATCTGGGCGCACGACACGGCGATTGTGGTCGCCGGGCTGGCCCGCGCCGGATTCGCCACCCACGCGGCGACGCTCGCCGAGGGACTGCTCGTGGCCGGTGAGACGTTCGGCTACCGGCTGCCGGAGCTGTTCGGCGGCGACGACCGCTCGGCGCTCGGGCGCCCGGTGCCCTACCCCGCCGCCTGCCGCCCGCAGGCGTGGTCCGCCGCCGCCGCGGTGACCGTCGTGCACGCGGCCCTCGGCCTCTACCCCGACGTGCCCGAGGGCCGGATGCTGCTGCGCCCGCTCGCCGGAGCCCCCCTGGGCGCGGTCTCCGCACACGGCCTGCGGGTCGCCGGGACGGAGGTGAGCGCGTCCGTCGACCGGGAGGGCGAGGCCGTCGTGACCGGCCTGCCCGGGGGGATCTCCACCGAGCGGGCCCGTACATCCCGTCCGTGAATCGGCGGGCGACGGGTGGGTGAGGGGACGCTCGGGCCGGGGGAGGTCTCCGGGAGCGGGTGACCGCCGACACCACGGCGCGCGCCGCCGATGGGCGAGCGGGACGCTTTACCCCAGGTGGCGGCCGAACCAGTCCAGGAGGCGCCGGTACGCCCCGGCGGCGGCACCGGCGTCGTACCGAGGGCCGGTGTCGTTGAAGAAGGCGTGGTTGACGCCGGGAAACGTGACGATCTCGTGCTCCAGGCCCGCCCGCTCCAGGGCGGTCCTGGCCTCGTCGCGGGTGGCGTTGACCCGCTCGTCCAGCTCTGCGTAGATCGCGAGGACGGCGGCTCTCGACCCGGAGAGGTCGGCGTCGTCGGGGAGCGGGCCGTAGAACGGGACGGCCGCCGACAGGCGCGGCTCGTCGGAGGAGAGCAGCAGCCAGGTCATGGCGCCGCCGAAGCAGAAACCGGTGACGCCGAGCCCCTTGCCGGGGGCGCCCCGCTCCAGCTCGCCCAGGGCGGCCTTCATGTCCGAGACGAAGCGCTCGGGGGAGAGGCGTCCCAGTGTCGCGTTGGCCTGCGCCGGGTCCTCGAAGGAGGCGGTCCCGCCCTCCCGGGAGAGC
Organism: Streptosporangium oxazolinicum; assembly: GCF_039537505.1. Taxonomy (NCBI): domain Bacteria; kingdom Bacillati; phylum Actinomycetota; class Actinomycetes; order Streptosporangiales; family Streptosporangiaceae; genus Streptosporangium; species Streptosporangium oxazolinicum. The sequence goes on from NZ_BAABAQ010000005.1 coordinate 470,063, forward strand.
AGGTCGACGGCGAGCGCGCAGTAGCCCTCGGCCGCCAGGCGCCCGGCCACCGAGCGGATGTGGTCGGTGAGCCCTCGGTTCTCGTGGATGACCAGCACCGCGCCCCGGGGGTCCGAGGGCGCCGCCCAGGCGCCCCGCAGGGTGACACCGCTCTCGGCGCCGGAAAAGATGATCTCCTCGGTCGGCAGGGGTACCGGACCCGAGGGCGGGGCCCCGTCCGATGACGCACCGGATGCCGCCGTACCGGAGGCCGCGCCGGACGTCGCCGAGGCGGACGGCGTACCGGGGCCCGGACCGGCTGTGTTTCCTCGGTTGTTCCCCCGGCCGGTTCCCCGGGCCGCGAGCAGCGCGCCGGCGGCGGGTGCCGTCAGCCCGAGGAGGGTCAGGCGATGCAGCGCCTCGCGCCGGGGGATGAGCCCCTCGGCGTGGTCGACCGCGACCTCCTCCGCGAGATACCGGTGAAAAGACGTCACCAGCACACGGTAGGACCGGCCGGTGAAAGCCACGGCAAAGCCGGGCCACACGCCGTCACCCGATGGCGCTCGCGGGTGATTGGAGCAGGTGGGAAGGGGTAGGGCCGGGGTGTGACACGGGGGAGGGGGATCTCCCGCTGGCCGGTGATCCGGCAGCTCATGGGAGAGGACGCCAGGGGCGACGCCGCGCGGTCGGCGCGCACCGACGCCCTGCGGCCCCGCACCGAGGAGGCCGACAGCGTCGCGCGGTCGATCTGCCCGTACTGCGCGGTCGGCTGCGGCCAGTTGGTCTACGTCAAGGACGGCCGGGTCACCCAGATCGAGGGCGACCCCGACTCGCCCATCTCGCGCGGGCGCCTCTGCCCCAAGGGGTCGGCGAGCAAGCAACTCGTCACCCACCCCGGCCGGCAGACGCGCGTCCTGTACCGGCGCCCGCACGGCACCGATTGGGAGCCGCTCGACCTGGAGACGGCGATGGACATGATCGCCGACCGGGTGGTGCGGACCCGGCGGGAGACCTGGCAGCAGGAATACGAGGGCAAGACGGTCCGGCGCACCATGGGCATCGCGAGCCTGGGCGGGGCGACGCTGGACAACGAAGAGAACTACCTGATGAAGAAGCTCTACACCGCCCTCGGCGCGATCCAGGTGGAGAACCAGGCCCGTATTTGACACTCCTCCACCGTCCCCGGTCTGGGGACCAGCTTTGGGCGTGGCGGCGCCACGGACTTCCAGCAGGACCTGGCCGAGTCCGACTGCATCGTCATCCAGGGCTCCAACATGGCCGAATGCCACCCGGTGGGATTCCAGTGGGTGGTGGAGGCCAGGGCGCGCGGCGCCAAGGTGTTCCACATCGACCCGCGCTTCACCCGCACCAGCGCGATCGCCGACCGCCACCTGCCGATCCGCGCCGGAAGCGACATCGTCCTGCTCGGCGCGCTCATCAACCACGTGCTCGCCAACGAGCTGGACTTCCGCGAGTACGTGCTCGCCTACACCAACGCCTCAGCGATCGTCTCCGAGGACTTCAGGGACACCGAGGACCTGGACGGGCTGTTCTCCGGCTTCGACCCGGAGCGGCGCGCGTACGACCCGTCGAGCTGGGCGTACGAGGGAACGGAGCACGCGGCGTACGAGGAGACGGAGCGTGCGGAGGGCGAGGGAACGGAGCGTGCGGCGGGGGAGGAGAGGGGGCGCGCGGCGGGCGAGCAGCTGGAGGGCGGGCCCCGGCACGCCGAGGCGGCGGGCCCCGAGCAGTACGGCTCCGGTGGCGCCGCCGCGCCGTCGAGGCCGCCCACCGACCCGACGCTGCGCCACCCGCGCTGCGTCTACCAGATCCTGCGGCGGCACTTCGCCCGCTACACCCCGGATATGGTGGCGGAACTGTGCGGCATCCCCCCGGAGGACTTCGCCGAACTGGCCGAGGCGATCACCGCGAACTCGGGCAGGGAACGCACCACCGCCTGGGCGTACGCGGTCGGCTGGACCCAGCACACCGTGGGCGCGCAGTACATCCGCACGGCCTCGATCCTGCAGCTGCTGCTGGGCAACATCGGCCGCCCCGGCGGCGGCATCCTCGCGCTGCGCGGCCACGCCAGCATCCAGGGCTCCACCGACATCCCCACCCTGTTCAACCTCCTGCCGGGATACCTGCCGATGCCGCACGCCCACCGGCACGAGGGACTGGACGACTACCTGGCCAAGGCGGGGGCCGACACCGGCTTCTGGGGCAGGAAGCGCTGCTACATGGTGAGCCTGCTCAAGGCGTGGTGGGGCGACGCCGCCACCGAGGAGAACGACTTCCGCTTCGACCACCTGCCCCGCCTGACCGGCGACCACGGCCACTTCACCACCGTGATGGGGCAGATCGACGGCACCGTCAAGGGCTACTTCGTGGTGGGGGAGAACCCGGCGGTCGGCTCCTCGGGCGGCCGGGCGCAGCGCCTGGGCCTGGCCAACCTCGACTGGCTGGTGGTGCGTGACCTGACGCTGGTGGAGACGGCCACGTTCTGGAAGGACGGCCCCGAGCTGGAGACCGGGGAGACGCGCACCGAGGACATCGCCACCGAGGTGTTCTTCCTGCCCGCCGCGAGCCACGTGGAGAAGGACGGCACCTTCACCAACACCCAGCGGCTGCTGCAGTGGCGGGAGAAGGCGCTGGAGCCGCCGGGCGACTGCCGCAGCGACCTGGCGTTCTACTACCACCTGGGCAAGCGGATCAGGGAGCGGATGACCGGCGACGAGATCGACCGGCCGGTCCGCGAGCTGACCTGGGACTACCCCGAGGAGGGCGAGTACGCCGACCCGTCGGCGCAGGCTGTGCTGCGCGAGATCAACGGCACCGGCCCCGACGGGCGGGCCCTGTCGGCGTACACCGAGCTCGAATCCGACGGCTCCACCCGGTGCGGCTGCTGGATCTACTGCGGGGTGTACGCCGACGAGGTCAACCAGGCGGCCCGGCGCAGGCCCGGGGGTGAGCAGAGCAGGGTCGCGCCCGAGTGGGGCTGGGCCTGGCCCGCGAACCGGCGCATCCTCTACAACCGGGCCTCCGCCGACCCCGAGGGCCGCCCGTGGAGCGAGCGCAAGGCCTACGTGTGGTGGGACGAGGAGAAAAGGGAGTGGACCGGTCTCGACGTGCCGGACTTCGAGAGGGACAAACCGCCCGGCTACCTGCCGCCGGAGGGCGCCCTGGCCGAGGCCGCGCTGGCCGGGACCGACCCGTTCATCATGCAGCCCGACGGCAAGGGCTGGCTGTTCGCCCCGGCGGGCCTGGCGGACGGGCCGCTGCCCACCCACTACGAGCCGCACGAGTCGCCGGTGCGCAACCCGCTGTACGGGCGGCAGGCCAACCCGGCGCGCCGGATCTACCGGCGCCCCGAGAGCCCCTACAACCCGCCGGGCTCACCGCGCTTCCCGTACGTGCTCACGACCTACCGGCTCACCGAGCACCACACCGCCGGAGGCATGAGCCGCCCGCTGGCCTACCTCGCCGAGCTGCAGCCGGAGCTGTTCTGCGAGGTGTCCACGGAGCTCGCCGCCGAGCTGGGACTCGTCAACGGGGGCTGGGCGACGATCGTGACGTCCCGCACCGCGATCGAGGCCCGCGTCCTGGTGACCGGGCGCGTCCGCCCGCTGCGCCTGCAGGGCGGGACGATCCACCAGGTCGGCCTTCCCTACCACTGGGGCTGGGGCAGCGGCGGCCTGGTGACCGGCGACGTCGTCAACGACCTGATGCCCCTCGTGCTCGACCCGAACGTCTACATTCAGGAGAGCAAGGCCATGACCTGCGACCTGCGCCCCGGCAGACGCCCCACGGGCAGGGCACTGCTCGACCTGATCGAGGAGTACCGCGATGGCTGAGCGGTTCGCGCGTATGTACGCGTCGGGGAGCACCGTGGAATTCATCTCGGTCAAGCAGCGGTCCGGGCTGCTCAAGGACGCGCGAGATCCTGTGCGCCGTGGACGAATCGCGGGCCCTCATCGAGCAGGCGCGCGACTTTCCGCAATCTCGTGAAATCCCCTAGCCCTCTGTGCCAGGCCCTCGCCACGCTGAGGTCATGACCTCCGTGGCCGCCGGTGCCCGTGAGATCACCGCCGACACCGCCCGGTTCCACGAGCGGAGCCCGCGAGGGGTGGTCTCGCACCTCGTCGCGTCATCCGTCCGATCGAAGATGACCCGGGGCGGCCCCACCCTGGAGACTGTCTCATCGCGGACGAGGGGTATCGGGTGGTCCCGCCCCGGGGAACCGTCTCTGTGCACGACCCGAACGAGAAGGGACGACATGACTCCTCGCTGGACCACCCTCGCCGCCACCGTCGCCACCGTGGCGGGCGCCGTCAGCGCTCTCTACCAGAAGGCGGCCGAGCGTGCCGACATCCGGCGCTTCCCGCCCCCCGGCCGCCTCGTCACCGTCCGGGGCCGCCGCCTGCACGTGCGGGCCGAAGGCGAAGGCGGCCCGACCGTCGTCATCCTGCCCGGCATGACCGACAACGGGCTGAACTGGGTCGACGTCCGGCGGGGGCTGGTGCCCGGCCTGCGGGTGTGGCAGTACGACCGGGCGGGCCTCGGCTGGAGCGAGGCCGCCCCCTGGTGGGAATGGCGCGGCGCCTCGGCGCTCGCCGACGAACTGCACGAGGTCCTGGAGGCGTCCGGAGAGCCCGGCCCCTACCTGATCGTCGGCCACTCGATGGGCGGGGAGATCGCCCGTTTCTACGCTGCCCGCCACCGCGACCGGGTCGCGGGGATGGTGCTGGTCGACGCGCCTTCCGAGCGTATGACCTGGATGGCCGAGGAGTTCGGCCGGTGGCGGTACGGACCCATGCGGCACTGGCGGCAGGCCCTCACCTACGCCCTGACGCCGTGCGGCCTGGTCCGCGCCCGGCTGCGGCTGGCGATCCGGAACGGCCGGGAACCGGACCTGCTGCGCCGGATCCGGCAGCGCGTCCCGGCCGAACTGGTCGAGCTGGCCCTGGCGCTGGAGCTGACCAGCGGGCAGCGCCGCGCGGAGGTCCAGGAGGACCTCGGCCGGACAGGAGTCGTCACGGCACTGGAGGCCGAGCGCACGCACTTCGGCGACATGCCGCTCACGGTCATCTCCAAGGCCCCGCACCCGGCCCCCGGCACCTACTACTACGAGTACTTCGCCGGCCGGTCGCCGGACGTGGCCGAGCGCTACAACCGCGTCTGGGCACGCATCCAAGCCGACCTGGCCGGACTGTCCGACGACGGCACGCTGATCGTCGCCGAGCGGGCCGCGCACAACATCCAGATCGACGAGCCCGAGTTGATCGTGAAGGCCGTCACCGACATGTGCCACAAGATCCGCGAGCACCGGCACCCGTGAACGGGAAGGGGTTCGCGATGTCCCGGACCATGATCGAGCAGACCTGATCACCCGTTTCCCGGACGGCGAGTCGCGCGGCTGATCCTCCAGGGGGGATCAGGGCCCTGAGCAGGTGTTCCAGCACCGGCTCGGGGCCGTTCGCGATGTTCAGGGGGATGTGCGACCCGGTCCGTCACGACGGCTCGCCGAAAGGTTTGTCCCGCTCCGACCCGGGCAAGCCGCTCAGAGACGCCTCGGCGTTTTCCCAGGTCAGAGCAGCAACCTGGACACTCACCATTCGAGGGCTTCCCGTGACGGACGTGGCACCACACAGGTACGGCTTCTTCACCGACACGAGCATCTGCATCGGGTGCAAGGCCTGTGAGGTCGCCTGCAAGGAGTGGAACGACGTGCCCGACGACGGGTTCGTCTTCCGGGCCACCTCGTACGACAACACGGGGAGCCTGGGGGCCGACACCTGGCGCCACGTGGCCTTCATCGAGCAGCCGGGCGGCGCGAACGGTCAGGAGGGCGTCGAGGGGTGGCTGATGTCGTCGGACGTGTGCAAGCACTGCACGCACGCCGCCTGCCTGGACGTCTGCCCGACCGGGGCGCTGTTCCGCACCGAGTTCGACACGGTGGTGGTGCAGGCCGACGTCTGCAACGGCTGCGGCTACTGCGTGCCCGCCTGCCCGTACGGCGTGATCGACCGCAGGGAGCGCGACGGCCGGGCGTTCAAGTGCACGATGTGCTACGACCGGCTGCGCGGCGGTCTGGAACCGGCCTGCGCCAAGGCATGTCCCACCGACTCCATCCAGTTCGGGCCGCTGGACGAGCTGCGGGACCGCGCCCGGGAACGGGTGGAGCTGCTGCACGGCGAGGGCAGGCCGGAGGCCCGCCTGTACGGGGCGGACCCCGGCGACGGCGTGGGCGGCGACGGGGCCTTCTTCCTGCTGCTCGACGAGCCCGAGGTGTACGGCCTGCCGCCCGACCCGGTGGTCACCACCAGGGACCTGCCCGCCATGTGGCGCTGGGCGGCGGGGGCGGCGCTCTCCATGGCCGGGGTGGTGGCGGTGTCCTTCCTGGGCGGGGGGAGGGGGCGATGAGGCGTTCGTCCGGGTTCCCTCCCGTGAGGGGTGTTCTCAGCGGTGCGGGAGGGGAGTCGGTGACGCGTTCTTACGTGTTTCCTCCTGTCAAGGGTGTTCTCGGCGGTGCCGGAGGGGGGTCGGTGAGGCGTTCGTACGGGTTCCCTCCCGTTCCCGCCCGGGACGGGGAGATATCGGTGGCGCGCCCGGCCGGGGATCGCGTGGACGGCTGCGGGCAGTGGCAGTGGCAGTGGCAGTGGCAGGGACAGGGGCGGGGGTGGCGGAGGTGAGGCGCGGTGAGGAGACGATGGTGCCCGAGGCCGAGTTCCGCTCCTACTACGGGCAGCCGGTCATCAAGTCCCCGGTGTGGCACGAACCCCACATGCCGCTCTATCTATACCTGGGCGGAACGTCCGGTGCCGCGTCGATGATCTCCGCCGTGGCGACGCTCGCCGGGCGTGACCGGCTCGCGCTCACCGCCAGGGTCACCGCGGCCGTCGGTGCCACGGCCGGTGCCGGTTTCCTGGTCGCCGAACTCGGCAGGCCGGAGCGGTTCCTCAACATGCTGCGCGTGTTCAAGCCCACCTCGCCGATGAGCGTCGGCTCCTGGCTCCTCGCCGCCCACAGCGGTCTGACGGCCCTCGCGGCCGTCTCCGCCGTCGCCGTCCCGTACGGCCCGGGGATCACCGGCGTTCCACCCGCGAGGATCGCGGCCTCATCCGCGGCCTCGTTCACGGCCCGGGTAACCGGGCGCGCCTCGCGAATCGCCCCCGTCCCGTACGCCAAGGTCGCCTATGTCGCCCGAGTCGCCAAGATTGCCCATGTCGCCCGGATTCTGCCCGTCGCCGGTGACGCGGCCGCCCTGGCGGCCATGGTGACCGGACCGCTGATGTCGACCTACACCGCCGTGCTCGTCGCCGACACCGCCGTGCCCGCCTGGCACGAGGCCCACCGCGAGCTGCCGTTCCTGTTCGCCGGGAGCGCGCTGGCGAGCGCGGGCGCCATGGCCATGCTGGTCACCCCGCGCCGCGAGGCGGGCCCGGCCCGCGCCGCCGCCGTGCTGGGCGCCGCCGTCGAGACGGCCGCGGGCACGGTGATGGAGCACCGGCTCGGCCTGGTCGGCGAGCCGTACCGGCTGGGCAGGCCGGGCCGCCTGATGCGGACGGCCCGCGCCCTCACGGTGGGCGGCGCCCTGCTCGCCACGGTCGCCGGGCGCGGCCGTACCCTCACCGCGCTGTCCGGTCTCGCCCTCACCGCCGGTGCCCTCTGCACTCGCTTCGGCATCCTCGCCGCGGGCAAGGCCTCGGCCGCCGACCCGAAGTACACGGTGGTGCCGCAGCGGGAGCGCCTGGACGCCGCCGCCGAGTCCCGCACGAGGGAACGGGTGACCTAGGGCCTGTTTTGTGGATCTTTTCGCCTACTGCGGTCGCCCAGGCGGCGCCCCGCGGCGTTGTCGTCGTCGCCCATAACTCCGTTATGAACTCCTCCTCCGCCTTGCGGGACATCCACCTGGACGATCCTCGCTACGGCGAAGATCCACAAAACAGGCCCCAGCACGCGATGACGAGGAGGATCGGGCCGGAGACGGGGCGACCGGCGATCCCTCGCGGGCCGGTGAGATCGGCGATCACCGCGGATCCCTTCCGTTCGGCCTCGGCCCGCCCTGACCGGCGCCGTGATGCGCCTGGAGCCGGGCTATCGCGCTGTCCACGAGCCTGCTGAGTTCTCTCAGGTCGCGTGCCTGACGTGCTCGCTCCCTGGTCTCCCAGTCCTCGATGGCCGCGTAGATGCTGGGGAAGTTTCCGGTCGTGACCCTGATGTCCTGCCCGTTGGCCTCGCGGGTGGCCATGTCGCCGAAGATGTGCCAGTCACGTACGGCCACGGTCGTCTCCTCGTGCCGCCGCGAGAACCAGATCCACCACCGCGTGCGGCTGATCGGCGTTCACCGTCTGGGCCGCGACACCTGTCGCGGGCAGGCGGACCAGGTAGCAGCCGGAGCGCGGCCCCATGGTCACCGTCGCGACCATCCGTCCGCCGTCGCCGTACGCGACCAGCTCCGGCGCGTGGCGCCGACGCTCCGCCAGGGGCACTGGCCTGCCGCTTTCGGACAACTTCAGGACGATCGTGTGAACGGTGTGGGAGCGGACTCTCTCCGCCTTCAGCAGTCGCTGCACGACCGCCAAGGCCCTGTCGTGCTTCTCCGCCGTCGCACCCGTCACCGGTTCGTCTGAGCGTTCCCCGGTGAAGTGCGCTGTCGTTTGTCCGAGGGTCATGTCCATGACGGTAAGTAGCGAACGTCAGGGAGACCAAGGAGTTTTCTTGGGTTTGCTTACTCTGAGGACTCATTGGCCAGCCGAGAGGCTTCCTTGGCGATCAGGGACCTTGCCTCACCACCGTAGACGGCAGATCTGGCAAATGCCTCAAATGACTTTATGTACAGCTCTATCTCGCGTGGCTGTGTTATTTTCAGCTCGGCTGAATGGGTCTCAACCAACACCATTCGTTCATCGAAAATCCAATACCCGTGCAGTGGTGTGACCTCAAGTTCCGCGCGGGCGGGAATGATACCGAGCCGAAGCCTCGGCAGGGTCATGAGGGTCAGCAGGCGCTCAAGCTGACCAATCATCATCTCGCGCTCTGCGCCGTGGGTCTGCAGAGCCGCATGACTGACGACCATATGGAAGCGCCGGTCTCCTCGATAGAGGACCTTCTGACGCTCCATGCGTGCCTGGATTCCGCTATCCAGATCGTCCGGAATGTTGTAAAAATCTATTACTTTAGAAAAAATTATCCGAGCATATTCTTCCGTCTGAAGCAAGCCGGGAATCATGATGGGTTGGAAGACCCGGAACAGATACGTTTCCTCCTCCCAGGCGATCTGGCTTGCTTGGCGATGCTTGGTTCCGGACCTGAACTGGCGTCGCCATTCAACATACTGAGTCTCAATGGTCCGTACTGCGGCTATCAGGTCTGGAACGTGATGTTCAAAGCCGGTATGCAGGCACCATGCGCGAATGTCCGCCTCACTTGGCGCCTGCTTTCCGTATTCTATCTTCGATATCTTGCTGGATTGCCATCCCGCAAGAGACGCCAGCTCGCGACCAGTCAGTTCTGCGTCTTTCCTTAAGTCACGGAGGCGCGCTCCAAGGGCTTCGCGGGCCTGGTTGGCATTACCGGTCAAGATTGCCGCTCACGCTCGGTTCAGGGATTCGATAAATTCTTGGCGGGTGAGGGAGTTTCGCCAAGCGATTTCGCGCCAGACCTCGTATTCGTTCACCTTGGCGGGGTCCGTGACGAGTTCCGCCCCGAGCAGACAGTCATCGCCGTCGAAATGAAGTAATGCTATCCGGCTTGAATCGAATATCCATGCATCGTGTTGCGGCAAGCCGAGATCCATCGCTTGGTCGCGGGCCAGGTATCGGATCTCCTCTCCGGCGGCCAGGTTTCCTTGGACGCTCCACAGTGCGTAACGTGAGTAATCCTTCAGAGGAACGGTCACGATCCGCACCCTTTGGAACCGCTTACCTTCCGAGGTCTTTGCCCTGATGGATTCGAGCCATGGACGGGATCGGATGTACTCCAGGTCGGGATCCCCGTCCATAAACCTTTTTATGGCCTCCTTCTCGTCGGGTGAGTTGTAGCGATCTCGCGACTCCTGGCGATACGCGGTATGCGTAAACGAGTCGAACAGGTCTTGAAAACCCTGTCCAACCACAAGGTTTGCCATTGGTCACTCCGTGAAGTACTTGATCAATTCCTTGGGAATCTCTACTGCGGTTTCATCCGAGGCCAGGTCTCGGAGACCGCCCAGTGCCTCGGAGTCAGAGACAATCGTGCCCTGCACGACATAGGTCCCCCGGTCGGTCGCGTAGACGGTGGGGCACCCGCCGTTGTCCGAGGTCGTGCCCAGGAAGCGTATCTTCATGATCGTCCCTTCGGGTAGGGTTGCCGAGGTTTTCTCGGTTTCTGTGATCCTCGGTTGCGAGCCCCGCAGCGTCAAGCTCTTTCCCAGTATTTGCTAGGAGGATCGACGCGACGTCGAGACTGGTGCTGACGACAGTCCGGACAAAAGCTGTAATTACGGAAACTGGCCGGTCAACCGCCTACTGAATGGTGATTTCGATGGTTGTTCGATGAGATCGGGATCCGTCTACCATCGGGGCCATGAAGTACATGCTGCTGATCTGCGGTGACGAGACCGCGGAGGCCCACGCCATGGACGGTTGCGGCGGGTGGAGCGAGGAGATGGAACGTCGCGGGGTGCTGCGGGGTGGCGCCGGGCTGCGGCCACCGGCCGACGCCACGACCGTGCGGGTACGCGACGACGCGGTTCTGCTCTCCGACGGCCCGTTCGCCGAGACCAGGGAGCAGGTGGGCGGGTTCTGCATGATCGAGTGCGCTGACCTCGACGAGGCCATCGAGATCGCCTCGAAGCACCCGGCCTCCGGCTACGGCTCGATCGAGATCCGGCCGCTCCTGCCGTCGTGACCGGGGAGGAGCAGGCCGGTACAACGGACCCGTCCGGTACAACCGGCCCGGACGGTACAACGGCCTCGGAAGGTACGACCGGCCCGGACGGTATGACGACTGAGGTCGAGGCGGCGGTCGCCCAGGCGTTCCGGGACGAGTGGGGCCAGGTCGTGGCGACCCTGATCCGGATCACCGCCGACTGGGACCTCGCCGAGGAGTGCGCGCAGGACGCCTTCGCGCTGGCCCTGCGGAGCTGGGCCGAGGACGGGATCCCGCGCAGGCCCGGCGCGTGGCTCACCACGGTCGCGCGCAACCGCGCCGTCGACAGGCTGCGCCGCGAAGCGGTCGGCGCCGCCAAGCTGCGGGAGGTGGCCGCCATGTCGTACGAACCCGAACCGGAGGACGGCGACGGCGGCGTGCCGGACGACCGGCTGCGGCTGATGTTCACCTGCTGCCATCCGGCGCTGGCCCTGGAGGCCCGGGTCGCGCTCACCCTGCGCACCCTGGCGGGCCTGACCACCGCGGAGATCGCCAGGGCGTTCCTGGTCGGTGAGCAGACGATGTCCAAGCGCCTGCTCCGGGCCAAGCTGAAGATCCGGCACGCCGGGATCCCGTACCGGGTGCCGCCTGCGCACCTGCTGCCGGAACGCGTGCCCGCCGTGCTGGCCGTGCTGTACCTGCTGTTCAGCGAGGGATACTCGGCCACGGCGGGCGCCGACCTGCTGCGGCCCGACCTCAGCGCCGAGGCGATCCGGCTGGCCCGCGTCCTGACCCGGCTGATGCCCGACGAACCCGAGGCGGCGGGGCTGCTGGCGCTGATGCTGCTGCACGACGCCCGCCGCGCCACCCGGCTCGACGCGGCCGGTGACCTGGTGACCCTGGAGGAGCAGGACCGAGGCCGGTGGGACACCGCCGCGATCACCGAGGGGGAGGCGCTGCTCGGCCGCGCCCTGCGGCGCGGCAGGCCCGGCCCGTACCAGGTGCAGGCCGCCATCGCCGCCTGCCACGCCACCGCGACCGACGCGTCCGGCACCGACTGGGCGCAGATCGCCGCGCTGTACGGGCAACTCGCGCGGTTCACGCCGTCCCCGGTGGTGGAGCTGAACCGGGCGGTGGCGGTGGGGATGGCCGCGGGCCCGGCCGCGGGACTGGAACTGGTGGAGGCGTTGCGGGAGTCGGGGGCGCTGGCCGGGTACCACCTGCTGCCCGCGACCCGGGCCGACCTGCTGCGCCGCCTGGGCCGCGTCGCGGAGGCCGAGGCCGCCTACCGCGAGGCGTTGCGGCTGGCGACGACCGACACCGAACGCCGCTACCTCGGCCGCCGGATCGCCGAGGTGACCGGTTCGTAGTCCCCGGGTGTCCGTTGGCGCCAGGCCCGTTCGTCGGTAGGGCGAACACCTTCCCGGACTTCCCGGGAACCTGGAAAAGAGGACACCGATGGACATACCAAGAGATACGACTCTGCCCGACGCCGCAGGGCTCACGCGATCGGGGGAGCGGCGATGACGCAGACCCCGGAGGCCGAGGTCAGGAGGGCGATCGCCGCCGAGCGCCGCGACCTGGCGGACGTGCTCACCGGTCTGCCGGAGCGGAGGTGGGACGAGCCGACCCTGTGCGCCGGGTGGCGGGTACGGGAGGTCGTGGCCCACATGACGATGCCGTTCCACTACTCGACCGCGCGCTTCATGATCGGAATGCTCAGAGCGCGGGGGAACTTCAACAGGATGGCCGACCGGAGCGCCCGGCGCGACGCGGCCTCCCTGTCGTCCGGCGAACTCGCCGCGCTGCTCAGGGACAACGCGGACTTCGCGTGGAAGCCGCCGGGGGGCGGGTTCGAGGGCGCGCTGACCCACGAGGTGATCCACGGCCTGGACTTCACCGTGCCCCTGGGCCTCGACCGGCACGTCCCCGAGGATCGGCTGCGCATCGTCCTGGGGGGCTTCGAGGCGTCGAAGAGCCTCAGGTACTTCGGGGTCGACATCCGGGGAATCGAACTGCGCGCCGACGACCTCGACTGGTCCATCGGGGACGGGACGCCGATGTACGGGGCCGCGCAGGATCTCATCCTGGTCCTGTGCGGCCGGAAGCTGCCGGAGGGGCGGTTGCGCGGCGAGCCGAGTCACCGGTTCGTCGCGTAGCGGCCACTTCGTCGCCCGGACCGGCCTGCCCGGACCGGGATCGGCTCGGTCCGGGCTGGTCCGGGCTGGTCTGGGTTGGTCTGGGTTGGTCCTGGGTCTGGCTCGGGTCCGGCCTGTCCGGGGCTGACCTGCCCTGGTTCGGCTCAGCCCTGGCCAGACCCGGCCCCAGCCGAGCCCCGGCCTGCCCGTCCCGGTCTGCCCTGTCTTGAGCTGGGCCGGGCCGGGTGGGTCAGCGCAGCCGCAGGGGCGGGCCCTCGCGGGGGACGAGCTCGCCGACGACCGGTGCGCCGGGGATCTCGCCCGCCACGAGCAGGCCGCCGGAGGTCTGGGCGTCGGCGAGCAGCAGCAGGTCCTCCTCGCCGAAACGGCCCGGGTCCAGGTGCGGCACCACCCACGCCAGGTTGCGGCCGGTGCCGCCGCTGACGTAGCCGTCCCGCACGGCCTCGCGGGCCCCGGCCAGATACGGTACGGCCGCCACGTCGACCACCGCCGTGACGCCGCTCGCCCTGGCCAGCTTGTAGAGGTGACCGAGCAGGCCGAACCCGGTCACGTCCGTGGCGCACCCGGCGCCCGCGGCCAGCGCCGCCCGGGAGGCGTCGCGGTTCAGCGTGGTCATCGCGGCCACCGCCTGCGGGAAGACCTCACCGGTCGCCTTGTGCCGGGTGTTGAGCACGCCGACGCCGAGCGGCTTGGTCAGGGAGATCGGCAGGCCCGCCCGGCCGCCGTCGATGCGCAGCAGCCGCCCGGGATCGGCGAGCCCGGTGACGGCCATCCCGTACTTCGGCTCGGGATCGTCGACGCTGTGGCCGCCCGCGACGTGGCAGCCCGCCGCCCGCGCCACCTCCAGGCCGCCGCGCAGCACCTCCCCGGCCAGCTCCATCGGCAGCACGTCCCGGGGCCAGCCGAGCAGGTTCACCGCCACCAGGGGCTCCCCGCCCACCGCGTACACGTCCGACAGGGCGTTGGCCGCCGCGATCCGCCCCCAGTCAAAGGGGTCGTCCACCACGGGGGTGAAGAAGTCCGCGGTGGCCACGATCGCCCGGCCGTCCTCGACGCGGACCACGGCGGCGTCGTCGCCGTCGTCCAACCCGATGACCAGCTCGCCGTTGAGGCGCGGGCGCGGCCCGTCCGCCTTCTCCAGCAGTCCCGCGACGACGGCCTCCAGCTCACCGGGCGGGATCTTGCAGGCGCAGCCGCCCCCGTGCGCGTACCGGGTCAGCCGCACCGCGCCCGGCCCCTGAGGAGCGGCGCCCCGCTCCGCGGTGGTCTCCGCCATGCCGCATCCCCCCCGATTTCCCCTGGTAGATCCGCATGCGCCGTCCGGCATGCCGTCCCAGTGCACGTACCCGCTCGCGGGTATGTTCTCCCTCGGAGGCGTATGGGCGCCTGGTGGCCCCCGCGGTCTTCAAAACCGTTGAGACCGAGGTTCTCGGCCTGGCGGGTTCGATTCCCGTCCGCCTCCGCCAAACGGCGAACACCAGGGCCGGGAGGGACGATCCGGGCCCCGGATCAGGCAGGGAGCGGGCGGGACGACGGTGGCGCCGGGACCCCCCGCGCGACGTACTATCTCGCATGTGACAAGCAGATTCGTCCCGGCGCGGCGCCTGAGCGACCTCGCGCGGCTGCGCCGGGTCCGTGACCGGATCGACCGGGAGTACGCGCAGCCGCTGGACGTCGAGGCGCTCGCCCGCGGCGAGCACATGTCGGCCGGGCATCTCAGCCGCGAGTTCCGGCTCGCCTACGGTGAGTCACCGTACGGCTACCTGATGACACGGCGTGTTGAGCGCGCGATGGCGTTGCTGCGTCGTGGCGACCTCAGCGTGACCGAGGTGTGCTTCGCGGTCGGCTGCTCGTCACTGGGCACCTTCAGCACCCGCTTCACCGAGCTGGTCGGGGTGCCGCCCAGCGTCTACCGGCGCCGGGCGGCGGGCGCGACGGCGGGGATGCCGTCGTGCGTGGTGAGACAGGTGACCAGACCGGTCAGGAATCGAGAAGCGCCGGTTATCGGGTCACGCCTAGCGTGACTGCCATGGACATCACCATTCACGCGAGTTTCCTTCCCCATGACGACCCGGACGCCTCCCTGGCCTTCTACCGCGACGTCCTCGGCTTCGAGGTCCGCAACGACGTCGGATACGAGGGGATGCGCTGGATCACGGTCGGCCCCGCCGGTCAGCCCAGTACGTCCATCGTCCTGCAGCCGCCGGTCGTCGACCCCGGCGTCACCGACGACGAGCACCGCACCATCGTCGAGATGATGGCCAAGGGCACCTACGCCGGCATCGTCCTGGCCACCGCCGACCTCGACGGCGCCTTCGAGCGGGCGCGGGCCGGCGGCGCCGAGATCGTCCAGGAGCCGATCGAGCAGCCGTACGGCGTCCGCGACTGCGCCGTCCGCGATCCCGCGGGCAACCTGATCCGCATCCAGGAACTGCGCTGAGCCGTCCGGCCGCCTCGGCCACGACCCGCGTACGGGCGGCACCGTGAGGGAGCCCGCGCACGACGCCGACCGGGACCGCGAAAGCGGTCCCGCCCAACAGATGCCCCGCCCGACAGATGGAGAGACGATGAGCACGGACACGGCGAGCACGGACACGAGCACGGACACGCGGTCGCCCGCGCCGCACGTCGCCGACAGCCACGACCTGATCCGCGTGTACGGGGCGCGCGTGAACAACCTCAAGGACGTCAGCGTCGAGATCCCGAAGCGCCGGTTGACGGTGTTCACCGGCGTCTCCGGCTCGGGCAAGAGCTCCCTGGTGTTCGGCACGATCGCCGCCGAGTCACAGCGGATGATCAACGAGACCTACAGCGCCTTCGTGCAGGGCTTCATGCCGACGTTGGGACGGCCGGAGGTCGACGTCCTGGAGGGGCTGACGACCGCGATCATCGTCGACCAGCAGCGGATGGGCGCCGACCCCCGCTCCACGGTCGGCACGGCCACCGACGCCAACGCGATGCTGCGCATCGTCTTCAGCCGCCTCGGGCAGCCGCACATCGGCTCGCCCCAGGCCTTCTCCTTCAACGTCGCCACCGTCCGGGCGAGCGGTGCGATCACCGTCGAACGCGGTGACCGCAAGACCGAGAAGGCGACCTTCACCCGCGTCGGCGGCATGTGCACGCGCTGCGAGGGCCGGGGCGCGGTCACCGACATCGACCTCACCCAGCTCTACGACGACTCCAAGTCGCTCGCCGAGGGCGCCTTCACCATCCCCGGCTGGAAGTCGGACAACTTCTGGACCGTACGGGTCTACGCCGAGTCGGGCTTCGTCGACCCGAACAAGCCGATCCGCGAGTACACCCGGAAGGAGCTCCGCGACTTCCTCCACAAAGAGCCGGTTAAGGTGAAGGTCGACGGCGTCAACCTCACCTACGAGGGGCTGATCCCGAAGATCCAGAAGTCGTTCCTGTCCAAGGACCGGGAGGCGATGCAGCCGCACATCCGGGCGTTCGTGGACCGGGCGGTCACCTTCACCACCTGTCCCGAGTGCGACGGCACCCGGCTCAGCGAGGCGGCCCGCTCCTCGCGGATCGGCGGGATCAACATCGCCGACGCGTGCGCGATGCAGATCAGCGACCTGGCCGGATGGGTCCGCGGCCTCGACGAGCCGTCGGTGGCGCCGCTGCTCGCCACGCTGGCGCGGACCCTCGACTCGTTCGTGGAGATCGGGCTGGGCTACCTCTCGCTCGACCGGCCGGCGGGCACGCTGTCGGGCGGCGAGGCGCAGCGCGTCAAGATGATCCGCCACCTCGGCTCCTCGCTCACCGACGTCACCTACGTCTTCGACGAGCCCACCGTCGGCCTGCACCCCCATGACATCCAGCGGATGAACGACCTGCTGCTGCGGCTGCGGGACAAGGGCAACACGGTGCTCGTCGTGGAGCACAAGCCGGAGACGATCGCGATCGCCGACCACGTCGTCGACCTCGGTCCCGGCGCCGGTACGGCGGGCGGCGCCGTCTGCTTCGAGGGCACCGTCGAGGGGCTGCGGGCCGCCGGTACGATCACCGGCCGCCATTTCGACGACCGGGCCGCCCTCAAGGAGACGGTGCGCAAGCCCACCGGGGCGCTGGAGATCCGCGGCGCGACGGCGCACAACCTGCGTGACGTCGACGTCGACATCCCGCTCGGGGTGCTCGTCGTCGTCACCGGCGTCGCGGGCTCCGGCAAGAGCTCGCTCGTGCACGGGTCGATCCCGGCGGGCGAGGGGGTGGTCTCGATCGACCAGGGCGCGATCCGCGGCTCGCGACGGAGCAACCCGGCGACGTACACCGGGCTGCTCGACCCGATCCGCAAAGCGTTCGCGAAGGCCAACGGCGTGAAGCCCGCGCTGTTCAGCGCCAACTCCGAGGGCGCCTGCCCCGGCTGCAACGGCGCCGGTGTCGTCTACACCGACCTGGCGATGATGGCCGGGGTCACCACCACCTGCGAGGAGTGCGAGGGGAGGCGGTTCCAGGCGTCGGTGCTGGACCACCACCTCGGCGGACGCGACATCAGCGAGGTGCTCGCGATGTCGGTGACCGAGGCCGGGGAGTTCTTCGGCGCCGGGGAGGCGCGCACCCCGGCCGCGCACGCCATCCTCACCCGGCTCGCCGACGTCGGGCTCGGCTACCTCAGCCTCGGCCAGCCGCTCACCACGCTGTCCGGCGGCGAGCGGCAGCGGCTCAAGCTGGCCACCCACATGTCCGAGAAGGGCGGCGTCTACGTTCTCGACGAGCCGACCGCCGGTCTCCACCTCGCCGACGTCGAGCAGTTGCTCGGCCTGCTCGACCGGCTCGTCGACTCCGGGAAGTCGGTCATCGTCGTCGAGCACCACCAGGCGGTGATGGCGCACGCCGACTGGATCATCGACCTCGGTCCCGGCGCCGGTCACGACGGCGGCCGGATCGTCTTCGAGGGCACCCCCGCCGACCTCGTCGCCGCCCGCTCCACCCTCACCGGCGAGCACCTGGCGGCCTACGTCGGCACCTGACCCGCCTGACCCGTCTGACCTGCCCGAACCGGCCGGGATCCTCGGCCCGGCGGGTTCGATTCCCGCCCGTCTCGGCCTATGTTCGAAGGGTGGATCCACGCAGGCTCGTGCCGCGCACCGACGCCGTCCTCGCCGACCCTCGGCTGGTCGCGGCGGCGGGGCGGCTCGGGCGTGCGGTCGTCAAGGACGCCGTGGTACGGGCACAGCGGCGCGCGCGGCAGGGCGGGCTCGATCCCGGGGAGGTCGCGGACGCGGCCGTGGCGGCGCTCCCGCCGTACCCGGCGAGCCTGCGGCCGGTGATCAACATGACCGGGGTGCTGGTGCACACCAACCTGGGCCGCGCGCCGCTGTCGGCGGCGGCGGTGGAGGCCACGGCCGCCGCGGCGGGTTACACCGACGTGGAGTTCGACCTGGCCACCGGAGCCCGCGCCCGCCGGGGACGGGGCGCGATGGACGCGCTCGCGCGGGCCGTACCCGCCGCGGGAGACGTGCACGTGGTCAACAACAACGCCGCCGCGCTCGTGCTCGTGGCCACCGCGCTCGCCGCCGGGCGGGAGATCGTGATCAGCCGTGGCGAGCTGGTGGAGATCGGCGACGGGTTCCGCATCCCCGACCTGCTCGTCTCCACCGGCGCCAGGCTGCGCGAGGTGGGCACCACCAACCGCACCTCGTACGCCGACTACCGGGCGGCCGTGGGGCCGGAGACGGGGTTCGTCCTCAAGATCCACCCGTCGAACTTCCTGATCGAGGGCTTCACCGGCTCGGTCGAGGTCGCCGAGTTGTCCGCGCTCGGTGTGCCCGTGGTGGCCGACATCGGTTCCGGCCTGCTCGTACGGGAGCCGCTGCTGCCCGGCGAGCCCGACGCGGCGAGTGCTCTGGAGGCCGGGGCCGACCTGGTCACCGCCAGTGGCGACAAGCTGCTCGGCGGCCCGCAGGCCGGGCTGCTGCTGGGCCGCCGCGACCTGGTCGAACGGTGCGGGAGACACCCGCTGGCCCGCGCGCTCCGGGTGGACAAGCTGACGCTGGCCGCGCTGGAGGCCACCCTGCGCGGCCCCGCCACCCCCGTCCACCAGGCCCTGCACGCCGATGCCGGGCTGCTGGGCGAGCGCGCCGCCGCGCTCGCGGGCAGGCTGGCCGAGGCCGGGGTCGACGCGAGGGCCGTACCGGGCGAGGCGGCGGTGGGCGGCGGCGGGGCGCCGGGCGTGACGCTGCCGAGCGCCGCGATCAGCCTGCCCGAGCGGTACGCCGTGCCGCTGCGGACCGGGGAGCCCCCGGTCGTCGGCCGCGTGGAGGGCGGCCGTCTCCTGCTCGACCTACGCGCCGTGCCCGCCGACCGGGACGGCGAGGTGCTGCGAGCCGTTCTCGGGGTGGGGGGCTGAGGTGTGCGGCGCGGATGGTGGCGGCGGGGGGACCGGTTGCCACGTGGTGCGAACGGTGGTGCGGACGGTGGTGGGGGTGGTTGGTTGCTGTGTGGTGCGGACGGTCGGCCCGGACGGCCGGATGACGCGTGTGCCTTGTGTGATGCATGTGACGTGGGGTGACGGTTGATGCACGTCGTCGCCACGGCGGGCCATGTCGATCACGGTAAGTCCACCCTGGTGCGGGCGCTCACCGGGATGGAGCCCGACCGGCTGGCCGAGGAGCGGCGGCGGGGGCTGACGATCGAACTCGGCTATGCCTGGACGGAGCTGCCCTCGGGGGAGCGGCTGGCCTTCGTCGACGTACCCGGCCACGAGCGCTTTCTCGCCACCATGCTGGCCGGGGTCGGCCCCGCGCCCGCCGTCGTGTTCGTGGTGGCGGCCGACGAGGGCTGGATGCCGCAGTCCGAGGAGCACCTGGTGGCGCTGGAGACCCTGGGGGTGCGGCACGGTTTGCTCGTGGTGACCCGCGCCGATCTCGCCGACCCTACGCAGGCCATGGAGCGGGCACGGGCCCGTCTGGCGGCGGGCGCCCTGGGCGGGGCCGAGGCGCTGGCCGTGAGCGGGCGCACCGGGCAGGGCCTCGACGAGCTGCGGCGGGCCCTGGACCGGCTGGTGGCCGGGCTGCCCGCCCCCGACCCCTCGGGGCCGGTGCGGCTGTGGATCGACCGGGCGTTCACCGTACGCGGCAGCGGAACGGTCGTGACCGGGACGCTGCCCTCGGGCACGATCACCGCCGGGGACGAGCTGGATCTCGACGGCGTGCCCGCGCGGGTACGGGCGCTGGAGTGCCTGAAGGAGCCGGTGACCTCGGTGACCGGTGTGGCCAGGGTCGCGCTCAACCTGCGCGGCGAGGGCGAACCCGGGCGTGGCCTGGCGTTGGTCACCCCGGGCGGGTGGACGTACACCGACCTGGTCGACGTGCGCCTGAGCCCGTCAGGAGCCGGGGGCGGTGACCCGTGGCGGCCCGGCGGACCCGGGGCGGACGGGGACGAAGGCGGTGACCCGTGGCGGCCGGGCGGTTCCCCGGAGGGGCCCGGCGGGCAGGTCCGGACGGGGGGATCCCGGGAGCGGAACCCTCCGCCGCCCGGTGGCGTGGGGCACGCCGGGGGCTGGGACGCCGGTGATCTTCCGGGGCGGCTGACCGCGCACATCGGCTCCGCGGCGGTGGTGTGCGCGGTACGGCCGCTCGGCGGGCGGATCGCCCGATTGCGCCTGGCCGGGCGGCTCCCCCTGCACGCGGGCGACGTGCTGCTGCTGCGCGATCCCGGGCGCGACCGGGGTGAGGTGCGGGTTCTCGCGCGGGCGATCGTGCTCGACCCGCGCCCGCCGGGACTGCGCCGCCGGGGCGCGGCACGCGAGCGGGCGGCCGAGCTGGCGACGGCCCCGCCGGACGCGGCGTCCCTGCTCAGGACCCATCTGCTGCTGCGTACCGGTGACCTGGTCGCGATGGGATGTGTCCCGGGCAGGCCGGTGTGCGGCGACTGGCACGCCGATCCCGTGCACTGGTCGCGGCTGGGGGAGCGTCTCCCCGAGGTGGTGCGGCGCCACGCCTCGGCGCATCCGCTGGAGCCGGGCATTCCGGTGGAGGCGGCCCGTCACGAGCTCGCCCTGCCCGAGCGGCGGCTGGTCGTGGCGCTCGTACGCCCTCCGCTCGCCCTCGACGCCGGGCGGATCGTGAGCGGCCCCGCCGACCGCGCGGTGCTGCCCGCGCCGGTCGTCCGGGCCGTCGAGCGGCTCGGCGCCGAGTTGTCCGCGCGCCCCTTCCAGGCGCCGGAGGCGGGCAGGCTGGCCGAGCTGGGGCTGGGGCCCCGCGAGCTGGCGGCCGCCGTACGGGCGGGGACGCTGCTTCGGGTGGCCGATGGGATCGTGCTGCTGCCCGGCGCGGACGTGCTGGCCGGGCGGGTGCTCGCCCGGCTGCCGCAGCCGTTCACGGTCAGCCAGGCCAGGCGGGCCCTCGGCACCAGCCGCAGGGTCGCGGTGCCGCTCCTGGAACACCTCGACCGCAGGGGGCTCACCGAGCGGGTCGACGAGGTCCACCGCCGCTGCCGTCCTCCCGCCGGATAGGGGAATCCCCGGTCCCGGCGGGAGGGCGGGGGGACGGATTCTGGTGGGTACGGCTCTCCGGTGCCGCTGTGATCGGCGGGTATGGATGGGCGTGGTTCCCTGATGCCCGGTGACCGGTACGCATGCGCGGGTGTGGTTCCCCGATATCGCTGTGACCAGCAGGTATATGGTGAAAAAGAGTGAAAAATCATCTTCGGGTTGGACCTGGCCGTCGCCGTCCCCCTCACCTCCCCTCGCGGGCGGCGACCGGCCACTCCGCCGGCGTCACGCGGAAGGGCACCACGAGGAAGGGAGGACGTCATGCCGAGCAACAGGGCCGTCTCGTACCAGGGGCCGGGCAGGGTGGAGGTCCAGGAGATCGGCTATCCCGGGTTCGAGCTCAAGGACGGGCCCGGGGTGAACCCGGCCAACGTGGGCCGCAAGGTACCGCACGGAGCGATCGTCAAGACCGTCGCGACGAACATCTGCGGCAGCGACCAGCACATGGTCCGTGGCCGCACCACCGCGCCCACCGGCCTCGTCCTCGGCCACGAGATCACCGGTGAGGTCGTCGAGCTCGGCCCGGACGTGGAGTTCGTCAAGGTGGGCGACCTCGTCTCCGTCCCCTTCAACATCGCCTGCGGCCGCTGCCGCAACTGCAAGGAGGGCAAGACCGGGGTCTGCGAGAACGTCAACCCCGACCGGCCCGGTTCGGCGTACGGCTACGTCGACATGGGCGGCTGGGTCGGCGGGCAGGCACAGTACGTCCTGGTGCCCTACGCCGACTGGAACCTGCTCACGTTCCCCGACAGGGACCAGGCGATGGAGAAGATCCTCGACCTGGCCATGCTCACCGACATCTTCCCGACCGGCTTCCACGGCTGCGTCACCGCCGGGGTGAGGCCCGGATCGACCGTCTACATCGCGGGCGCGGGACCGGTCGGGCTCGCCGCGGGCGTCTCGGCGTTCCTCCTCGGGGCGGCCGTGGTCATCGTCGGCGACCTGAACAAGGAACGCCTGGAGCAGGCCCGCAGCTTCGGCTGTGAGACCGTCGACGTGTCGCGGGGCGAGCCGAAGGACCAGATCGAGCAGATCCTCGGCGAGCCCGAGGTCGACTGCGGCGTCGACGCCGTGGGCTTCGAGGCGCACGGCCACGGTATCGACTCCGGCGAGGAGCGGCCCGCCACCGTGCTCAACTCGCTCATGGAGATCACCCGCGCCGGCGGCGCGCTCGGCATTCCCGGCCTGTACGTGACCGGTGACCCGGGTGCCCGGGACGAGGCGGCGAAGCAGGGGTCGCTCTCCATCCGGCTCGGCCTCGGCTGGGCCAAGTCGCTGAGCTTCGGCACGGGCCAGTGCCCCGTCATGCGCTACAACCGCTACCTGATGCAGGCGATCCTGCACGACAGGGTGCGGATCGCCAAGGCGGTCAACGCCGTGCCGATCCCGCTGGACCGGGCACCGCAGGGGTACGAGGAGTTCGACCAGGGCGCCGCGTCCAAGTTCGTGCTCGACCCGAACGGCGTGCTCGGGACATCGGGCTAAGCGTCTTTCGTACGGGCCATTGGTGTGGACCGCCACCCGCGGCGCGGACGGGCCCGTGAGGTGGCCCGGCCGGGACGCGCCACCCTCACGTTTCACGCCTCCACGGGGAGGGGTCGTCGAAGAAGGGCTGGTCGTTTCCGGCGCCCGCGGTGACGGGCGCCTCCTCGGCGAACTCCAGGTCGGGCGGGGGCAGCCGGAACATGCGGGTGAGGTAGGCGAGGTAGATCACCCCCAGGCCGAGCCAGATCAGGCCGAGGGTGACGGCGTGAGCGTCGAGCTGGCTGAGCAGCCACAGGTTGACCGCCGCCCCGATCGCCGGGGCCAGGACGTACGACACCATCCCCAGGGGCCGGCCCGCGCGGCGTTCCCTGAAGTAGAGGGCGATGACGCTGAAGTTGACGAAGGCGAAGGTGGTGAAGGCGCCGAAGTTGATGAACGACGTGGAGGTGGCCATGTCCAGCCGCAGCGCGATCAGGCCGGTGGCGCCGGTGATCACCAGGCCGAACACGGGCGTGCGGCATCTGGGGTAGAGGTAGCCGAACACCTTGCGGGGCAGCACCCCGTCGCGCCCCATCGCGTACAGCAACCGCGAGGTGCTGGCCTGCGCGGCGAGGCCGGAGGCGAACTGGGCGACGACCAGGCCGGCCAGGAAGACCGCGCCGAACAGGCTGCTGCCGATCATCCTGGCGATCTCGAAGGCCGCCGACGAGGAGTTCTCGAAGATGCCGCCGGGATGCACGAGCTGCGTGAAGTACGCGACCACGATGAAGATCATGCCGCCGAGGAACGCGGTCAGCAGGATCGCCCGGGGAATCGTCCTCTCCGGCGCGATGGTCTCCTCCGCGAGGGTGGTGACGGCCTCGAAGCCCAGGAAGGCGTAGGCGGCGATGGCGGCCCCGGCCGCGACGTTGGAGAGCGTGGTGGCCCGGTTGGCGAACGGCGCCGTGTCGAACACCGCTTCGGGCCCCCACGAGCCGGCCACGTAGCCGATCGACAGCAGCACGAAGAAGAGCAGGACCGCGATCTGGAAGGTCATCAGCAGGAGGTTCACCCTGGCCGCGAGCTTGATGCCTATCACGTTGAGCGTGGTCGTCACGGTGATGAACGCGACGATCCACACCCACGACGGGACGCCGGGAAACTGCGCCGACAGATAGGCGCCGCCGATCAGCCAGATGACCATGGGCAGGAAGAAGTAGTCGAGCAGCACCGCCCAGCCCACCAGGAAGCCCGCCCGCGCGTCGATGGTCCGCCGCACGTAGGTGTAGGCGGATCCGGCGATCGGGTAGACCGCGGCCATCTTGCCGTAGCTGAAGGCCGTGAACAGCATGGCCACCAGCGCGAGCGCGTACGCGATGGCGGTCGCGCCGCCGGTGGTCTCGGACACGATGCCGAAGATGCCCAGGACGATCAGCGGCGTCATGTAGGCCAGGCCGAACATCACGACCTCGCCGAGCGTCAGAGCGCGCCTCAGGGTCGGTTCGTTGGGTCGCATGGTCAGCCTCCCGCTGGAGTCCAGCGGGAAGGATCGATTCGTCCCTGGTAGAGAGGGAGGCCGATCGGCTGGTCGGCCTCGGTGAACTGGTCCCACACGCGGTTGAGGCCGGAGGTGCCGTACCTGCGGACCCGGGTGACGTCGTCGAGGTCGAGGACGTCGGTGAGCACGGTGGCGGCCTCGCCCGCCTCGGTCCTGACCCGGCCCTCGGGGTCGGCGACCAGGCTGTGCCCGGTGCCCACCGGGGCGGCCGTGTTGACGCCGACGACGTACACCTGGTTCGCGATCGCGGCGGCGCGTGCCAGTACCAGCTCCTGGGGGCGGTCGCAGGTCGTCGTCATGGCCGGGTTGACGATGACCTCCGCGCCCAGCCACGCGAGATGGCGGGCGACCTCGGGAAACCAGATGTCGTAGCAGATCGCGAAGCCGAACCGGCCCGCCTCCGGGACGTCGAACACCACGAAGCGGTCACCGGGCCGGTGTGACTCGTACGGCCGCCAGGGGAAGATCTTCCGGTACCAGGCGGCGAGACGGCCCTCGGGGGAGAAGGCCAGGGCCGTGTTGTAGAACGCGCCGTCGGGACCGCGCTCGCACACGCTGCCGGGCACCAGCCAGATCCCCAGATCCCCGGCGAGCTCGGCCAGGGCCTTCGAGCGCGGCCCGTCCAGGGGTTCCGCGGACGCCTCCAGCTCGGCGGCCCGCTCGCTCGCCGGGCCGGACGTGCCGTGCAGGTGGAACTCGGGGAAGACCGCGAGGCGCACTCCGGGAAAGCTCCGGGCGAGCTCCTCGACCTCTCGGGCGAAGGCCGCGATCGGCTCCCCGGCCCGCCGGGGAGCCGCCTGCGCGAGCGCTATGGAGAGGGGACGTGACATGGCGTACCTACTTCCCGGCCTTCCCGGCTGCGAAATAAAAAAATATCTCATTATGAGCATTTAAAGCAATTTTGATCACTATGATCTATTTTTCGGCGAGTACGGTGGTGACATGTCCTCCGGCAGCCCCCTCGTCATGCTCAAAGCCCCCGCCCTGGTCGGCATCCGGCGGCTCAACGCGCTCGACACGGTCCGTGCCCGCATCGCGATGGCCGTCGAGCTGGGCCTGCTGAGACCGGGGGAGCGGCTGCCGTCCGTCGGCGAGATCGCCCGCGCCCTCGGCGTCGGTGAGATCACTGTACGGAGGGCACTCGTCTCACTCTGTGACCAGGGTGTCCTGAAGCGGCGGCGCGGGCGCGGCGGCGGCACCATGGTGTCCGAACGGCCCGAGACCGGCGGGGTGCGCGAGATCGAGACCTACCGGTCGGCCGCCGCCGACGTCCACCGGCTGATCGACCAGCGGCTGCTCCTGGAGTGCGGCATCGCGCACCTGGCCGCGACGAACCCGGGCCCTCGGCGGCCGGAGGAGCTGGAGGAGCTTGAGGGGCTGGTGGCGTGCATGGACCGCGCCTCCAGCTGGGCCGAGTTCCGCCCCTGCGACGAGCGCTTCCACATGGCGGTGGCCGCGGCCACCGGCCTGCCACCCGCGGCGGAGCAGTACGGCTCGATCGTGCGGGAGCTCTACCGCTACTACCTGCCCTTCCCCCTCGACTATCTGCGCGAGTCCAACCGGGGACACGCCGAGCTCGTCGCCTCCCTGGCCGAGGGCGACCCGCTGAAGGCGGTCGAGGTCACCCGCCGCCACGTCGAGGTGCTGCACCGGACCATGTTCGTCGGCCTCGGGGACCACCCGGCCAGGCCGGGCTGAGAGCTCCGGGGGGCCGGGGAATTCCGGGACGGCCCGGAAGGGGACGGGGAACCGTGTTCAGGTCCGGCCCGCCGGAGCGGGCCTGAACGCACACAGGACGGCGCCTGGAGCTTCGGCACGATGATGAGCCCGCCCCTCGTGCGGTGACGCCCCCACCGGCGTTCTGGGGGTCGCGACGGCTACTTCCGACGCGATCCTCGGAACCTTTTGCATGAGCCTCGACATAAGCCCTGGATCGCCGCACGACGGGATCGGAGTGGCCGGGCGCCGTGTCCGGCCCCCGCGAGTCCTCGGCATCCCCGCGCTGTCCGCCCGAGGGCCGGGGTGCGTGGGGCGCGGCCGGTAGGCGTGCCGGTGGCGGGGTGCGGCGGGGGACGAGTCGATGACCGGCGCGGATAGGGGCGGGCCGTCGGCGGGAGGGCCGCCGGGAGGCGGCGGCGGGACGGCGGCGTGTGGCCGAGCCGGTGCGGGTGTGGGGGGATTCACTGTGCGTATTCACCATGCGGATCGCCGGAAGGGCGGCGACAGGTTGTGGGGCGGGGGGTGGACATGGGGGGGTGCAGGGAAATTCGATCTTGGGTCACCGTAACAGCCCGCATCCACTTTTGGCTAGACATAAGCGGAAGTTCTGACTCTTGTGGCGCTACTTCTTGACATTTCGCCGAAAATAGCGCGTACTTCGATCGGATGTCGATCTCACTACCCCCTGCAGCATCACCGATCACGACGCGACCGGTCCAGGCCTAGACCCATGTCGCGCGCGAAAGCGGTGTCCGAGCACCCGCAACTCACCCTCACACAAGCATCACCGATTGGGGAACCATGACCGAGGTAGGCAGAGGCATGGCGAAAAGCCTGCTCTCCCGGCGTGCCTTCACCACGTCCGCGGCGGCTGCCGCGCTGGCACCATTGGTCACAGCGAATCCGACCGCGGCGTCGACCCAGGCCGATACGGCCGGCACGAGCGCGGGCGCGGTCCGCCGCATCACCCTGTACGCCGAGCGGCTGGAGAACGGCCAGCTGGGCTACGGCCTGGAGCCCGGCAAGGCCACGATTCCCGGGCCGCTCATCGAGATGGTCGAGGGCGACACGCTTGAGATCGAGATGGTCAACAACCTGACCGTGACGGCGAGCCTGCACGTCCACGGGGTGGACTACGACGTGGCCAGCGACGGTACGAGACTGAACGAAAGCGTGGTCGAGCCCGGGGGCCGGCGCACCTACATCTGGCGCACCCACGCACAGGGCAAGCGCGGTGGCGGTACCGGCATCGAGCCCGGCAGTGCGGGCTACTGGCACTACCACGACCACGTGGTGGGAACCGATCACGGCACGGGCGGCATCCGGCAGGGGCTGTACGGCCCGCTGGTGGTCCGGCGCAAGAAGGACGTCAAGCCGGACAAGACGTTCACCGTCGTCTTCAACGACATGATGATCAACAATCGCCCCGCGCACCAGGCGCCGGAGTTCGTCGCCAAGGTCGGCGAGCGGGTGGAGTGGATCGTGATCACCCACGGCGAGCTCTACCACACGTTCCACATCCACGGGCACCGCTGGGCCGACAACCGCACCGGCATGCTGGAGAGCCTCGAGGATCCGAGCCGGATCATCGACACCAAGATCACCGGGCCCGCCGAGTCGTTCGGCTTCCAGCTGATCGCGGGCGAGCGCGTCGGCCCGGGGGCGTGGATGTACCACTGCCACGTCCAGAGCCACTCCGACATGGGGATGGCCGGAATCTTCACGGTGACGGACGCGGACGGGAACGTGCCGGGTCAGCCGGGCGGTCAACCGGGCGGCGGTCACTCGGGCGGTGACCACACGGGCCACTGACGGCCACGCACGCCCGGCCCGGCCTCCGGGCCACCCCCCCCGCGACCGGATCCGGTCGCCCCGTGCCGTACGAGCACGGCCCTAAGCAGACATCGACACCCGGACCGCGGCCGATTCCTGAGCTCGTCCGCACATGGTCTCGAACCCCCCTCCCAAGGAGCAATGATGGGTCGAACAGGCTATTCACCGCCCCGACCACCCGCCTGGCGACGCGCACTGATCACGATGTCGAGTGCCGCCCTGGTGCTCGGACTGGCGGCCCCGACCGCCGTGCCGGCCCAGGCGCAGACCGGGTCACAGGCACAGGCCCCCGCCCCGGCCGCCAAGAAGCCCGCCGTCAACGTGCTGGTCTTCAGCGGCCAGGCCGCGCAGCAGGACGACCCGGTGCGGGCGGCCGCGACGGCGATCAGGGAACTGAGCGCGAAGAACGGGTTCTCCGTCGAGGAGGCCCAGGATCCGGCGGTCTTCACCGCCGGTAACCTGGCGCGGTTCCGCGGCGTGGTCTTCCTGTCCGCCAACGGCGTGAACCTGGACGAATCACAGCTCGCCGCCTTCCAGGCGTACATCAGGGGCGGCGGCGGGTTCGTCGGCATCCGCGACGCCGCCCGCGCGCAGGTGGACTCGACCTGGTTCACCGAACTGATCGGCACCCGTCCCGTCGGCGCCCTCCCCATCGCGGAGAAGGTGACGGAGACCGCGGCGAGCGCGGAGAACCCGCCGAACGAGACCAAGGACAAGCTTTTCGACGGGGACAACGACACCAAGTGGCTGGCCCGGACGCCGACCGGGTGGGTGCAGGGCAAGCTGGAGAAGTCCGTCGCGGTGGCGCACTACGCGCTGACGTCGGCCAACGACTCCGCCGGCCGGGACCCGAAGGACTGGACCCTCCAGGGCTCGCAGAACGGGACGACCTGGACGGATCTCGACAAGCGCAGCGGGGAGACCTTCCCCCAGCGGTTCCAGAGCAAGGAATACAAGTTCGAGAACACCACGGCGTACCAGTACTACCGGCTCAACATCACCGCGAACGGCGGTGAGCCCCTGACCCAGCTCGCCGAGCTGCGGCTGTTCGGGCCCGACTCCGCGCCTCCCCCCGTGGCGAAGGAGCAGAAGGCCGTCGTGGACATCCTCGACCGCCGGCATCCGGCGAACGAGGGACTTCCGCTCACCCTGTCGCGGACCGACAAGTGGCTGAGCTGGAACCCCAACCCGGTGGGCAAGGTCCACACGATCGCGCAGGTCGAGGAGTGGACCTACAACCCGAGCATGAACGGCAACGGCCCGTTCCACCCGGTCTCCTGGTGCCGTGACTACGACGGCGGCCGGTCCTTCTACACCGGCATGGGCGGCACCGCGGCGAGCTACACCACCGACAAGCAGTTCCGTACGCACCTCACCGGCGCCATCCGGTGGGCGACCGGCATCGTCCGGGGCGACTGCCAGGCGACCATCGCGGCCAACTACACCACGGAACGGCTGACCACGCCGAACACGCAGGGCCAGCTCGACCAGATCGGCGAGCCGCACGGCCTGACCATCGCGCCGAACGGCAAGGTGTTCTACATCGGCAAGGCGGCGTGCGCCACCGGCCCGATCGCCGACTGGAACGACCCGAAGGTGGGCCTCGGCTGCGGCACCATCCACCAGTGGGACCCGAGGACCAAGCAGGTCAAGCTGCTGACCACGCTGCCCGTGATGGGCAACCGCGGCAGCGGCGACGAGCTGGTCAAGAACGAGGAGGGCCTGGTCGGCATCACCCTCGACCCGGACTTCGCGGAGAACGGCTGGATCTACGCGTACTGGATGCCGCACGCGTCGATCGACCGGGACAGGCGCATCGGCAAGCGGACGGTCTCCCGGTTCGACTACGACTCGCGGACCCAGACGATCGACCAGAGCAGCCGCAAGGACCTCCTGCAGTGGGACACCCAGATCCACAGCTGCTGCCACGCGGGCGGAGGCATGACCTTCGACGAGGACGGCAACCTCTACATCGGCACCGGTGACAGCAACTCCTCCGGCGGATCCGGCGGTTACTCCGGGAACAACTGGACCCAGGACTACAAGGGCACCTCGTTCCAGGACGCCCGCCGTACCTCCGGCAACACCAACGACCTCAACGGCAAGATCCTCCGCATCCACCCGGAGCCCGACGGCACCTACACGGTCCCCAAGGGCAACCTGTTCACCGGCGAGGAAGAGGGCGGCGGCAAGACCCGCGCGGAGATCTGGGTGATGGGCGTCCGCAACATCGCGCGGCTGCAGTGGGACAAGAAGAACGACTGGATCACGGCCGGCTGGGTCGGTCCGGACGCCAGCGGCCCGAGCGAGACGTGGGGACCGGCGAAGTACGAGACCGTGACGGTTCTCACCTCCGCCGGCAACCAGGGCTGGCCGTACTGCATGGGCAACAAGCAGCCCTATCGCGACCGCAGCAACAGCAACGCCACCCAGCCCGCCGAGTGGTACGACTGCGACAACCTGAAGAACACCTCGCCGCGCAACACCGGCCTCGTCGACATCCCGCCGGCGCGTAACAACATGATCTGGTACTCGCCGCAGGGCGGCGGCCCGGTCTACCCCAAGCGGCAGGACGGCAGCGGTCTCCCGACGTACAAGCAGGGCGAGGAGACCCTCACCATGCCCTACCTCAAGGGCGGCGGCCAGGCGGTCATGTCGGGCCCGACCTACCAGCGCTCCCAGACCGACACCGGCAGCGGGGTCGCGTGGCCGGAGTACTGGGACAACAAGTGGTTCATCGGTGACCAGTCCAACGGCAACAACCGCATCGCCGTGACCGTGAACCCGGAGACCGCCCGTGAGGCGGGCCGGCCGGCGTTCGCCGAGGACCTGCGGAGCATCATCCCGACCGGCGGCGCCGCCAACCAGCTCCAGTCGTGGATGGACGCGAAGTTCGGTCCCGACGGCGCGCTCTACATGCTCGACTACGGCAGCGGCTTCTTCAGCCTGCACGCGAACCAGAAGCTGGTCCGCGTCACCTACAAGGGCGGCCCGGCGACGCCGAACCCGGAGGCCGCCGTGGCGCGTCCCGTCCGGCAGAACGCCGATCCCAGGACGATGACGTTCTCCAGCGCCAGGGCTGGCGGCGTGGCGTGGGAGTGGAACTTCGGCGACGGCAGCGCGCCGTCGAAGGAGGCCGACCCAACGCACACCTACGCGGGCTTCGGCACCTTCGAGGCGACGCTGAAGGTCACCTACGCCGACGGCGAGCAGGCCACCGGGAAGATCGCTGTCACGGTCGGCTGCGCCGCGCCCGACGCCCGGCCGACGGTGCAGCTGCTCGACGCCCTCACCGGCGTGCGCAACAAGGTGGCCGGCGGCGGCTGCACGATCAACGACCTGATCGACGACGAGGGCGACTGGAAGAACCGCAACCAGTTCGTCCAGCACCTCGACACCGTCGTGAAGCAGCTCCTCAAGGACGGCGTCATCACCGCCCAGGAGGCGGAGGCGCTGCGCGCCGCCGGCGCCAAGTCGGAGGTCGGCAGGGTGAGCGGGTACCAGCCCATCTTCGACGGCACGGCGTCGTCGCTGCTGGGCTGGAGCCAGGCCCCGTCCGGGCGGTTCGCCCTCCAGACGGACGGCACGATCCGCAGCTCCGGCGGTCTGGGCATGCTGTGGTACTCCGACAAGGCGTACGCGGACTTCTCGGTCCGGATGCAGTTCCGTGACAGCTCGCCCGACCCGTACCGCGCCAACAGCGGCGTCTTCGTCCGGTTCCCGGACCCGAGGACCCCGCTGGAGCAGCGTCCCGCCGGAAGCTGCGGCACGGTCGGCTCGGCGCGCACGTCACCCGCGTGGGTCGCGATCTTCTGCGGCCACGAGATCCAGATCTACGACGGCGACACGGGCGAGCCGCAGAAGACGGGTTCCGTCTACAACTTCTCGCCCAACGCCCTGAACCGGGCCGGGGTGACCCCGAAGGGCCGGTGGAACGACTACGAGGTCCGGGCGGTCGGCCAGCACTACACGATCATCCGCAACGGCACGGTGATCAGCGAGTTCGACAACACGCCGGGCAAGGCGTCGTCCCGTGCCGGTGACCCGCCCACGGACCTGCGCCAGTTCATCAGCGGGTTCATCGGGTTGCAGAACCACGGCAACAACGACGTGATCGACTTCCGCAACATCCGCGTGCGCGAACTCTAGGACGGTACGCCGGCCGGGTGCCGGGCACGGGGAGCGTTCCCCGTGCCCGGCACCCCACCCCAGCTTGGAAAGGTGCATCGACACATGCATGTCGGATCTCTACCCTCCCTCGTGGTCAGAGCCCTGCGGCGGGCGTCCGGAGCGGTGACGGCGCCGCGCCTCGCCGTGGCGCTGCTCGCCGTGGCGCTTCCCGCGCTCTTCCTGTCGTCGGTCCAGGCCGCCGCGAAGCCCCGTGCGCAGCTCACCGCCGCGCAGGCGGCGGACCAGGTGCTCACCTGGACCGCCGACAACAGCATGACCGCGTACAAGTCGACGCCGGAATCGGCGACGGCGGGCCCCGCCACCATCGTCTTCGAGAACAGCGCGGCCACCGGCAACACCACCGGTATGACGCACACGCTGACGTTCGACACCTCCACCCCCGGCTACAACCACGACGTCAGCCTCAACATCATCGCCAGCCCCTTCGACGCCGACGGCGGCCGGCACACCGCCCAGGTGAACCTCACCCCCGGCAAGTACCGCTTCTACTGCGTCATCCCCGGTCACGGCCAGATGACCGGCGAACTCGTCGTCACCGAAGGCGGGGGCGAGGACACGACCGCACCGCAGGTCTCCGCGCAGGTGGCGGGCGACCAGGACGCGAACGGCGACTACGTGGGCGCGGCGACGGTCACGGTCTCGGCGAGCGACACCGAGTCCGGTGTGGACACCGTGGAGTACGCGCTCGACGGCGGGCAGTTCGCGCCCTACTCGGCCCCGGTGTCGGTCAACCAGGTGGGCGCGCACACGGTGACCTTCCGGGCCACCGACAAGGCGGGCAACACCTCGGCGGTGGGCTCGGTGGCGTTCAAGGTGGTGGCCCCGCAGGGGGAGGACACCACCGCGCCCACGGTCACCGGCAAGGTGACCGGTGACCAGAACGCGGGCGGCGACTACGTGGGCACGGCGACGGTCACCGTCACGGCGAGCGACACCGGCTCCGGTGTGGACACCGTGGAGTACTCGATCGACGGCCAGCCGTTCGCGGCGTACACGCAGCCGCTGCCGGTCAACCAGCCCGGCGCGCACACGGTGACCTTCCGGGCCACCGACAAGGCGGGCAACACCTCGGCGGTGGGCTCGGTGGCGTTCAAGGTGGCGGCCCCGCCGGGGGAGGACACCACCCCCCCGCAGGTCTCGGCGCAGCTGTCGGGCGACCAGGACTCGGCGGGCAACTACGTCGGCGCGGCGACCGTGATGATCTCGGTGAGCGACACCGGGTCGGGGGTCGCCACGGTGGAGTACTCGCTCGACGGCGGGCCCTACATCGAGTACCCGTCCCCGGTGTCGGTCAACAAGGCGGGCGCGCACACCCTGTCGTACCGGGCCACCGACAAGGCCGGGAACACCTCGCCGGTGGCGACGCTGAGGTTCACCGTGGTGGCTCCGGAGAACGACACCACGCTGCCGCAGGTGTCGGCCGCGATCACCGGCACCCAGGACTGGGCCTGGAACTACGTCGGCTCGGCGACGGTGAAGCTGACGGCGAGCGATGTCGGCTCCGGGCTGGACACCGTGCAGTACTCGCTCGACGGTCAGCCGTTCGCGGCGTACACGCAGCCGCTGTCGGTCAACCAGCCCGGCGCGCACACCCTGTCGTACCGGGCCACCGACAAGGCCGGGAACATGGCGGTGGGCACGGCCAAGTTCATGATCGTGGAAGTCGGCGGCAAGTAGCGCCCGCCGCCGGGCAGGGGTGACGGCCACCCCTGCCCGGCGAGTTCGTCAGCCGGTGAGCGGCCCCCGTCCAAGGACGGGGGCCGCTCACGCGTCAGATCGTCGACAGGGTTTCGACGAACAGCGCGGCCTCGCGTTCCCCCATGCCGGTCTCGCCGCGTACCAGGTGGATCGCCTGCTCGGCGCGACCTGCGACCTTGAGCTCGCGCACGCGGGTGGCCAGGTCGGGGCCGGAGACCCCGGCGCCCGGGGAGACCGTGGGGTGGGAGGGCCGGAAGCGGGCCATGAGGTGGTGGCTCCACAGGTCGTGCCCCAGGGCCACGGCGTCGACGACCGTCTTGGACTCCCTCAGGCCGAGCCCGGTGTACTGGCGCAGCTCCTTGATCGCCTCGATCTTGCGCCCCTGGCGCGTCAGCCCGGTGACGGTCTCGTACACCCCCTGGGGCGTCGGCGGCATGACGGGCGCCCGGGTGCCCCTCCTGACGGCCATGACGACATCGGCGACGATCACCAGGATCACCAGGATCACCACGAGCAGCGCGGCGAGGATGAGCAGCTCCATGGGCCCGGCGTTCGGCATGCCCGCATCGTACGCCGGATCCGCACGGGTCGTGCGGGGAGTGCCTGGGAGTGCCAGGGGGAGTGCCGGGGGGTTCCGGCTCGTCCGGCGGGCGGTGGACACGACGAGCGGCGGCGGCTGTTAAATGGCAGCGTCCCAACCTGTCCACGACCACCCCGTCCCCCCTGCCGGCGACCAGGGTCCCTTCCCCGCTCACATCCCGTGGGCGGCGCGTGCGCATCAGATCGAGAGGATCGTCATGGCCGCATACCATCGAACGGGCCGGGTCACGGCCGCGCTGACCGCATGTCTCGCCACGGTGGCGCTCGCCGGGTGCGCGAGCGGCGACGCCACGGCGCCCCGGGCCGCCTCCCCCGCCCCGGCCGGTACGGGGGCGAAGACGGACGGCGGCACCGTGCCCGAGGGCCAGCCGGACGTCAACGGCGACGGCAAGGTCGTCATCGGGGTGCTGAGCCCCGGTGACATCAACGACAAGGGCTACTACCAGAGCTTCGTGGACACGGCGGAGCGGTTCGCCACCTCGAAGGGCTGGACGATCATCAAGCGCGGCGGCGTCAACACCAGCGAGGCGCTCAGCGCCGCGCGGGCGCTCTGCGGGCAGAAGGTCGACATGGTGGCCCTCGGCGCCGCGGACCTCAGGGACGCGATCCCCGCCTCCGAGGAGCCGGTGTGCGCGGACACCGCCTGGTACGTGCCCTCGTCCGACAACATCCCGCAGACCCCGAGGATCATGCTCTCCACCGACGAGGCGGACCAGAGCCTGCTGGCCGCCGGATACGCGGCGGGCCTGCTCATGAAGGAGAAGGGCGAGACCAAGGCCGGGTTCGTGACCGGCCCCGAGGTCGACTTCACCACCACGGCGGCCAGGGCCTTCAGGGCGGGCATCCGGCTGGTGGTCCCCGAGGCCACGCTGACGGTCACCTACAGCGGCGACCTCAACGACTCGGCCAAGGCCAAGGAGGCCACCCAGGCCCAGATCAGCCAGGGCGTCAAGGTCGTCTACCCCTACCTGGGCGGCGCCACCGACGCGTCGGCGGAGCTGGCCAACGCCAACGGCGTGCTCACCCTCACCCCGGGCACCGACCGGTGCGCCTCCACCCGGCCCACCTTCGACGTCTCGGTGCTCTTCAGCCCCGGAGACTACTTCGGGGCCGCGCTGGAGGAATTCGCCGAGGCGAAGCTGCGGATGGGCGTGGAGAAGGTCTGGAGGCTCGGCGTCGATCCGTTCCCCACCGTGAGGATCTGCGAACCCACCCCCGAGCAGGAGAAGAGGCTGGAGACGTTCATCGCCGACGTCGGCAGCGGGAGGATCGACCCCAAGGCGGAAGTGAAGAGGCTCGGTTCCTGAGATGGCGGAAGACGGACGGGCGAGGGAGCTCACCCCGCCACCGGTGCCCGCGCTCCGGCTGCGGGGAGTCAGCAAGAGCTACGGTCCGGTCGTCGCCTGCGACGCCGTGGACCTCGACGTGTACCGGGGCGAGATCCACGGCCTGCTCGGCGAGAACGGGGCCGGCAAGTCGACGCTCATGAAGATCCTGCTGGGACTCGTCCGGCGGGACGCCGGAACCGTCCTGCGCCACGGCGAGCCCGTCGACATCGGCAGCCCGAGGGAGGCCGCGGCGCTCGGCATCGGCATGGTGCACCAGCACTTCAGCCTGATCGACCCGCTGACGGTCTGGGAGAACGTCATCCTGGGCGACACCGGGAAGATCGACAGGGCCGCCGCCCGCGACCAGGTGCTGGAGATCTCCCGGCGCTACGGCCTGCCGGTCGACCCGCTGGCCAGGGTCGCGCGGCTCTCCGCGGGCGAGCGGCAGCGGGTCGAGCTGATCAAGTGCCTGCGCGCGGACCCGTCGGTGCTCATCCTCGACGAGCCGACGTCCGTGCTGACCCGGGCGGAGTCGGCCGAGCTGTTCGGCGTGCTGCGCCGCGTGGTCCGCTCGGAGAACCGCGCGGTCATCCTGATCAGCCACCGGCTGGACGAGATCATCGCGGCCACCGGCCGGGTGACCGTACTGCGCGGGGGGAGGGTCGTCTTCCGGAGCGCGACCGCGGAGACGGGCCCGAGGGAACTGGCCCGTCAGATGGTCGGCAGGGAGATCTCCCCGGCCACCGAGGCCGCCGCCCTCGGCCTGCCACCGGTCGAACCCTCCGGGACGTCCGGACCCCCGACCGGTGAGGCGGGATCCGGGAAAGCCGTGACGGCCGAGAGGGGGACCGAGGCCGAAACCGGGGAGTTCGGGGCGGGTGAGTTCGGGGCCGGGGAGGCGGGCGCGGAAAGGGCGGGCATCCCGGAATCCGCGACACCTACGGCACCCGCGACGTTCAGGGAATCCGCGACACCCGCGACACCCACGGGAGCCACGCCACCCACGACGCCCGCGGAAGCCACGGAAGCGGAACACACGGCACAGGCACCCGCGCTGCGGCTGCGCGGCCTCACCCTCACCGTCGACGGCGTGCCCGTCCTGTCCGATCTCGGGCTGGACGTCGCCCCCGGCGAGATCGTCGGCCTGTACGGGGTCGAGGGCAACGGCCAGTCGGACCTGGGCGACCTGCTGTCCGGGCTCGTCGTACCGGACTCCGGGTCGGTCGAGATCTCCGGCAGGCCGGTCGACCTGAACCGCTCGGGCGCGCTGCACGCCGCCGGACTCGGCATCGTGCCCGAGGACCGGCACGGCTCCGGACTGGTGCTGGACATGAGCGTCGCCGAGAACCTGGTCATGAAGTCGCTGGGCGCCGTGAGCGGCCGGGTGTTCCTCAACCGGCGGAAGACGCACGCCGTGGCCCGGCGCCTGGTGGCCGAATTCGGCATCGTCACCCCGTCGATGGACACCCCGGTACGCGACCTGTCCGGAGGCAACCGGCAGCGGGTCGTGCTCGCCCGCGAGCTCTCGGCCCGCCCGGCCGTCCTGGTCGTGGCCCAGCCCTCGTACGGGCTGGACGTGGGCGCCATCGAGGACACGTACCGGCGGCTGCGCGACGTCGCGGCCGGAGGGGTGGCGGTGCTGCTGATCTCCACCGAGCTGGGGGAGGTCATGACGCTGGCCTCCAGGATCGCGGTGATCTCGTCGGGAAGGATCACCGGCGTCCTCCCCACGGGGGAGGCCACGGCCGAGCGGCTCGGAATGCTGGTGGGCGGGATGGCCGCGTGAACGAAACCCCCCGGAACCCCGCCGGGGATCCTGCCCGGAGCTCCGCCCAGACCTCCGCCCGGAACGCGGCCGTGAATTCCGCCGGGGATCCCGCTCGGAACTCCGCCCAGACTTCCACCCGGGACGCGGCCGTGGACTCCCCCCGGAACCCCGACCGGAACTCCGACCGGGACCCGTCCGGTCGTCGCCTGCTCGCCCTCCTCGCCCGGAACCCCGGCGGGTCGGGCTGGAAGACCGGCCTGGCGACCGTCGTGGGCGTGGCCGTGGCGCTCGCCCTGTCGTCGCTGCTGATCGCCGTGACCGGCGGATCCCCCCTCGCGTCGGTGCGGGCCCTCTTCCAGGGCAGCGTGGCCGACTGGACGGCCTGGACCTCCACCCTGCTGTACGCGGCGCCGCTGCTGCTCGTCGCCGTGGGCGCGTGCGTCAGCGCCAGGTCCGGCGTGTTCAACATCGGGCAGGAGGGCCAGGTGCTCGTGGGTGCCCTCTTCGCCGCCTGGGTGGGACTGCGCCTGGCGGTCACCGGCCCGGCGCTGCTGGTGGTCGTGCTGACGGTCGCCGCGCTGGCCGGTGGCGCGTGGGCCGGTCTCAGCTCGCTGATGTACCGGCTGCGCGGCGTCAACGTCGTGGTCAGCACGCTGCTGATGACCTTCGTCGCCCAGCAACTCGTCGCGTTCGCGGTGAACACGCCGTGGCTGCTGCGGGAGACGCGGGTCGGTGACGCCGTCGTCGCGCCGCAGTCCAACCCGCTGCCGGAGAGTGCCCTGCTCGGTTCGATCGGGGAGTATCCGGATCTGCAGGTCAACGGGGGCCTGCTGATCGCGCTGGCCGGGGCCGTGGCCGTCGCGACGGCGCTCGCCCGCACCCGGTGGGGGTTCCGGCTCACCATGCTCGGACTCAACCCGCTCGCCGCCAGGCACGCGGGGGTACGCGTCGGCGCGCTGGGCGGCGCGGCGCTGGTCGTCTCCGGCGCCTTCGCCGGGCTGGCCGGGGCCGTACTGCTGACCAGCCCGGTCGGCGTCCACCGGCTGCAGCCCGGCATGGCGATGAACATCGGCTGGGACGGCCTGCTGGTCGCCCTGGTCGCCCGCAACCGGCCGGTACCGGCCGTGCTCTTCGCCCTGCTGTTCGGCGCGCTGCGCTCCGGCGGCGGTTTCCTCGCCGCGACCGGCGTGCCCCCGTTCATCGTGGACGTGGTCAAGGTCCTGCTGGTGCTGGCCTTCGTCGCCCCGCCCGCCGTCATCGCCGTGATCCGCCGTCGTGCGAGTGGCGCCCGCGCCGCGCACGCCGGGCACCGGTCCGCGCCCGTCGCCGAGGGGGCAGCCCTGTGATCACCGCGGACGACGTCTCCACCATCCTGTCCAGCGGGGTACGGCTCACCGTGCCCCTGGCCTTCGCGGCGTGCGGGGAGTATCTCGCCGAGCGGGCCGGTGCCATGAACATCTCCGTCGAGGCGATGATGCTGGGCGCGGCGTTCGGCTCGGTCGCCACGGCCAGCGCCACCGGCAGCGCCGCCACCGGGCTGGCCGCGGGCGTGCTGATCGGGCTCCTGACCGGTCTCGTCCACGGCAACCTCTCCCACCGGCTGGAGATCAACACCTTTGTGGTCGGCCTGGTGCTCAACGCCCTCGTCCTCGGGCTGACCGGCTACCTGATCACGATCAGCGACTTCGACTCCCACCAGGTGGCGCAGGTCAGCGTCCCCTGGCTGCGCGACATCCCGCTGATCGGCCCCCCGCTCTTCGTCGAGCGCTGGCCGGTCTACCTGCTGGTCGTCATCTTCCCGCTGACCTGGTGGCTGGTCGAGCGCAGCAGGTGGGGCCTGGAGCTGCGTGCGGTCGGCGAGCGGCCGCAGGCCGCCGACGTCACCGGCATCCGGGTCAACGCGCGCCGCCGCCAGGCCCTGCTGTGGTGCGGCGCGCTGGCCGGGCTGGGCGGCGCGTACCTCGCGGTCGGCGAAGTCGGCTCGTTCAACCAGAACATGACGGCCGGACGTGGGTACATCGTCATCGCGGCGGTGATTTTCGGCGGCTGGCGGCTGGGACGCACCCTGCTCGGCTGCGTGATCTTCGGCCTGGCCGACGCGATGCGCCTGGCGCTGCCCGCGCTGGGCCTGACGCTGAACTCGCAGCTGCTCATAGTGGCGCCGTACCTGCTCGCCCTGCTCGCGATGCTGCTCTTCACGAACCGGCGCCGCGAGCCGGGGGCGCTGGGACGGCCCTTCGAACGGGGCTCCACCTGAGGCCCCGGAGACCGGACGGCAACCGGACCGGCACGGAGGAAGTGGAGGATCTTCATGGGTGATCTGACCCGGGCACGGTGGACGCACGTCGCCCTGCCCACGGGCGATCTGGACAAGGCGATCGCGTTCTACACGTCGCTGACGCCGCTGGTGGTCGTCGAGCGCTTCCGGGACGCCGACGGCGAGAGCGTCTGGCTCTCCAACGACGGGCAGGCCGAGACCCCGATGGTCCTGGTGCTCGTCTCCTTCAATAAGGACAGGGGCGGGCGGCTGGGGTTGCTGACGCCGTTCGCGCACATCGGCATCGAGGTGCCCGAGCGCGCCGACGTGGAGGAGATCGCCGAGCGGGCGCGCGAGCTGGGCAACCTGCACTGGGAGCCCCGCGACATGCCCGGCCCGGTCGGCTACATCTGCGCCCTGAAGGACCCGGACGGGAACGTCGTGGAGATCTCCCACAACCAGCGGGTCTTCGCCACGGTACGCAAGCTGTGGGCGGACCCCTCCTGAACGGGGAAGCCCCTGCGGAGAGAGGGCCCGGCGCGCGGGACGCCGACACGAGCGCGGCCTGCGGGCCGGGACCTCCCCTGTGAGTAAAGTCTGGGGCCGCCGGGCCTTCCAGCCATCCTCACCATGCCTCTCACCTGGACGAATGCGCCGCAGGGTGATCCCATGGAAGGGGAGGATGGCCGGAGAACCGGCACCCTGTTGATCCGGGAGGCCCCCATGAAGGCAACCGTAGGGGACAAGCTGATCGTGGAGAGCGCCCACGACGGCGCTCCCCGCAAGATCGGATTCATCATCGAGCTGCGCAACGAGGACGGAAGCCCGCCCTACGTGGTCCGCTGGGAGGGCGACGAGCACGAGAGCCTCGTCTTCCCCGGTCCCGACGCCCACATCGTGCCGGGCGTCCGGAGGTAGGCGGGGTCTCGCGGGCCCGCCGCCCCCGGGTGCCGGTGATTCCCGGCCGTGCCGTACGGGCTACGATCACTGATGTGGAACAGCGCGAATTGGGCAGAACAGGCAGGCAGGTCGGCGTCGTCGGGCTCGGCGCGTGGCAGCTGGGGGCCGACTGGGGCGAGGTCGGCGAGGACGAGGCCCTGGCCACCCTCAACGCCGCCGTGGACGCCGGGGTCACCTTCGTCGACACCGCCGACGTGTACGGCGACGGGCGCAGCGAGCAGATCGTCTCGCAGCTGATCAAGGACAGGCCGGGGCTGACCGTGGCCACCAAGATGGGCCGCCGCGTCGCCCAGGAGCCGTCGGCCTACACCCTGGACAACTTCCGGGCATGGACCGACCGCTCCCGCGCCAACCTCGGCGTCGACACCCTCGACCTGGTGCAGCTGCACTGCCCGCCCACCCCGGTCTACGCGACGGACAGGGTCTTCGACGACCTCGACACGCTCGTCGAGGAGGGCCGCGTGGCCGCCTACGGGGTGAGCGTGGAGACCTGCGACGAGGCGCTGACCGCGATCGCCCGGCCGGGCGTGGCCACCGTGCAGATCATCCTCAACGCCTTCCGGCTCAAGCCGCTGGAGAAGGTGCTCCCGGCGGCGGCCGAGGCCGGGGTCGGCATCATCGCCCGCGTCCCGCTGGCCAGCGGCCTGCTGTCCGGCAAGTACGACGAGTCCACCGTCTTCACCGCCGACGACCACCGCACCTACAACCGGCACGGCGAGGCTTTCGACGTCGGCGAGACCTTCTCCGGGGTCGACTTCGCCACCGGCCTGGAGGCGGTCCGCCGCCTCGCCCCGCTGGTGCCGCCGAAGACCACCATGGCGCAGTTCGCGCTGCGCTGGATCATCGACCAGCCCGGCCTCTCCGTGGTCATCCCCGGTGCCCGCAACCCCGGGCAGGCACGCGCCAACGCGGCCGCCGCCGCCGTGGACCCGCTGCCCGAGACCACCCTCGCGGGCGTGCGGGAGATCTACGACGAGCTGATCCGCCCGCAGGTCCACCAGCGCTGGTAGTCCGGCGGCCCGTCAGCGGCCGGAACGGCTCGGAACAGGCCGGAAAAGGCCGGATCGGGCTGGAAAAGGCCGGATCAGCTCAGGCGGGCCAGCAGCCGCAGGCTCCGCTCCTCCAGGTGGGCCAGGCCGAGCCGCCGGTGCGTCTCGGCCGCCTCGCGGGCGTGCTCACGAGCCCGCCCGGCGCGGCCCAGCCGCGCCGCCAGCTCGGCGAGGACCAGGTGGGTGGAGCCCCACGCCGCGCTGCCCGTCCCGGCGACGATCAGCTGGTCGGCGTGCGGGGCGAGCCTGTCGTACAGCTCCCCGGGGTCGGGGACGCCGAGCCCGGCGGCGACCAGGCCCCAGACGGGGATGAGGAAGTCGGCGATCCAGTCGTCCGCGACCTCGGTGCCCCAGCGGGCGACGAGCTCGCGGGCGAGATCAGGACGGCCGGAGTCGAGGGCGGCCAGCACCGCGATCGGGCGCAGCGGCGCCAGCGACGGGTCCTCCGCCGAGGCCAGCAGCCCGTCAAGGGTCTCCGGGACCCGGCCGCGCCCCCGGTCGCAGGTGAACATCGTCAGCAGCAGCCGGAACTCCTGCCCCCAGACGCTGGAGCCGTACCCCATCTTCCCGAAACGGGTGACGAGCGACTCCGCGTCCGCCCAGCGGCCTTCGAGGGTGCGCCTGCCGGTCTGGGCGATGCGGACCATGGCCTCCAGCTCGGGGCGGCGTACCTCCTCGATCAGCCGCTCGCAGCGGGCCAGGTCGAGATCCCAGCCGCTCAGGTCACCGGCGCGCATCAGGCAGGCCATCCGGAACACCCGGGCCACCAGCTCGGTAGCGCGCGGCAGGCATGGCAGGGCCAGCATCTCCTCCGCGGCCCGCAGCCGCTCGGGGTTGCGGCCCGGCACCCAGCAGGCGAGCAGGTAGTTGTTCAGGGTCCGCGCCAGCAGCGCGGGATCGTCCAGGCCGCGGGCGATCTCCACGGCCCGCGCCGCGTGCCGCTCGCCCTCGGCGCGTCGCGGCCCGTAGTGCAGCTCCACGGCCAGAGTGCCCAGCAGCGCGGCCCGGTCGCGGTCGTCGAGCGGCCCGGCCAGCAGGTCCTCCAGCACGGCGACCATCGCGGCGTCCACCACCCCGTACGGGCGCCACAGCCACAGGGCTAGCCCGCCGGCGACGGTGATCGCGGAGATCAGGGCCTTCCTGTCGCCCAGCCGCAGGGCCAGCTCGATCGCCTCGTCCAGGTCCCTGCGGGCCGTCGTGGCGTCCCCCACCGTACGGCGGGCCTGCCCCAGCTCGGTCAGTAACGCGCACCTGGCCCTGCCGCCGTCGCCGTCGGCCGGCAGCGAGTTCAGGGCCAGCTCCCACAGCTCGACGGCCTCGGTGTACGCGAGCTGGGCCGTGGCCCGCCTGGCCGCGCGGGAGGCGTGCTCCACCGCCCTGGACGCGCCGCCGACCCTGGCGGCCGAGGCGAAGTGATGGGCCAGCGTGGCGGGCTCGGTGCCCGGCCGCGCCTCCAGGCACTCGCCCGTACGCAGGTGCAGCCGGGCCCGCGCCAGGCGGCCAAGCCCGGCCAGCAGCGCGTCACGCACCAGGGCGTGGGAGAAGCGGTAGTCGGGGCCGCCGGGCGGCTCGGCCAGCAGCCCGCTCGCCACTGCGGGCTCCAGCAGGGCCATCACCCGCTCGGCGGGGATGCCCGTGACGGCCTCCAGCACGTCGATCTCCACCTCGCGCCCGGTGACCGCCGCCGCCCGCAGCAGCTCCCGCGTCTCCTCGGGAAGCCTGGCCGCCCGGCGTTCGATGACGTCGCGCGCCCCGGCGGGCAGTCCGGCCGCCAGGCAGCCCTCGCCCTCGCTCTCGCGCAGGCGCAGCAGCTCGCCCAGGTAGAAGGGGTTGCCGCCGGTCCGCTCCAGCAGCACGCCGACCAGCCCGGGACTCTCGGGGATCCGCCGCAGGCGCAGGTACGACGACACGTCCCCGGCGCCGAACGGGACCAGCTGCACGCGCTCGGTGCCCCGCTCCCTGGAGAGCGCGCCGAGGGTGTCGCGCAGCTGCGCGGGGTGGTCGCCCGGCTCAGGCCGCAGGGTCGCCACCACGAGCACCGGGTGGCGGGCCAGCTCGCCCGCGACGAAGGCGAGCAGCCGCAGCGAGGAGGCGTCGGCCCAGTGCAGGTCCTCCAGCACCACCAGGAGCGGGCCGCCGGCGGAGGTGAGTGTCGCCACCACCCGCTCGTACAACTCGAACAGCGCGGCGTCGGGGTCGGGGCCGGGACCGTCGTCCGCCGACGCCGCCCCGCCGGGGAACGGGTCCGTCCAGCCGCACTCGCGCAGCACCTGGGTCCAGGGCCAGAACGCGGGAGCCGCGCCGTCCACGCAGCGTCCCCAGGCGACCCGGAACCCCCGGCCCGCGGCCTCGTCGGCCGAGGCCAGCGCGAGCCGGGTCTTGCCGATTCCGGCCTCCCCGGTCATCAGCAGCACCCCGCCGTCCCCGCGCCGCGCCGAGGCCAGCCGCTCGGCCACCAGGCGCAGCTGCGCCTCCCTGGCGACCAGGGTCTCACCG
This sequence comes from Streptosporangium oxazolinicum, assembly GCF_039537505.1. Classification (NCBI taxonomy): domain Bacteria; kingdom Bacillati; phylum Actinomycetota; class Actinomycetes; order Streptosporangiales; family Streptosporangiaceae; genus Streptosporangium; species Streptosporangium oxazolinicum. The sequence goes on from NZ_BAABAQ010000005.1 coordinate 514,470, forward strand.
GCCATAAGCTCCCCGGCCGGGGTCAGGGTCCCGGCCGGGATCGGGACCGGTGCGAGCGGGGCGAGCGCGGCGAGGGGCCGCCGTTCACCGGAAGGCGGCGCGGGGACGGCCGGATGCCGCCGGTGACCGAGGTGCGGCACAGGGACGGCGGGATGCCACCGGTCACCGGGAAGCGGCGCCGGGACGGTGGAGTGCCGCCGGTGACCGGGAGGCGGGCCGGGAGCGGCACCGGAGAGCTCCAGCTCGGTGGCCTGCTCGAACACCGCCCGCTCCAGGCGCCGCAGCTGTGGCCCCGGCTCGATGCCGAGCTCGTCGGCGAGCAGGGCGCGGACCCGGCGTAGCGCGGCGAGCGCGTCGGCCTGCCGACCGGCGCGGTACAGCGCCAGCACCAGCAGCCCCCAGAGCCGCTCCCGGTAGGGGTGGGCCTCGGCGAGAGCCTCCAGATCCGGCACGCAGGCGTCGCTCTCGCCCAGCGCCAGCCGTGCCTCGAACCGGTCCTCCACGGCGGTGGCCCGCAGCTCCCGCAGCCGCGCGACGGCGGGCCGGGCGAACCCCTGACCGGTGAACTCACCCAGCGGCTCACCCCGCCACAGCCCCAGCGTCTCCTCCAGCGCTCGACGCGCCTCGCCGTGGTCACCGCGCGCCAGCGCCCTGCGGCCCTCCTCCGCGCCCGCCGCGAAGCGCGCCAGGTCGACCTGGCCGGGGGTGACGGCCAGCAGGTATCCCGGCTCGCGCGTGAGCAGCACCCTCGGCGGCGTACGCGGTCTGCGGCCGGGCTCCAGGACCCTGCGCAGGTGCGCGATATAGGACTGCAGGGTCCTCGTCGCGCCGGAGGGCGGCTCGCCCGCCCACAGTTCGTCGATCAGGCGGTCCAGCGAGACCACCCTGCCCGGCTCCAGCGCCAGCATCGCCACCAGGGCACGCTGCTTCCTGGTGCCGAGGTCGAGCGAGTGACCGGCCTGGTCGGTGACCTCCAGCGGGCCGAACAGCCGGAAGGTCAGGCTCGTCGGTGAGTCCTCTTTCGTCATGGCAGCCGGAAGCCTACGTTCTCCCACCGTCATTTTCGTGACCGGCGGATCCGGCGGCCGAGACCTGCCCGGCACGCCCCCCGCTTCGTGACCGGCGGATCCGGCGACTGAAACCTGCCCGGCACGCCCCTCCGCGCCGCGACGGCCGGAGGTCCGCGTCCGGACCTCAACTCGACCTCAGCTCGATCCCAGCCGGGCCGTCCGACAGTGGGTCCGGTAAAGGGGAAAGGGAGAAAGACAATCATGACGATCGGGAACGACCTGCGGCGCGCGGTCAGGGGGCCGGTGCTGGCGGCCGGCGACGAGGGGTTCGAGCGGGCCGGGCGGGCATGGAACCTGGCGGTCGACCAGCCGGTGCTGGCGGTGGTCGAGGCGGAGGACGCCGACGACGTGGCCGCCCTGGTCACCTGGGCCCGCCTGGCCGGGCTGAGCGTGGCCGCCCAGCCCCTGGGGCACGGCGCGAGCGGCGACGTGGAGGGCGTGATCCTGCTGCGGACCGGGCGACTGGGCGGGGTGGACGTACGGCCCGAACGGCGCACCGCGCGGGTCGGGGCGGGGGTGAGGTGGAACGAGGTGCTCGCCGCCGCCGGGCCGCACGGGCTGACCGGGCTGGCCGGCAGTTCCCCGGGGCCCAGCGTGGTGGGCTACACCCTGGGCGGGGGCCTGAGCTGGTTCGGCCGCCGTCACGGCTTCGCCGCCGACAGCGTGCGCGCCTTCGACGTGGTCGGCGCCGACGGCGCGCGGGCCACGGTCAGCGCCACGTCCGACGCCGAGCTGTTCTGGGCGCTGCGCGGCGGAGGCGGTGACTTCGCCCTGGTGACCGCCGTCGAGTTCGACCTGCACCCGGCGCCGCACCTGTACGGGGGACGCGTCCTGTGGCCCGGAGAGAGCGCCCCGCGCGTGCTGCAGGCGTTCCGGGAGATCACCGCCGACGCCCCCGAGGAGCTCAGCGTCTGGTTCGACCTGCTGCGCTTCCCCGGGGCGGCGCCCACGGTCGCCGTGGACGTGACGTTCCTGGGCGAGACGGGGGACGCCCAGGACCTGCTGCGCCGCCTGGACAAGATCGACGGAGTGATCTCCGACAGCCGGGGCCCGCTGCCGGTGGCCGAGCTGGGCTCCATCTGCGCCGAGCCCCTCGCCCCCGGAGCCGGGGTGAACCGGGGAGAACTGCTGACCGGCCTGGACGACGCGGTCGCGACGGCACTGCTGGCCGAGCCGATCGACCCGCTGCTGAGCGTGCAGATCCGCCACCTCGGCGGCGCTCTGTCCCGCCCGGCTCGGGACGGCGGCGCCTGCGGGCACCTGGCCGAACCCTACATGCTGGGCATGCTCGGCCTCGCGCCCTCACCCGAGGCCGCCGCCGCCGTACGGGCCCGCCAGGACGAGATCTCCGCGGCCCTGGTCCCGCGGACGAGCGGACGCAAGCCCTACACCTCCCTGAGTCCCGGTGAGCGGGCCGCGGCCGCGTTCCCCGTCGACGTGCTGGCCCGGCTCCGCGACCTCAAGCGCTCCCGCGACCCGCACGGCCTCATCCGCGCCAACTACCCGGTGCTGCGCTGAGCGGGCCGTCCGATCCGCCACCCGGTGCGCGCTGTTTGGTATGTGCTGTTCTGGCCGGGAACACGGGCGGCGACCTAGTGTGGAGCCGTGCAGGGACTACTGCTGCGGCTGTCGGCGCTGGACTCCGACGCGGAGAGCGCCGTCCGCGTCATCGCCTACTTCGACGCGCTGGTGCGAAACCACGCCGGCGTCCCGGTGCTGCTCCAGGCCACCGCGCGACTGACGCAGTGCCCGGTCGGACTCGTCGACGCGGTCACCGGCAGGCGGACACGGGTCGCTCCCGGCGGGGCGCCCGAGCCGTGCGAGGAGCCGCCCGGCCCGGCGATCCACCGCGGGCTCGGCTCGGCGCTCGGCGCCGTGTGGATGGAGCGCGAGGGGCCGGCGCACGGCCTCGACGAGATCGTCCTGGAGCGTTTCGCGGGCGCGGCGGAGGTCGTCCTGGAGCGGGCCGCCGCCCAGGCCCAGGCCGGAACCGACCCCGCCCTGGTGGAGCTGGTCCTGTCGGCCGACGCCGGGGAGGCCGAGCGGGCACGCGCCCTGCGGCTGCTCGGCTTCGGCCCCGCCACCCCGCTCCAGGTGCTCGCCGTCCTCGCCGACGACGATCGGGAGGGCCGCGACGGGGCCGACGTGGCCGACCGGCTGCGGGTCGCCGACCGCCATGTCCGCGCCGCCCGGCTGGGTGACACCGTGGCGCTGCTGGTCAGCCCCGCGATCGGCACCCCCGGCGAGCTACCGGGGGTGCCGGACACCTGGCGCGTCGGCGTCGGACCGGAGACACGCGGAGCCGGGGCCGCCGAATCCTGGGCGGCGGCCCGCACCGCCCTGCGTTTCACCGGCCCGCACCCGGCGGACCGGGTGGTCGACTGGGCCGGTCTCGGCGCGCTGGCCCTGTTCGCCACCCACGTGCCGGACGAGGAGATCGCCGCCCTGGCCGACGTGCGAGCCGTCGAGGAGCTCTCCCGGCGGCCGTACGGCACCGAGGCGCTGGAGGCGGTGCGCGCCCTGTGCGCCGAGGGCACGATCCGCAGGGCCGCGGCCGCCGTGCACCTGCACCACAGCTCGCTGGCCGCGCGCATCGCGCGGGCGGAGGCCGTTCTCGGCTTCTCCCTCGCCGACTCCGCGGGCAGGCTCCGGGCTCACCTGGCCATGCGGCTGGTACGCCTGAGTCCCTCCGTCAGCCAAACAGGGCCCGGCGCAGCGCGACCACCCGCTCGGCGGCGGCCCGGCGGCTGATCTCCGCCTCGGGGATCATCGCGTCGAAGCCGTGGAAGGCCCCCGGGTAGAGGTGGAACTCGGTGGAGACACCCGCCCGCACCAGCCGCAGGGCGTAGTCGAAGCACTCGTCCCTGAAGACCTCCAGCTCGCCGACGTCGATGTACGCCGGGGGCAGCCCCGACAGGTCGGCCGCCCTGGCCGGGGCCGCGTACGGGGAGACGTCGTCGCCGCCCGTCCGCTCACCCAGCAGTGACTCCCAGCCCAGGAGGTTCGCCGCCCGGTTCCACACGACCGCCTCGGCGAACTCGTGGCTGGAGGCGGTGGTGTTGCGGTCGTCCAGCATCGGGCAGATCAGGAGCTGGAACGCCAGGGCCGGGCCGCCTCGGTCGCGCGCCAGCAGCACGGTTCCCGCGGCGAGCCCGCCCCCCGCGCTGATCCCGCCCACCGCGATGCGCTCCGGGTCGATGCCCAGCTCGGCGGCGTTCTTGGCGGTCCACACCAGGCCCGCGTAGCAGTCCTCGACCGGCGCAGGGTCCGGGTTCTCCGGCGCGAGGCGGTAGTTGACCGAGACGATCACGCATCCCAGCTCGGCGACGTACTCGTTGAGGCGTGCGTCCTCCATCTCGACGTCGCCCATGATCATCCCGCCGCCGTGGATCCAGTACAGGCCGGGGAGGGCACCCTCCTGCCCGGCCGGGCGGTAGATCCGCAGCCGGACGTCGGGATCGCCGTCGGGACCCGGGACCGTCCGGTCCTCGACCGTGACCCGCTCGTCCGGAGCGAGCGGGGCCATCGCCGCACGCGCCGCGTCCATCTGGAGCCGGAGGCCGGGCAGGTCCTCCGGCCGCAGGTCGCCGAAGTCTATGGCGGGCAGGGGGGTCGCCTCCAGGGCGGCGGCCAGCCCGGGATCGATATTCGGATGAAGTGCCATGTCACTCACCTAATCAGAAGACGGGGACGCCGGTTCGCGCGATCGGCTCTTTCCATCGATCATGCGTGAGCCCGTGCCGCCTCACAACCGAAAGGTGGCCGCGATGAGGGGCCCGCCACCCGCCACCCGGCGGCCTGCCGCCCGCGCGGGCGGGACCGGTGACTCCGCTCCGACTGTGAGGCCGCCCGGACGTCACCCGGAGCGGCCCGGGACCGTGGACGGGGAGGGGGACGGACCCGCGGTGGGGAGACCGCCGAGACGGGCCGGGCAGGCGCGCGACGGCCGGTGAATTCCACATCGGCCACCGGAAATCAGCCTCGGGAAAACACCGCCGGGGAAACGCGGGTAAAACCATTGGCCTCGGAGGCCGCCTTTGCCGTTCAATGGAGAAAAGGCCGGGGCAACCGCTCCGCACCTGAGAAAGGACCGACGATGAAGCACGGCGCATCACCGGTGTGGCGAGGGAGTCTTGAGGCGTTCCCGCTGCTCGGAGGCGGTGTCCTGGTTCCCGGACGGCCAGGTGGATAACCCTCGTGAGGGAAACCATCGAGCCGCCCGAGACACCGGTCCAGGCGGCTTCTCCATTTTCGGACTATTTCCGGGGCCAGGTGAGACCGCTTCGGCCGCCGTACGCGGTGGTCCGTTTCCCGCTCTCCACAAATTCACAGCGCAGCACGTTGAACGCGAATCCGTTGAAAGGGTTCACCCCCGGGAGATCCCGGGAGACACGCCGCAGAGGCCGAATCGGTAAGGCAGCCGGCTTCCACCCGGCAGGACGGGGTTCGAACCCCCGCTGCGGCTCTGCCCTCGCAGGAGAGGGGCAATGGGACTGGGACTCGGCGAGGGGAGTGGCGACCCCCGCCCGGTCGGCAGGCCCGCGGCGCGTCCGGTACGGCCCACGCCAACCGGCCCGGACGCGTGACGGAACGTAGCTCAGCAGGAAGAGCATCCGGCCAGGGACCGGAAGGCCGCAGGTTCGAGTCCTGCCGTTCCGACGCCACGACGCCACGACGACACGACGACACAGCGCTACGGCGCTACGGCGCTACGGCGACACAGCGCCATGGCACACAAGGAACAGTGACACGGCCACGCGGCTACACAAGGAACACGAGACACGGCGTGACAAGGAGCACGGCGACGCAGGAAACACGAGACGCGGGCGACATCGTGACACCGGCGTGCCGTACGGCACGCCCGGCCGCTCTGGCCCAACGGCAGAGGCACCAGGTTCAGGACCTGGGTGATCAGGGTTCGAATCCCTGGGGCGGCACGCGACACGGCGGCGGGCACCGGCCCGCCGCCGTCGGCCGGGCGCTACTCGTTGTCGTGCCAGGGCAGCAGGACGGGTTCGGCGGGGAGGTCACCGGCGAGGAAACCGGGCAGCAGGGCCCCCAGGTTCAGGGGGAAGACCGTCTCACGGGTGGTCAGGAGGTCGTGCCGGGACCACCAGCGGTGCGCCGAGATCACCGAGCGCTCCAGCTCCTCCTGTCCCGAGGCGTCGACGGTGTGGCCGTCGACGCGCAGGAAGAAGAACGAGTCGACCGCGGAGATCCGGACGTCACCGAACCAGGTGAGGCCGGAGGAGCGGGCCACGACGGACCCCATGCGCTCTTCCGTGACGTCCAGTCCCGTCTCCTCGCGCAGCTCGCGGACCGCCGCGGCGACCAGTGTCTCGCCGTCGTCCACCCCTCCGCCCGGCGTGATCCAGTAGTGCTCGACGAGCCAGCGCGCGGGTGCCGGATAGCGGAACAGCAGGAGGCGGTCGTCGGCGTCGACCAGCAGGATCCGGGCACTGGAACGTGAGATCGGGGAGGTCACGTCCCCGATCGTAGAAGAGATCGTCCCCACCCCACGGCCCGGCCCCTCGCGCGCCGGTCCTCAGCCGGTCCTCATGATCGCGGTGGGGTCGTTGACGATCTGGTTGATCACCACGTTCGCGGCGCCCCGGGAGGCCGCGCCGAAGCCGTGGTCGGAGGCGACGAAACGGCAGCGGGCCGCGGGGCCCGCGACGACCAGGCGCTCCAGCTCCGCCTGGGCGAAGGGGAGCAGCCATCCGGCCAGGGTGGCGAAGTAACCGCCCACGACGATCACGCGCGGGTTGAAGAGGTTGACCAGGATGGAGCCGCCGAGCCCGAGCCAGCGGCCGACCTCCGCGACCGCGACCAGTGTCTGCTGGTCACCGGCGGCGAGGTCGCGGGCGATCTCGGCTACCCGCTCCTCGGGGTCGGGCACCGGCCCCGAGCCCGGTCCGTACGCCCGCTCGGGGGTCGCCATGCGCACCAGCGCGGCCAGTCCGACCTTCGTCTCCCAGCAGCCGAACCGCCCGCAGCCGCAGCGCCCGCCGCTCGGGTCGACCGGCAGGTGCCCGACCTCGCCGGAGAAGCCGTCCGCCCCGCGCAGCAGCCTGCCGTCCACGATGATGCCGCCGCCCACGCCGACCTCGCCGGTGAGGTAGACCATGTCGGCCGTACCGGCCGCGACCCCCGAGGTGTATTCGGCGAGGGCGGCGAGGTTGGCGTCGTTGTCGACCGTCACCGGCACGCGCAGCGGGCCGAGGGCGGAGGAGAGCCGGGCGGCGAGTGGCACGTCGTGCCAGTCGAGGTTGGGGGCGAAGGCCACCACCCCGTGGTCGACGTCGACCAGGCCGGGGACCGCCACCCCGATGCCCGCGGGGGTGGCCCCGGCGCGCGTCATCTCCTCGATGGCCTCGCGGGCCGTCAGGCCGAGCTCGCGGAGCGAGCGGCTGGAGCCGCTGCCCGCCGCGTCGAAGCCCAGGCGGCGGTCGACCAGGACGTTGCCCCCGAGGTCGACGCCGTGGGCGGCGACGTAGTCGACGTTGATCTCCAGCCCGAGGGCGCCGATGTGCGCGCCGTGCAGTGCCACCGCCCGCCGGGGGCGGCCGACCGCGCCCGCGTGGTCGACGCCCACCTCCTGGACCAGCCGCCGGTCGAGGAGCTCGACCATCAGGTTGGAGACGGTGGCCCGGTGCAGGCCGGTGGCCTCCGCGATGTCGGACCGGGAGGTGGAGCCGTGTTCACGCAGGTGGCGCAGGACCAGGGAGAGGTTCGTCCGGCGGAGCGAGGCGTGACCCGCGGCCTGGGGCGTGCCGCCCACCGTACGGGCCTGGTGCTGCTCCTGGATCACACGGCCACCTGGCTTTTATTTGTATCGGATAGAAATTAATTGGATTTGTAACACAGAGGTGTCCCGTCGCGCACTACGAGCCCGGTAACAACTCGGTATCTGTCGTGCACGTGACGTACATGTGTAAACGTGCGGCCGTGTTACGAAAACGTTACGCAGATTGAAACGTTTCGAACCTTGCGCCCCCGTCATAACTGAGCCTTTAATTCGGCCAGTCATGCAAATTAATTGAGGGGAGTGACGTGCACCGCAGCTGGACCGGCAGTCGCAACGGCAGTTCGACGAGTTCGAACAGGTCGGCAGGCACCCCCGCCGACCAGGCCACGGTGCGTCGGTCCAACCTGTCCCTGGTGCTGCGTCACGTCAGCGAGTACGGCCCGCGTTCCAGGTCGGTCGTCGCCATGGAGACCGGGCTGAACAAGACCACGGTCACCAGCCTCGTCAGCGAGCTGCAGGCCCGCGGCCTCCTCAAGGAGATCGGGCCGCAGCACGCGGGCGCCGTCGGCCGCCCCGGGCTCGCCCTCGCGTTGGACGGATCCGGTGTCGGCGCCCTCGGCCTTGAGGTCAACGTCGACTACATCGCCGCCTTCGCCACCGACCTGGGCGGCCGGGTGCTGATCGACCGGCGGGTGAGTTTCGACGCCATGGGGTGCGACTCCGATCGCTCCCTGATGGAGCTGGCCCGGGTGATCGGTGAGGCCATGGCCGAGCTCGACCTCCTGGAGGTCAGGGTCGCCGGGATCACCGTGGCCGTTCCCGGTCTCGTCGACACCGCCACCGGCACCGTGGACGTCGCCCCCAACCTCGGTTGGTACGGCGTCCCCGTGGCCGAGTGGCTGGTACGCGCCGGTGTTCCCCCGACCGTGCCGATCAGCGTGGACAACGACGCCAACCTCGCGGCCCTCGCCGAGTTCACCGGCGGCGTCGCCTCCGGCACGTCCGACCTCGTCTACCTCACCGGTGAGGTGGGCATCGGCGGCGGCGTGATCTCCGGAGGCCGCCTGCTGAGCGGCGCCGACGGCTTCGCGGGAGAGGTGGGCCACGTCATGGTCGACCCCTCGGGCGAGCGCTGCGGCTGCGGCCGGATCGGCTGCTGGGAGACGAAGGTCGGCCTGGCCGCGCTGGTCCGGATGGCCACCCCCGACCACGCCTACGGCATGCACGACGGAGTGATGCGCGACCCGGAGGAGCGGCTGGCCGAGATCGAGCTGCGCTGGGCCGCCGGTGACCCCCGGGTCGACCTGGCGATCGGCGAGGTGGGCCGCTGGCTCGGGCGAGGCTCGGCCACGCTGGTCAACCTCTTCAACCCGCGCGTCATCGTCATCGGCGGCTACTTCGCCAAGCTCGCCGACCGGCTCATCCCCGTGGCGCAGGCGGAGCTGAAGCGGCTGGGCGTGGAGGGATCCGTCGCCCGCTGCGACTTCGTCGCCTCCGACCTCGGCTTCGGCGCGGCCTCGCGCGGCGCCGCCGGGATCGTCACGGAGAGGGTGCTCTCCAACCCCACTGCCATCGACGTCCGCCTGGCGGCACCGGCACCCGAGAAGGAGCGCGAATGAGACGCCATACCTCGTGACGACCCGGTATCGCCCCCCAGACATCCCGTCCGTCCGACCGGAAAACCGGATTCGTGACGCCGTCGTTCACGCCGACCTCGGCGGCGCCACGCTGGTGCTGTCCGGCCCGGCCGGACGGGCGGGATCCCCTTCACTCTCTCTCAGCGAACTCATCGAAGTTCCCAGCGAAGTTCCCATCGAGATTCTGTCGTAAAGATCCACGGAGGCCCCCCATGCCGGAGCCGTCAACCGACTCGGCACCCCTCCTCGTGATGCGAGGAATCGTCAAGCAGTTCCCCGGAGTGCGCGCCCTCGACGGCGTCGACCTGGAGGTCCGCGCGGGCGAGGTGCACTGCCTGCTCGGCCAGAACGGCGCCGGGAAGTCCACTTTGATCAAGACCTTGGCGGGCGCTCACCAGCCCGACGAGGGGACGATCACGTTGAACGGTGAGGAGGTGCGGCTGTCGAGCC